>JAKARV010000008.1 GCA_021819205.1 Actinomycetes bacterium | reverse complement strand
CGCCGGTCCGGGGTTAGAAGTTTCCAATGATTAGATAGGATCGGGTGGCTGGAGCTCCGGTGCTGACTCCGAATTTCCCTGGCCCCTTTGGGTGCCTTTCTTCGGACCTGTCGGATTGGTGAACACGCTTGACCACTGTGCCCCGGTGTAGCCCTCCTCTCGTGTGACTTGATAGGAGCCCGAACGGCACGTCCGTCCTTTCATTGGACTGTCCACATGGAGGCAGGCACCGGCCATGTTGCAGGAGGTGCGAATGAATCAGGTCATCGGCGGCGTCGACACCCACGCCGACGTCCACTGCGCAGCAGTGATTGATCAGGTGGGCAGACTGTTGGGAGTCCGAGGGTTCGGGACCGACCGCCTTTCACTTGGGCAACTTCGGGCCTGGATGGAGGGCTTCGGTGTCCTGGAAGTCGTGAAGATAGAGGGAACCGGAGCCTATGGCGCCGGCCTCACCAGGCACCTCCATGATCACGGGATCAAGGTGCTCGAGGTCTCCCGTCCCAACCGCCGGATGCGAAGGGCCAAAGGGAGGTCCGACTCCCTGGACTCCCAAGCCGCGGCTCGCGCGGTGCCGGAGGGAGTGGCCGGGGTATCCCCCAAGCTCGGCTCCGGGGCAATCGAGTCCGGGCGGGTGCTTACGGTCAGCCGTACCGGAGCGATGAAGGCGCGGGTTGCGGCTATCAACACCCTCAAGGCGATGATCGTCACCGCCCCGACCGAGCTGCGCTCGTCGCTGCAGGCCCTACACAGTCGCCAGGCGCTCATCGACACCTGCGCGGCTTTTCGCATCGGCGCATCCGATGCGGCGGATACCACCATCGCCACCACGCTGGCGCTTAGGACGCTCGCCAAACGGATCCGCCCCCTGGATGCCGAGATCGCCGAGACCGATGGTCAGTTGGCCACCTTCGGGATGGGGGTGGACACCACCTCGGCACTCTTGGTGACCATCGGGGACAACCCCGACCGGCTCCGTTCCGAGGCGGCGTTGGCCCGGCTTTGTGGCGTGGCACCTATCCCGGCCTCATCGGGAAAGGTCCGTCGCTATCGCCTCCACCGTGGCGGAGTCCGCCCAGCCAACCGACCTCTGCACGTTGCCGTGATCGCAAGACTCAGGTACGACCCGCGCACGCGGGCCTACATGGAACGCAGGGTCTCGGAGGGGCTCTCCAAGTTGGAGGTGATCCGCTGCCTGAAGCCTTATCTGGTCAGGGAAGTCCTGCGCGCCCTGAGACAGGATTACCGAGAACTCCGCGGGACTTGATCTATAGGAGCGTCCGAGGCGATCTCTTTCAGCATGTCGATGTCGAGTGCCTGGTCGGCGACGATCTTTTTCAGGCGCTTGTTCTCGGTTGCCTTCACGCCGCCGTAGGTGTTTTTCCAGCGGTACCAGGTGGTCGCGGTGATTCCGAAGGAGCGGGCCACCTCAGCGACGGTGGCGCCCTTGTTGAGCATCTGGTCGCCTTCAGCGACCTTTCTGATCACCTGTTCGGGTGCATGGCGCTTGGACTTCATGTTGTCGTGGTCCTCCATTTCCATTCTGGAGGCCCGGACTCACATTCAGGCTAGACCGGTTTCGGCGGAGCTCCTCATGGCGTTTACGCCAGAAACGCCATGATGCGAACCCAAAACGCAGGTTCCAAGGTTTCATCTCCCGCTAAGATAACCTCAATGTCGCAACCCCGAGTGCTGTTGATCTCTGCCCGGATGGGTGGCGGTCACGACGGCGTAGGAAAGGTGATGCGAAATCACCTCCTTGACCTGGGTGTCGAGTGCGAGATGAAGGATTTTCTCGACGCCGCTCCACGCATGGGAAAATTCCTTGAGCGCGCCTTCAAACTGGAGGTCGAGCGGGCGCCGTGGGCCTACAAGACCGAGTACTGGTTGTGGCATCGTTTTCCACTGATGACCCACATCGTCCGTCGCCTGTTCAGGTTGCTTTTCCAGCGCGGTGTCGCCGGCTGGATCGCTGAGTTCAAGCCGGACATGATCATCTCCGTTCACCCGTTCCCAGCCCAACTCCTTGGCCAGATGCGCAAGCGCGGCAACCGTACTCTCGGTTTAACCCCGCTCGCTACGTTCCTCACCGACTTCTCTGTGCACCCACTCTGGGTCCATCCCTCCATCGATCTGCACCTCTGCGTCTCCAAGACCGCGGAGGAGCACGCTAGGAGCCAGTGCAGCCCGAAGGCATCGATCAGAACAGTCGGCCCTTTTGTCGACGAAAAGTTTTTCCGTCCGGTCAACCAGGTTATAGCCAGGGAACAGCTCTCGCTACCGATCGACAGGACCATCGTCCTCATCGTTTCGGGCTCGTGGGGTGTTGGCGACGTCGACTCCACGTTTCGGGCGCTAGCCAAAGAGCAGGACCTCTTCCCAGTCCTGCTGTGTGGCCAGAATCGGCAGCTAAAGCAGCGCTTGGCTTCGGTCAAAGGCGGCGTCGCCGTGGGTTGGACCACCGATGTCGATCTGTACATGGCGGCCTCCGATATCGTTGTTCAAAACGCCGGGGGGCTTTCCGCCCTCGAAGCGATGGCATCGGGACGCCCCGTTCTCACCTATAAGCCGATCGCCGGCCACGGTGTGGAGAACAGCCGCGCGATGGTCGCTGCCGGCGTTACTCGCCTCGTTGAGGAGGAATCGGAGCTTGCGACGGCGGTACGCACCGCGCTTGCAGACCCGGAATCCTTAATGGCGGCAGCAGCTCAACAGTTTCAGCCCCATCCAGAACAGGCGATCCTCGAACTTCTGCACCGCGCACGCCCGAAGCGACGATTTGTGAGCGACAGCCCCGCCGCACGCGGAACCAAAGTACTGCTGCGCTTGGGATCCGCTTTCATCGCCGCCAACTTGGTATCGGGGATCATCGGCTACCGCGGTCTCAACCTGGCGAGAGCCGCCTCTGACAGTCACTACATCTATTTAACCCTGCTTGCGCCCGGCGCGGCAGGCTCATCGAACCGTCTTGATCGCCTTCTCCTCCAGAACAACGTCGCTCTAGTAACGACCGGCAGCATCGCAAGATCTGACCCTCAAGGGCTTTTACACGCCTATCGAAATGGCGTTGAGATCATCAATGGCGGCACCGGGCACTCCTCCGACTTCAACTTTATTCTCCCCAATAACGACCTTTCCGGTGGCCGGTCCACCATCGACTCCGTGTTGGGAACAAAGGTCAATATTTACCTTCCGCAGAACACCATCAATGCAGTCGATCTGGCCTGGGCTGGAATTCACCACCAGACCGTAGTCCCTGCCCGAATCGTATCGATAGCCCACCTGCCCAGCCTCTCCGTTCACCCTGGCGCAATCATCGAGATCCGGTCATCCCTGCCGGCGGCCGCCGATGTGACCGCAATCGAGGCCGAACTCAACCGACTCGCTGTTCGCGGCTTTACCGTGGCGCCACTCTCCACGCTCTCCAATGGCGGTGTACCGGCTTGAGAGCATGGCAAATCGCGGGCACGGCCGCTGTGGGTGCCTACGCAGCCAATGCCTTCCCATCGCTTTGGTATCACTGGCTATTGGCCCAAAAAACTGCGCGCTGGCTGACCGGTGAGGGCGACGCCTCCGGGATCGCCCTTACTTTCGACGACGGTCCCGACCCCAAGTCGACCCCGCAAATCTTGGACCTTCTCGATGCGGCTGGCGCGAAAGCGACCTTTTTCATGCTTGGCTCCCAAGTCGAGCTCTATCCGTGGGTTGCGCAAGAGGTCGCAGCCCGAAATTTCGAGATTGGGCTCCACGGACATTGGCATAAAGTGCACCTTCTTCGATCGCAAGCCAGCATCAATTACGACCTCGCTCGCGGTGCCTCCGCCATCGCAGAGACCACCGGGCAATCGCCAACATTTTTTCGCCCCCCCTACGGGTGTCTTACCAAAGCCACTCTTGACGCAGCCCACCGGCTTGGACTTCGAACAGTGCTGTGGGGCACCTGGGGGCGAGACTGGCGCAAAACTGCCACGCCCGTCTCGGTTATGGCAGACCTTAGGCACCGGCTAAAGCCGGGCTCGACCGTCTTGCTTCACGACTCCGACTGCACCTCGTATCCAGGTGCGTTTCGAGCAACACTGGACGCGCTTCCTGCGCTTATCGAGACCGCCGCCTCGAACAAACTAGCCATTCGCGCCCTCCGAGATCATGGGTTCTAGCTTGCCGATTTCCCACTACTAAAACGCCGCGGCCATCCGGTTGAGGATCTCCGACATTACTTCGGGGTAGGTAGCCAAGTTGAGCCGAAACCAGCTAGACGACTTGGCGTCAAAGCTCTCTCCCGGAGAGACCGCAACCCGAGCCTTTTCCAGGAAAAAGTCGAAGGCGCTCCCAGAACCAAGATTTTCGACATTGCCCCACAATAGGTAGGTGCCTTCGGGCTCGTGGGCCCCAATCCTGCCGGTACCTCGAAGAACCGAAAGCGCCAACTCAGTATTACTTCTAATGGCATCTAGCGTCTCGTCTAGCCACTGAGACCCATACCGGTAGGCCGCGGTAGCGGCAACCAGCCCAAGGAGAGACGACTCTCCACGCTCGTGATCAGGGATTTCGGAAAGCTGCCGAGATATCCCCGGATCGCCAACCTCCAGGTGCGCAGCCTTTAGGCCAGCCAAATTGAAAGTTTTTGACGGTGCGGAAATCACCACCGAACGCGCCGCTGCCTCGTGATCGAGCGAGTTGAAAGGAATGTGCGCGTATCCGCTACCGATGATGTCATGGTGGATCTCGTCCGAAATAACCGTCACCCGGTTGGCTAGAGCCAGGTCAGCCAGCGCAATCAACTCCTCCCTGGAGAAGACGCGGCCAGTAGGATTGTGCGGGTTGCACAGTATCATCGATGCCACTCCAGGATCGGCAAGCACGCACGACATGCTTTCAAAATCGATCTCAAAGCGCCCGCCGACTTCTACAATAGGTACCGGAGCAACCCGGTGGCCCGTAGCCTCGATCGCCTCGTAAAAAGGCGGGTAGCTCGGCACCAGAATGGCCACGCCGCTCCCCGCCGGGGCTAGTGTGCGCATCGTCCAGAACAGCCCGGTGACAACGTCGGGAAGAAATTTCAACGCCATTGGCGCCGCCCCGAACCGCTCTTTCGCCCAGTCGGTGTACGCAGCCTCGTAGGCTTCGCGGTACGCCATCGCCGGATAGCCAACGTCGCCACGCGCGACAACCTCCGAAATCGCGTCCATTGCACAATCCGGCGGAGGAAAGTCCATATCCGCTACCCACACAGGGATTACATCATCTTCGTACTCGGTCCACTTGACCGATCCTCGCCTTCGCGCTCGGACTCGATCGACGCAGCCGCCATCGGTATCACCGGTAAATTCCACAAGCTTCGAGTTTAGGACCCCATATCCGGGTTACACTCGCCAACTCCAACAACGGCCCCCCTGCGAAGTGGCTATGCTAACTCGCGTATGGCTGCATCTATAACACGGCGCGAACGACAGATCGGTTACGCCATTATCGGATTGACCGGCGCCGCCTATCTGGCGATATGGTCTCCAGTCCTGCTCGGCAGGGTCAAGGTATCCCCAAAGTTGCCGTTCCTGGACACACCGGTATTCGCAATTCCCGAGGGTCTGGCCTTGCTCGCAATTGCCGCTTTCATGATCTACCGCGACAAGCGTCGTATCGCCGGAGCCTTTGCCATGTTGGAGGCGCTAGGCGCAGGCTGGGGCAACCTCGTTCTGCTTGCCTTCCCATTGCTGGCCTGGGGGGTATTTGTCGGATTCAAGGTCGACAAGGCGGAGGTGGAGGCTCGAAGGCAGGCAAGAATGGCGAGGCGCGCTGCTAAGGCCGGCGCTCCCTTGCCGCTAGAGCGACACTCGCCGGAAGCCTCTAAGCGCTACACGCCTCCGAAGCGGCGGCCCGGCCGACGAAAGAGCGGGTAGTCTTGGACTTCGGCTGGGGTTTCGGCCACACTTAGGCCCGGTTTGGCAAAAGGATAAAGTGTTCGACGTCTTAAAGGGCAAGACTGTTTTTGTTACCGGCGGAACCGGCTTTCTTGGTACGGCTTTTATTGAGAGCGCGCTCAGAAAGCTCCCCGACACTCGTCTTGCAGTTCTAATTCGCCCCGGACGAAACGCAAGTGCAGCCAAGCGCTTGGAGCGTGATATCCTCCGCAACAGCTGCTTCGACCGTCTTCGCTCGGAGCTCGGAGCCGACGGCTTCCGCGACACCGTGCGCAACCGGCTCCTGCCTGTTGCCGGCGACGTCTCCATCGATGGTCTTGGTCTAGACGAAGCCGGCCGCGAGCTTCTGGCCGAAGCCGACGTGGTGATCCACTCCGCAGCCACAGTGAGCTTTGACGCCACCTTGGACCAGGCTGTGGAGATAAACCTTCTCGGTCCGGGACGAGTGCTGAGCACCTACCGGGAACTGCGTTCGGCGACTTTGAGCGCACATTTCGTCTCTGTCTCTACCGCGTACGTTGCGGGTTCCAGAAAGGGCGATGCTGCCGAAACCTCGTTGTCGAGACAGCCCCACTACCCCCGGGTGTCATGGAAAGACGAAGTAACCAGCGCGAGGGAGTTGCGGCGCCTCGTCGAACAACGGAGCCGGGAAGCAAAACGCCTCCTCCACTTCCGCAGCGCTGCCGAAGAGGAGCTTGGGCCGGCCGGCGTTGCCCTTCTTGCAGAACGAACCGAACGGCTGCGGCTTGATTGGGTGAAGAGCGAGATGGTCTCGCTGGGAAGAGCGCGTGCTCAGAGCTTGGGTTGGCCCGACGCCTACGCAATGACCAAGGCGCTCGGAGAGCAAGCCCTCGAAGAACTCGCCGCCACGATCCCGGTATCGGTCATTCGGCCATCGATCATTGAGTCCGCGGTCTCGGAGCCGTATCCGGGGTGGATTCGTGGCTTTCGGATGGCAGAACCGATCATCATCTCATTCGCCCGTGGACTGTTAAAGGACTTTCCCGGTGCCGCCGAAGCTGTGATCGACGTAATTCCGGTCGACTACGTGGTCGGCGCCCTGCTCGCGGTTGCGGCGTCCCCACCTCCGCCAGAGATCACCTTCTACCACTCCGCCTCCGGCTCCCTCAACCCGCTCCGGTACTCCAAACTGGTAACCCTAGTACGCAAGTACTTCAGCGACCACCCCCTCTACGACGACCGCGGATCGGCCATCAAAATCCCCGAGTGGACCTATCCCGGACGCGGCGAGGTGGAGTCCAAGCTAAACCGCAGCAAGGAACTTCTCCGAGCGTTAAACCGCTTGATGACCCGGCTACCCCTCCGTGGAACCCTGCTCGATTACCAAGATCGGTTAGCAGAGACCCGGGTAACCCTCGAAAGAGCGCAGTCCTACGTCGAGCTCTACGGAGCCTACGCAGAGTGCGAGGCCAACTATCTTTTCTCCAACCTGCTGCGGATTACTGCCAACCTCGACCCGGCAGACCGCCAGCTCCTCAGCGTCGATCCCAGGGAGATCGATTGGGAACGGTTCATTCTTGAAACCCATCTGCCGTCGGTCGTGGAACACGCCCGTGCGAAAACCTCGCCGACCAGGCAGCGCGGCGAGAGCCGAGAAGATCGTCTCCGCCGATCGCTCCTCACCGGGAGACGGATAGTCGTATTCGACCTGGAGAACACGCTGATCGCCGCCAACGTGGTGGACTCCTTCGCCTGGCTGGCCACCGAACGCTCCAGCCCTGGCAGGAAGGGCATTATTGCAACAACCCTTCTCGCCGAAGCCCCTAAGCTCCTCTCGCTCGATGCCCGGGATCGTTCCGACTTCCTACGATACTTTTACCGCAGATACCGTGGGGCCGACATCGCCGAACTCGAGGATCAATCAACACGGTTCATGACCGCCTTCCTCCTTCGAAAATCCTTCCCCAAAGGACTTGCAAGGGTTCGGGCCCACCGGGCAGCCGGCCACTATACCGTCCTCGTCACTGGAGCCCTGTCGTTCATCGTTGAACCCATAGCTCCACTCTTCGACGAGATCGTTGCGCTAGAGATGCCCCAAGACGAAGGGCGACTGACCGGAGAGATCCGGGGTGCCCTTCCGATCGGCGAGGCGCGGGCCGATCTGCTCCGCCAGCTCGCGCGGAGTCATGGCTACGGTGAGGAGGACAGTATCGCATACGCCGACTCCACCAGCGATCTCCCACTGCTCGAGGCGGCCGGGGTGGCCGTTGCCGTCAACCCCGACCCCCGACTGCGCCAGCTCGCACGGAGGCGCGGGTGGCTTATCGAAGAGTGGTCGCGCTCCCCGGGATACCCCTCGCTTTTCCTCCCCCTCGGGAGCCAACTATGAGATCACTTGTCGTTTCCCGTACCCCGGCCCGTTTTGCAACCGCCAGGCTGCTATCCCGCTTCGCGGTTGAACGTGCCGTGGAGTCTGGTCCGTTAACGCTGCGGGACGGTCCCCCGAAGCAGCCGCCGAACTCCGATTGGAGGCGTGCGGTCCCGATCCTCTCCGGCATCTGCGGCTCGGATCTCGCCACCATATTCTTCGAGGCTTCACGGTACTTCGACCCGATGACATCCTTCCCCTTCACTCCCGGCCACGAGGTGGTAGTCGAACTACCCGAAGATCCAGGAGTCCGCTTTGTCTTGGAGCCCGCCCTCACCTGCTCAGTGAGGGGGACCCCGCCCTGCAACGCGTGCGCAAGCGGCAACACCCAACTCTGTTCCAACACCACCTTCGGCGACCTTGCCGAAGGGATTCAAACCGGGTTCTGCAGCTCAACCGGCGGCGGCTGGTCTACCGAGTTCCTGGCCCACAAAGACACGCTCCACCGCCTCCCAGCCGAGTACACGCTGGAAGAGTCGGTAATGATCGAGCCCTTCGCCTGTGCCATTCACGCGGCGCTCAGGCCGGCACGCCGCAGCGGATCACTGGCAATTGTGGGCGCTGGCACCGTAGGGCTGAGCATTCTGGCGGCCGCAAAAGCCCTTGGGTGCTACTCTTCGATTACCGTCGCCGCCAAACATCCGATCCAGCGCGAACTCGCCCGGCAGCTCGGCGCCGATGCCGTGATCGACCCTTCTGAGCTGGCCCGAAGGGCGCGAAGCGCTGCCAAGGCCAACCGGGCGGGGAGCTACTTGGGGGGAGGCTTCGACTCCACCATCGACGCTGTGGGGTCGGCGGGCTCTCTCGAATCGGCCATCCTCTCAACCGCTCCGGGAGGCGAGGTCGTTGCGGCAGGCATGCCGGCAACCACCCATTTGGATCTTGCTCCGCTTTGGCATCGGGAGATAAATCTCAAGGGAAGCTACGCTTACGGAACCGAGGTGCTGGGCCCAGAGATCGCAACGCGGCTAAATCAGCCGCAATCGATCAGAACTTTTAGCCTTGCAATCGCGCTGGCGAAGTCCGCAAACATTGGCGCCCTGGTCACCCACAAGTTCCGCCTGTCCGAGTACGTCGAGGCAATCTCGAAGGCTCGCGCTGGAGGAAAAGAGGACGCCGTCAAGGTGGTGTTCGACATGAGGAAGGTAAAGCATGACGGCTAGGCCTGGATTTGTCCTGGAGGTAGACCGCTCCACCCCACCCACACTTTTCTGGTATGGGGAAAACTTCCGGCTTGAGCGTTTGCCACGCAGTTCGCGAATCCTTTACCCCCCCGAACCGCTTCCAGCAATTAGAGATGTGCGGACAGCAATCGAGAACGCCCTCGACAATCCAGCCGGAGATCAAAAGCCGCTAGATGCGCTGCTCTTTCCGGGCATGCAGCTGACCATCGCCTTTGACGATGTATCGTTGCCGCTTCCGCAGATGACCGCACCAGATATTCGCTCGCTGGTGATCGAAGCCGTGCTCGAGCGCGCCGCGCAAGCCGGCGTTGAAGACGTTCAACTCGTGGCAGCGCTTGCCCTTCATCGACGAATGACCGAGGGGGAGCTGAAGCACGCAGTCGGGAAGCGCGCATACAACGCCTTAAAACCTCGCGGACTTTTAACCCAGCACGATGCCGAGGATCAAGCCAACATGCTTGAGATCGGCCACACCGACCAAGGCGAGCTGGTGGAGATCAACCGGCGGGCAGCCGAAAGCGACCTTTTGGTGTACGTGAATATCAACCTGGTCTCGATGGACGGCGGCCACAAGAGCGTCGCCACCGGACTTGCAAGCTACGCCTCAATTCGACACCACCACAACGTAAAGACCATGGTCCAGTCCCGATCGTTCATGGACCGGCATAGTAGCGAGCTTCACTCGTCCAACTGGCGCATGGGACGCCTTATCAAGGATGCGGGAATCAAAATTTTCCAAATTGAGACCACGCTCAACACAAACACCTTTCCAGACAGCTTCCGCTTCCTCCAGCGTCGCGAGTGGGAGTGGGACCTGCGGGACCGCGCTTCCTTTGTGGCGGCTAATGGAGCCCTTGCAAAGACGCCGCCAGCGCTCGCCCGGCAGATCTTCCACTCGATACGCTCGCCTTACGGAGTCACCGGGGTCAACGCGGGAGAGGTCGAAGCGGTGCACGATTTAACCTTGGCTAAGGTGTTCGAGCAACAGTTGGTCCGAGTTGAGGGCCAAACCGACATCCTCACGATGGGTCTCCCATTTGTCGGTCCGTACAACGTCAATTCGATTATGAACCCAATCCTCGTCTACTGCCTTTCACTCGGTTATTTCTTCAATATGTACCGCCACAAGCCGCTGGTGCGAAAGGGTGGCGTAGTGATCATCTCTCACCCAACCAGGCCCGAGTTCGATCCCGCGTTTCACCCCAGCTACATTGACTTCTACGAACAAGTCCTAACCGAGACCACCGATCCTTTGATCATCGAGCAAAAGTACGAGGAGACCTTCGCCCGCGACCCGTGGTACATCCATCTTTACCGTACTGGAAACGCGTACCATGGTGTCCACCCTTTTTATATGTGGTACTGGGGCGCCCACGCCCTCGACCATCTCGGGGGCGTAATCGTAATGGGCGGCGATCCGAAAACCGTCCGGCGCCTCGGCTTCAAGCCCGCCTCGACCCTCAATGATGCCTTGGAAATGGCAGGAAGTATCGTTGGGGCTAACCCGACCGTCACCCACTTGCACTCCCCACCGCTGGTTATGGCGGACGTCTACTGATCCAAGACGACAGAGAGGACACCATGACCCAATCAAAGCTGCACTATATCCTCCGCCGCCCCAGTTTGCCCGGCTCATACCTGCGAACGCGCGCCCACTCGACCGGCGCCGACTACGATACCGCTTTTTCCCGCACCCCGCCTGCACGCATCTTTAGATCCCTGGCCTTGGAGTACTTGATCGCGCCAGTGACACGTCAAATCGCCACGCCAACCCTAATCAACCAGGACGTTCTCGACACCCTTGAGACTCCAGCGGTTATAGTCTCCAACCACGAAAGCCATCTTGACACCCTTCTGTTGCTTTCGGTCCTTCCTCGCCGCATTCGCGAGCGTGCCGTCATCGGAGCCGGAGCGGATTACTTCTTTGACCGAAGAACGAAAGGATTCCTCTCCGCGCTCCTTCTGGGGGCAATTCCGATTGAGCGGACCAAAGTATCGCGGCGATCATCAGACCTATCGGTCGAGTTGCTCCAGAAGGGCTGGAATCTCATCCTCTTCCCGGAGGGCGGAAGAACTCCCGATGGCCTCCCGCAAGAGTTAAAGGCCGGTGCGGCGCAGGTCGCGCTGAAAGTCGGGGTACCGATTCTGCCAATCTACCTGGACGGCACCTACGAGCTTCTGGGCAAAGACAACAGCCGCTTACAGCCCGGAAAAACCAAGGTCATTTGCGGCAAGCCAATACACCCCCAAACGGGAATGCGCCCTCAAGCGCTCATCGAGGTCGTCCGGCAACAGCTGGAGGTACTTCGCGCAGAGGCGGCGACTGACTTTTGGAAAGCCCGGTCGCAACCTCGCGGTCGCCACTTTCCTCCCAGTAGCCGCGGCTGGAGGGAAGTCTGGCTTGACCGCTCCCACCGCTATCCGGCCAAAGAAACGTCTAGCTGGCCGCGGCTATTTGGATCGTCACGGCCCGGCGGTCGCGATTAGCCCGCCGCCTGCCCCTGCTCCTCCTGGAAGTTCTCCCAGGCCATCTTCAAACCATCCCGCAGCGATACCTCGCTGCGGAGCCCTAGCTTGCTCGCAAGCTCAAGGCTTATCTCGACTCCCGCCATCTCTCCAGGCTTGGGCGGAATCCGCCGCGGCTTGATCGAAATGCCAGAGGTTTCCCCAACAAACTTGACCAGCTCGTTAACTGTCACACTCGAGCCAGATCCAAAAGAGACAGGACCCGAGAACCGGCACTCCGCAAGCGTAAGAAAGGCGTCGACGACATCCTTGACGTAGACAAAATCCCGGAACTGCTGCCCATCTCCATAGATCGCAAAGTCGCTCAAACCAACCGCGTGGCGGAATAGCCGCGGGACGATCGAGTCTTTGCGCCACATTCCTGGACCGTAAACATTGGTCAAGCGCACCGACGCCACATCAATGCCGTAGGAAGCCGTATAGGCCGAAGCTAGCATCTCGCCAGCAGCCTTGGTCGCTCCATAGGGAGTGAGCGGCAAAAGCGGCGCCTCCTCGGTAATGATGCCGGTCGTACCGTTCCCAACTGCTGCGTTGGTTGAAGCAAAGCCAACACGTCCAATGCCGCTACGGCGACAGAATTCAAGTGCTTTGTGAAATCCCACAAGGTTTGACTCGAAAACGTCCGAAGGGTCATTTATGGACTCGAGAACCGAGGTCCGAGCCGCAAGGTGAAAGAGCGTGTCCACCTCGAAAGAAAGCTCATTGCCGAGCCGGACCCAAGTAGATTCGTCCTCAATTGCCCCTTTGACGAATAGGTTCACGTCAACCAAGGGTGGCGAGTTGCGATCGACGATGGCTACCGGAACACCCCGGCTTCTCAACGCCACCGTCATATGGGACCCGATGAAACCGGATCCACCGGTAATAATAACCCCCTTGATCGACTCCGACTCGCTACGTTCCACTAGCACCATCCTTGCCATTGAGAGCGAGAACACCGTTGTAACTGCACTCTCTTACCGTCGCTTCAGATAAATACAACCTATCTGCTCCCCATCCGCAAGCCGGTCTTTACCCCTACTTTTCCTAACCGAACAGTAACACGTCACCTGCTGCGAAATTCGGACTTACTTCACGGTATCGAACCAAGCTCCCATTAGGCTGAGCCGCAGCATGGAACCTGTAGAGAGGCCTAATGGCCTGAGCCTAAGTCTCCAGATGACTCTGGCCCGCGTCGTCGGCGAGCAACGCACCGAAAAACTCATCAACCTCTGGTCTAGATTTTGGAAGTACGCCACCGGGTCGGCGATCTCGGCCATCTTCTCCCAGCTAGTGCTGCTTCTCACCTACTCGATCCTCAGGCTCGAAAGCCCCCGAGGCGCTGCGATTACAGCCACTCTCGCCGGGGCGGTGCCATCATACTTTCTCAACCGGAACTGGGCATGGGGCCGTAGTGGCAGGTCATCCCTGCATAAAGAGGTTCTTCCATACTTTGCGATGGCGATTGCCGGTCTGATCTTCTCCACTTGGGCAGTTGACTGGGCCCATAGCAACGTGACCGTTTTTGGAACTTCGAGATTGGTCCAAGACATTGTGGTTCAAGGTTCTTACCTTGGCTCCTTCGTAATCCTCTGGTTTGGAAAATTTGCAGTTATGCACCGCTGGCTTTTCAATGCACCTACGGCACCCGACCGCACCGGCTCTACGCAGTAACGCGCGTACTAACCGTATGGCTCGTAGAGGTTGCCGCTGAAGGTTGCCCGCGCTATGTGCCCCAGGTGAACTACGTACCACTCCCCCTTCCAAGAGATCAGCGATCGGATGCCCAGCGACTTCACCACTCCACCGGAGAGGTAAAGGAGTCTCGAACCGTAAACCCTCCAGTACGACCCCTTATTCAGCTCTACCCCGGGCTTCACCCACACTGCCGAGCTCCGCGGGACCCAAACTCCGACAAGCTTGTCCGACGCTGCTCCGGCGCCCAAGTAAGCGTGCGCGGCCATGATATCCATTTTGTAGAACACCATTAGCCTGGTGGTCCACTCCTGCACGCCGTTATTGATCGCCTTTACCGCTACGTAAGCGGGGAGCGGAAAAAATAGCGAAGCGGCAAGGGATGGACGTCCCTCGACAATAGCGTTCCAGAGATTCTGGATTCCAGCCTGGAACTGCACGCTCTCCGATGTAGGAAGGGTCCGCGTCTGGCCACCCAGCAGCACTCCACCAATCGCCACCGGAACACCTTGAGAAGTAGAGGCCGAGACGGTTGTTTCATGCACCGGATCAGCGCCCAGTTGGAGCATCGACAGCACGCCGGCCGCCGCGGCGACACGCGCACCCTTCAGCCAGTTCGAGGACCGCAATAATCGCTTTCTCATAAACTCCCCCAGATGACGGATTTTCCAGCAAACGACCGGGCGGTTGCCGCACTGAGCAACTATTTAATCGGCCTCCGGCCACTGGCTCCTCCAGCAGCCGGAAAACCGGAGATCCCCGTCGGCGCCACCAACTCCCAGTTTCGCCGACATCTACTCGAAATCGATTTCCCGAAGGTCACCATTGGAAAGAAAACCTTCGCCAACCGCCTGAACCTTCACCAAATTGGTAGTTCCCCTTACGCCAAAAGGGATGCCTGCAACTAGGACGCACAGATCTCCCGGATCGCAAAGTCCTAGGCCGACACCAGCTGCGATGGCATCTTGCACCACAACCTCGGTAGATGGCGAGCGCCCGATAACCGCCGGGACCACCCCATAGCTCAAGGCAAGCGACCGGGCGGCACGCGGGTTGGGAGTGGCGCCAACGATGGCTACGTTTGGCCTGAACCGAGAGATCACCCGAGCACTATGACCCGACTCGGTCACCGCCACAATTACCGTGACGGGAAGGCTGCGCGCCACGGTCTGAGCAGCGCTTCCAATCGAGTCGGCAACCGACACTATCGATGGAATCGGCACATCGACCCGGGAAAGCTCGCGATCCCCAACCTCTCCCTCGGTGGCTACGGCGATCCGGTCCATATACGCGACCGCCTCAGCAGGAAAGCTGCCCACGGCGGTCTCCGCCGACAACATGATCGCATCGGTGCCGTCAAAAATCGCGTTCGCTACGTCTGACGCCTCGGCTCGGGTCGGGCTGGCGCTCGAAACCATCGACTCCAACATTTGGGTCGCGGTAATCACCGGCTTTCCATACTCGTTTGCTAGATGGATGATCCGCTTTTGCTCAATCGGAACCCGCTCCACGGGGGTCTCCACCCCCAAGTCGCCACGGGCAACCATTACTCCGTCTGACGCTCTGACGATCTCCGTAATCCGGCGCAATGCCTCTTTGCGCTCAATCTTTGCAATGACCCGTGGAGCTTCCTGAAACGGCACCTGATTGGCGATGTAATTTTTGGCTTCGGTAATATCTCTCGCCGAACCCACGAAGGAGAGGGCAACAAAGTCCACTCCTTCATCGAGCAAGAAGCCGAGATCCGCGTAGTCCTTCTCCGTCATAGCCGGAATCGAAAACGTCGAGTCGGGAAAGTTCACCCCCTTGCGTGGCGCCAAAGAACCCGCCTGAGTGACGATCGCCAACAGCTCCCCGTCTACGTTCTCTTGAACAAGCACCTTCACCGCGCCATCGGCAAAGGCGATGACTTCGCCCGGCTGCACGCTGGGCACTACGCCAAGCGGTGTGATCGACACCACTCCTGGCCCAGCTGCTCCCTCTCCCTCGACGATCCGCATGCGTTGGCCGGTAGCCACCATTCGGAACTCCTCCGGGAGCGAGACGATCCGAAGCTTGGGACCGCATAGATCTCCCAGAATGGCGACAATGCGACCGAAACGCTCGGAGGCGACGCGCACGTTCGCGATCGAAGCCGAATGCTCCTCATAGCTACCGTGGGACATGTTGATCCGGGCAACATCCATACCCGCCTGGACCATCTCCGCTAATATCGCTGGAGACGATGACGCCGGACCGATGCTGCAGACAATCTTGGTCTTCCTAAAAGCCGTCACGGTACCCCGATGGCAGATTGAGATCCATCGCACCTACGCTAGCCTGCGTCAACGCTACACCCACTAGCCAGCGGGCAGATTCATCGACCTTAACTTCCCCCAACTCCCCGCTCGACAAGCTCTACCAACGACTTCGCCACCCTGTCCAAGAAGCCTCTGATAGTCGAATCGGCAACACGATGCATAACCGCCTGATCCATCAACTGGCCCGGCCGTCCGAAGGGAGCTCGGTAACTCCCCTCCAACCAAAGCTGAGACTGCCCCTCTCCAATTTTCGACAGTCCCAAAAGCCCATCGAGACGGGGAAAAAGCCAAGAACTGGAGGCTCCTACCCAGGTAAGAGGGATGGTCACGCCGTCCCTCTCCCGAGATGGAGACGCTATGGTCACCGTTACTTTGGCGCCGAAGATGCCACCAGCCCTGAGACCAATCTTCGCCCTCATCGGCTCGCGAGCTAACGCTGCGCCGGTAGCTAGATCACCAAGCCAGGCGTGGGGCTGCTCCAGCAGAAGCTGCGCGCCCACTTCCCAATCGAGATCGATCTCGACAAAGTCACGGAAGAACCTGACCGGGGGAACAACCTCTTCTCCGATAAACTCCTCCAAGGTCCACTCCTTGTCGACCAACTAATACCCTAGTCAGCCGCCTTCCGCTTGGCAAGGTCTAAAACGTTTAGTAGACCTAATCCGAAGAAGGCGATGACTTTCGGCCCGCCACCGGCGGCGCAAGCGCAACAAGGCTCATCGCTCCGATTATTATGATCCCCCCTAACCACCCCAGCATACTCATAACCACCCCGAGCACCAATCCGGCGACCAAAACCGCAAAGATTGGCTCGAGGGAGTAGATGACCGCAATCTCCAACGACGACAGTTTGCTAAGCGCCCACGCCTGGGTGACAAAAGCCAATGCCGATGCACCTACTCCGTCCACTACTACAGAGATCCACGCAATCGGTTGAGCTTTGGCCGTGACAAATGGCGCCCCGAGCAGCGGGCAAGCAATGGCAGAGAACAGCGCCACCCAGGCCATCTGGATGAACACGAAGCGAAAAGGGCTCTCCCCGTTCCACCACTGCTCAACCACCACTATCTGGAGCCCGAAAAAAGCGGCCGCTACTACCGTCAGCACCGCCCCGGTAACCGAGACCTTCCCGCTGGGATTGGCGAGCAGATACAGACCCACCGCGGCTCCAACAGCCCCAATCACGTGCGACGGCCGAAGGCTTACCCGGTAAACGAGAAGAAATATCGGAACAAGGACAACGGAAAGTCCGGTGATAAAACCGGAGACCGACGGAGATACATAGTATTGCCCCTCGAGCTGAAGAATATACCCGCCAAAAAGAAGCGCGCCAGTCAGCAGCCCGAGAGCAACCTCGCGGCGCGACATGCCCCTCCAGAAAGACCGTTTCGCACCCCATCCCAAGCCGATCACCGCCGCGGCGAGCACGAACCTCCAAAGAGTCAAGGTGGGGGCCGGCATCGAGACTAGAGCCAGTTTGTTCAAGGTGAACGTGGCGCCCCAAAGAGCGGTAACGCTGGTTATGGCAACCCTGGCCCGGATCTTGTCTTGCGCGCCCTTGCTATTCATGCAGCTACTGCCTTGGCTCCCATTAAGCTGGCCAAACGCATGAGACCACTCACCCAAATCCGTTCTAAATCCATTACAACCGTTTACCGGTTAGAGAGTGCAATCTACCTGCTGATCGCATTTCTTTTAGCGTTCATGGCGCTGGAATCCCTGTACGTGACCGTTAAATCGCTTTGGATCGTTCCTTCCGGAACAAGCCTCTCCGATCACCTGGTCTCCGCGCTCAATGGCGTACTCTTTGTCATCATCCTTTTGGAGCTTCTCGGCACTGTCATCAATCACCTGCGCGAAGGCGGTTTTCAACTCCGGCCATTTTTGATCATCGGAATTGTCTCGTCGGTGAGGCGAATCCTCGTTCTTGGCGCCCAGCTCTCCACGTCGCGATCACTGGCCGTCACAGGGCCCGTAGAGAGGGCACTGCTCGAACTCGCAGTCGATGCGGTGGTGATCCTAACGCTTAGCTTCGCTCTGTACATCTACAGCAAGACCAAGAGGCCGAAATTTACCGCTCGGCGTTCTACCCAGTCCGCTGATCCTCGGTAAGGATCGGCTTGCGCGCCGCCCGCGCTTCATCAAGCCTCCGCACGGGCGTTCTCGCCGGTGCCGCGGCAAGAACTTCCGGATTGCCTTCGGCAAGCTCCGCAAGGTGAATCAGCGACTCGGCCAAAGCCGCCAATGTCTGCGGCGACTCCGTCTCCGTCGGCTCGATCATCAGCGCCTCTTCGACAACGAGGGGAAAGTAAACCGTAGGAGCGTGAAATCCCTCCTCCATTAGGGATTTCGCAATGTCTAGCGCCCTAACTCCCCATTGCTTCTTGATGTTCGCGGCCGACGCTACAAACTCGTGCATGCAAACCTGGCCATAAGGAATGAAGTAGCTGTCCTCGATCCGAGACTTGAGCCAATTCGCATTGAGGACCGCCAACTCCGACATCCGCTTGAGCCCATCCCCGCCAAGATACTGCATGAAGGAGAGGGCCCGGGCTAGCACGACCGCATTGCCGTAGAAGCCGTGGACTCTTCCGATCGACTCCTCCGGGACGAACCAACCTAAGCTGCCGTCCGCGGCAACCCGCGCCAGCGAACCGGGTAGAAATCGCGCAAGCTTCTCCGCTACCGCAACTGGCCCGGCACCGGGCCCACCACCGCCGTGAGGCGTTGCAAAGGTCTTGTGAAGATTGGAGTGAACAATGTCGAAGCCCATGTCGCCGGGCCTGACGATCCCGACAATGGCGTTTAGGTTGGCACCGTCATAGTAGGCAAGTCCATCAACCGAATGAACCAACTCGAGAATCTCGACGATCTCCGTTTCAAAGAGACCAAGGGTATTCGGATTGGTGAGCATGATGCCAGCGACATCCTCATCCACCAGTTGGCGCAACCCATCAACCGACACCAGGCCATCCGGCCCGGAGGGAACCGTCACCGCATTGTACCCGGCGAGGGTTACCGACGCCGGATTGGTTCCGTGCGCAGAGTCAGGAATGAGCACCTTCTGCGGATTCCGACCTTTGGAACGGTGATAGGCCCTCATCAGGAGAAGCCCGGTAAGTTCACCAGCGGCTCCAGCAGGCGGTTGCAGCGTTGCCGCCGCCATGCCAGTAATAGCGCATATGTAGGACTCGAGGACGCTAAAGATCTCAAGCCAACCCTGGATGCCGTTCTCGGGAGTCCCCGGATGAACTCCAGAGATCCCATCCATCGCCGCAACCTGGTCGGCAAACCTTGGATTGTACTTCATGGTGCACGAACCAAGCGGATACGCCCCTAGGTCTACCGAATAGTTTCGGGAGGCGAGCCGGGTGAAGTGCGCCACCAAATCACGCTCCGACACCTCAGGAAGCTCCACCGCCTCTGGCCGAAGGTGGGCTTCGATAGCGTCAATCGGCCACTCCGGCACCTCCGTGTTCCGGCCGGAGTAGGCACTGCGTCCCGGTACCGAGAGTTCGAAGATCGTTGGTTCACTAGCCTGTCCCACAAGCGGAGCTGACGAAGCCCGCCCGCCGGCAAATACTCCTTTAACCGGCATCGTCAAATCTCCTTCGCAATCAAATCCGAAAAGCTATCGATCTCCTCACGGGTGTGCACCTCCGTCGCTGTTAACAACAGATGGTTCGGCCGGCCTTTGAGCCCCAAGCCGGCAAGAAATCCCTGCCCCAAGAGTCGATCTCTAACTTTTTGCGCGGGAACCGGCAGCTCAACGACGAACTCCCGAAAAAATGGAGCCGAGGTGACCGTAAGCCCGAGCGACTCAAGAAGGCTGGCCAGGTAGTGTGCGCTATTGTAGCACTTCCGCGAGACTTCGCGAAAGCCCGACTTGCCCAGCCACGACAGATGGATTGCCGCTTGAATTGCCATCAGCGTTTGGTTCGTGCAAACGTTGGATGTCGCCTTCTCCCGCCGGATGTCCTGCTCCCTGGTGCGCAACGTGGTCACAAAGGCAACCCGCCCATCGGCATCTACGGTCTCGCCAACCAGTCTGCCCGGGATATGACGAAGATACCGGCTGGATGCCCCGAAGAGGCCAAGGTAGGGTCCTCCGAAACTTAACGGGATCCCGAGCGCCTGGCCCTCGCCTACCACGATGTCTGCCCCCAGAGATCCGGGCGCCTCGAGCATGGCCAGTGCAATTGGATCGGCGACGACCACCAGCAGCGCTCCCAAGCTGTCAGCTACCGCCCGAGCCTGCGAAAGATCCTCGATAGTTCCAAAGTAGTTTGGGTACCCCACCACCACAGCTGCTGCAGCGCCCGCGGCAGCTTCCCACTCCGTCGCCTCGCGGTTGTTGGTGACGGCGATCTCCAAAGTCAATGACCGGCCCGCCCCGAAAGTAGCGAGAGTCTCCAGATAAGCCGGATTAATGCCGCCAGACACCAATACACGATTCCGCCCAGTCACCCCGACCGCAAGGTTAACCGCCTCCACAAGCGCCGCAGCGCCATCGTAGAGCGAAGCATTGGCTACGTCGGTGCCAAATATCCGCGCCACCATCGTCTGATACTCGAACACGGCCTCGAGCACACCCTGGGAAACCTCGGGCTGGTACGGGGTGTAAGCGGTAACGAACGCGCCCTGGCTCCCCAGTGACCGGGCAGCCGCTGAAATGTCGTGATCGTACGCACCTCCTCCAGCAAAGATGACGAGGTCTCGGCGTGCCGCCAAGTTGCGCTTCGCCATGCCCGAAAACCACTCCAATACGTCAAACTCCGACTTCCCAGGATCGAACGGCAGTGGTTGCTGTAATTTGATCCCTGGAGGTACGTGGGCAAAAAGATCATCCAATGATGCCATTCCAAGATCGCCCAGCATCTCCTGAACCTCTTCATGCGTATGCGGTGTGAAACTTGGCAACAACCACTCCTATCTGCAGGATCGCCGCACCGGCTACCTTGACTTCAAATCGACAAAGGGATAAGGAACCGGTTGCACCGGAACCTTGCGGTCCCCCCGCACCACCGTCAAGTCCTGACGACCGCGAGAGTCTGGATGGACAAAGCCCAGCCCGATCCCCTCCCTTCGCATCGGTGAAAACCCCCCGCTGGATATCCAACCCGCTTCGGTTCCGTCTTCCCCAAAGAGCCGGTCGCCATCGCGAAGCGGCTGGCGCGACCCGGTGGCAAAGCCGGCAAGAATCGGGTCGACACCGTGCTCTTTCTGTCGAAGCAGCGCCTCTTTCCCCGGAAATCCTTCTTTGCCGAAGGCAACTACCCAACCAAGATTCGCGTTTAGCGGCGTAATGCCACCGCCAAGCTCATGCCCGTGCAGTGGCAGTCCCGCCTCAAGCCTTAAAGTATCCCTGGCCCCCAGCCCACACGGAGCAACTCCGTGCTTGATTAGAGCCCTGAAAAGTTCAATCCCCGCCTCAACTCCAATCTCAACCTCAATACCGTCGCCACCCGTGTAGCCGGTACCCGCAACGTAACCGGCAGCACCAGCAAAATCGAACGCTGCAACATGATTGTGCAACGGGCCAGACGTCCCGGCGACAGCCGCAAGCGCGGCCCGGGCCGCGGGGCCCTGAATGGCGATGACCACCCGGCTTCCGGTAATATCTTGCCCTCCGATTGCGCCGGTCACGTTGTCCGTGTTCGCCGCATTTGGCATCACGTGGAAAAGCTGCTCTTCGAGCCACCATACAATGATGTCGTCCACGACAGACCCCGTCTCGTCGAGCAGATGGGTGTATTGGGTACGCCCCGGCCCGATCTTTCTCAAATCGTTGGTCAGTTGTGCTTGAAGGCGATCGAAGGCATCATCCCCGGAGATCTCCACCGTTCCCAGATGGCTGACGTCAAACACCCCGCTTGCACGCCTGACAGCAAGATGCTCTTCGATGGTTCCTTTGTCATAAGAGAGAGGCATGCTAAAGCCGCTAAACTTCGTCATCTTTGCACCTAGGTCAAGGTGGGTGCCGTATAGTGCAGTCCTCTTATCCACAACCGCCATACTAGCAAGCAAACGCCACTGCGGCACTTTGAGGACACCCGCGCATGGGCGGTTAGGAGTTGGTGGCCTCCGGCGCGATCGAAAGCTCGAGCTGCTCCGAATCCCCGAGGTGGGCGACCCGGAGCCGGCTGACCGAGTAGTCGACCTCCACCCTGACGCACGCACGCGACCGGCACCAAGAGTCCAGCTTTCCAAGCGCCCGGCCATCGGGATCGAACGCAACGAAGGTTCCAGAGTCCCCTTCGCCAAGGCTGTCAAAAGAGCCCAAGGGCTCGTATGCGACCAGCAAAGTGCCGCTGTCGGCCATGACGTTGGTCAGCACGATTTGCGGACCGCGTGCGAGAGCCGAGCTGGTTCGCCTCACGGTCGACTCAATCGCCCGTTTTCGCCGAAGCCGCTCCATAAAACGCCGGTGCCTAACCAGACCGATCACCAGCGCGGTCAAGCCGCCGAACAACAGCAGCGACGGAAAAATAACCAGTGCTATAGAGTTCCCCTCCGGCATGTTAAAGAGTTTAGGCGCACTGTCGCGTCTAATTGAGCTAACTTTGACCGGCCTGCCGGACAGGTACAATGTGCCCCGTGGGTCCCTGGCTGGCATATTCACGGGTGAAACGATACCTTCCATCTGCCGTAACCATCGTCCGGTTGCTGCTTCTCGTTCCCCTATACGGTTTTCTGGTTCCCCAACCCAAACCCGTTCCAGCTACCGTAGTCCTCGCAATCATGGGATTTACCGACTTTCTCGACGGATTCATCGCCCGCCGAATGAACGCGGTCACCACTTTTGGAAAAGTCATCGACCCGACCTCTGATCGAGTAGTGCTGATCGCGCTTGCAATCATCCTGCTGAAGATGAACCTACTACCCGAACTGCTAATTCTTGCCGTGCTGCTCCGAGAGGTTCTCGTGGCAATCA
The DNA here is from genome assembly GCA_021819205.1 of Actinomycetes bacterium. Taxonomy (GTDB): domain Bacteria; phylum Actinomycetota; class Acidimicrobiia; order Acidimicrobiales; family Acidimicrobiaceae; genus JAKARV01. The sequence goes on along the minus strand of JAKARV010000008.1, from coordinate 45,030 downwards.
CCGTCCTGATCGAGTTGGCGATCTACCGGAAGCGGGTGAACGTAATCATTACCGGAAAGGCCGGGACCTTGGGCCTGCTTACCGGCTTCCCGGCCGCGCTGTTTGCGCGATTCTACGCCGGCCCGGCAATCCGCTCAGCAACTCTCGCTATCCTTTGGATATCGACAGGTCTCCTCTACGGCGCCCTGCTCAGCTACGCTCGAGGATTGCTAGCTTTGGCGGCGGGGGGGCACGGCGCCTCTAAACCGATGGAGGATTAGTGCAAGCAGTCATCATCGCCGGAGGGGAGGGAACACGACTTCGTCCGCTCACCTCCACGGTTCCGAAACCGCTCCTTCCCATCGCCAACCGGCCGATGATCGCCCACGTGGTCAACCTGCTGGCCTCCTACGGATTCGATGACATCATCGTAACCGTGGCCTATCTCGGGAACTCGATCCGAAATTACCTAGGCGACGGAAGCGAGTTCGGCGTTCACATCCGCTACCTTCAGGAGGAGACGCCCCTAGGAACCGCCGGAGCGGTTGCAAACGCGAAGGAACTGATTGAAGGGACGTTCATCGTGCTCAGCGGTGACGTGTTGACCGATATAGATCTGTCGAAAGCGGTCGCCTTCCATCTAGAACGCAAGGCCCTGGCAACTATGGTTTTGACCGCCGTTGAGTCCCCGATCGAATTTGGGATAGTGGCTACCGATGACCACGGGCGAGTCAAGCAGTTGGTCGAGAAGCCGTCGTGGGGCGAAGTGTTTAGCGACACCGCGAACACCGGTATCTACGTGCTCGAACCCAACGTTCTTGATCGCATCCCTGAAGGCAAGCCGGTCGACTTTTCCGAGGATGTTTTCCCGGCGATCCTCGCCAACAAGGAGAAGTTGAGCGGTTATGTCGCCGAAGGATACTGGGCGGACGTCGGAACCTTCAACGGTTACCTCCAGGCCCACCGCGATGTCCTCGACAACCGGGTAAAGGTCGAGACCGGCGGCTTCCGTTTCGACAGCAACGTGGTCATCGGCAACAACTGCGACATCGACCCTACCGCGCTCATCGTCGGGCCAGCGCTCATTGGAGACTTCGTCAAAGTCGGTCCGGGTGCACGGATCCTCCCCTACTCGGTAGTCGGCGAGAACGTCCGGATTGGTTCCGACACCGTGATTGATGGGGCAATCCTTTACGACCACGCCTTCCTCGGCGAAGAGGTTCGTCTACGAAGTGCCATCGTCGGGAGGAGCGCCGACATTCGCAACCGAGCGGTCATCAACGACATGGTCGTTCTTGGCGACAACGTGTACGTGGGCCGGGATGCCGTCATCAACCCCGATCTTAAGGTTTATCCAGCAAAGACGGTCGAACCCATGTCCACGGTTACCAACTCGATCGTCTGGGAGACCGGCTCAACTCGCACTGTTTTTGGACCACTCGGGATCTCCGGATTGGCCAACATCGACATCAACCCAGAACTTGCAACCCGGATAGCCATGGCCTTTGCGTCCGTTCTCCCGCCCCACGGCTCAGTATTTTGCTCTCGTGATACGTCCAGGGCCGCACGGGTCATCAAACGCGCGCTGATGGTGGGTTTCAACTCCGTCGGGCTAGACGTGATCGATCTCGAGGCCACCATCAAACCGATCCTGCGCCACTCGGTTGCAAATACCGACGCTTCTGCCGGTGTTCACGTCTCTCTCGACCCCGCGGACCCCCAGTCGCTGGTGATCCACCTCCTCAACGCCCATGGCGTCGACTTGACCAGCCAGGAGAGGCGGAAGGTAGAGCGTGCCCTCGAACGCGAGGACTTCCGCCGCGTGTCCGCCTCCGAAATCGGAGATCTGCGGTTGCAGTCACGCTCGTTAGATGCTTGGAAGTCCGAGATTACATCGGCTCCCGACTCCTACCGAGTTCGCGAAGCCCAGTTCCGAATCGTGGTTGACTACTCTTTCGGCCTCGGTGCGATCACCCTGCCCCAAATCCTTGCATCGTGGCAGATGGACGCCCTCGCCATAAACCCTTACGCCTCGACAGCGAGGGCGATCGAGCTCTCTTTGCCCCAGCAGATGGCTTCGGTAGCCGATCTTGTCGCCGCGTCCAAAGCCGACTTGGGCTTGATAGTCGACCAGAGCGGTGAACGGCTCCGGATCATCGACGACCGCGGATCACCCGTCCCCGATGCCGAGTTGGCTTCGGTACTCGTGCGGGTGACCGGTATCGCCGGCACGGTCTCCCGAATCACCTGTCCGGTAAACATGCCGGCCAATATCGCATTGCTCGCGGCCGAGCTGGAACTCGATTTTGAGTGGTGCGGCATAAACCCGAGCGAAATTGCGGCGTCGGTGGAGGGCAGGGAACAGATCAGCCTTGGGGTCTCTTCGGAAGGGATATTTTACCTCTCTGGCTGCACCTCCTCGCCAGACGCAACCGCTGCACTACGTCTCCTGTTATCCGGCCTCGCCGCAACCGGACAGCGCCTCTCCGATCTGCGACTCCACCTTTCCGTCCCGGCTGTAGTAGACGGATCGGTCCCGGTCTCCTACGGAAGCATGGGGATAACGATGCGAAACCTGCGAGCCGCCGCTGAAAACCTCCCGCACGATCAGCTTCTCGCCATCGACGGCATCCGAGTCGATAGGGGAGGATCTTTCTGGTTCGCCGCACCGGACCACTCCGAGCCTCTAATGCGACTCTGGGCCGGAGCACCCGATCGAGAACAAGCGGAGTCCCTGCTAGAAGAGGTTAAAACTAGGGTCGCCTCTGCCCGCGGAATCTGAACTGGGCTCACAAATTTTCACGAACTTTGAAGCGGCGCAACTTCCGCCAAGCTAACCTAAGCAAATATGAACTTCCCTGAGCACCTCAACTACACCTCCGACCATGAGTGGCTAGACGCTGGAGCGGATGCGGTAACTGTCGGCGTTACCGATTATGCGCAGGATGCACTCGGAGATGTCGTCTACGTCGGGCTGCCCCAAATTGGCAAGGAGGTTGCTGCCGGAGACTCGATTGCGGAGATCGAGTCCACCAAGTCGGTGTCCGATGTTTACGCGCCGCTAACTGGCACCATAACCGAGATCAATGATGCGCTAAACGAGCGGCCGGAACTAATTAACGAAGACCCGTACGGCGAAGGTTGGATATGCAAGATTGCTGGGACCGTCGACTTATCGACCGTGCTTGACCAGCAGGGTTACCGCGCGTTAATTCAGCAACGATAGCGGGTTTTTCGGGGTGACGGGCAATTGGTAGTGCAAAGGGTTTGATTTGACAGTCTGCAGCCATTGCCGCCACTCCAACGCGGACGACGCCAAGTACTGCTCCTCCTGCGGGACACCGCTCGAGACTGGCCAGGATGAAGCCACCCATACCCTGGGCATAGTCGAGGCGAGCCAGCCAAACCGGGGCGAGGATACGCAAAACGATTTCCCCATTCCCCCCACCGGAGAGTATGCCCTTCTCATCCTCCGCACCGGTCCCGAAGCTGGATCCTGGTACGGGCTCGACCGCCCGGTTATAACCATTGGCAGGCATCCTGACAGTGATGTTTTCCTGAACAACGTAACCGTATCGCGGCGGCACGCGGAGATCCGCCGGAACGACGAAGGGTATCTTCTGGTCGACGTGGGATCGTTAAACGGAACCTATGTAAATTATCAACGGGTTGAGGAGGCCCAACTGTGGCACGGCAACGAGATTCAAATCGGCAAGTACCGCTTTCTGTTCGTGAGGACACCGGCTTCAAGGCCGTAGCCCCCCCGCAGTTAGCCGTGATCGCAGGCGAGAGCGGGACCGAATACTCCATCAAAGAGGTTCTTTCTCTCCTCCAGCGAGACTTTCCCGAAGTCACCATTTCGAAGATCCGATTCCTGGAGAGCCAAGGGTTGATAGCGCCCGAACGCTCTGCAGCAGGCTACAGGCGCTTCTATCAAAGCGACATAGAGCGTTTGGCCACCATCCTCGATATTCAGAAGAACACTTTTATGCCGTTGAAGAAGATCAAAGATCACCTTGACAGCACGCAACGACAAGAAGAACTTTTTTCGGAACCGCCACAAGAGGTGTCCCCCCCGGAACCCCAGAACAGGCGCCCTGAGTTCTACGACGCCGACGAGGTCGCCGAGATTGCCGAAACAACGCCCGACCTCATTCGCGAGATGATCGCTCACGGCTTGGTTCGCGGTATCAACGTAGCCGGACGCCTACATTTCACTCCTCTCGAATTAGAGACGGTGAAAGCTGCACAACGCTTCTGCAAGCTCGGCATCGAACCGCGGCACCTACGCCTCTACCGAAGCTCCGCAGAGCGTGAGGCCGGGTTTCTCGAGCAGGTTATTACGCCTCTCCTTCGGCAGCGCAGCCCCGAATCGCGAGCCAGCGCTTTGGCTCGCCTCGAGGAGATGAAGAGCGCCGGGACGCAGCTGCGCTCCCTTCTTCTTGAAAACGCGATGAGCAATCTGCACGGCGTTGCGTCACCGCCACGTTGACGTCCTCTCCCGCCTAAAGCAGGGAAATCCCTGCCGTGACCCATCGCGAGGCACCTCAAATGGTTCCTGCTTCCTCGCACTGCGCCACAGCAAGCCGTGGCCTTGCCCGCGCTCAACAGCGCTGACACCCCCAGCCGGCGTCCCTTGCCACGTTGATCTCCCGCTCAAGAACGACTTCACGCCCGTCCAAGGTCCACTCTCGGGCACGCAGTGGTTTGCGGACCGTCCTTGGCGACGGATACCGAGCACACCTGGCTGGGTTGGCACAACTCTGTCGATGCTGTAAAGCTCGCGCCGTGCATCGCCCACCTGGGCATGTACTAGCGATGTTCAGCCCTGCCTAAGCCTGTCCGCCAATCCCTTAGGGGTGCGAGATTGCTCAAGCTGTTGCGCACTTAAGCTTCCTCTCCTACTACCGCAGGAAGCGGAGAGTGCTGATATTGGATCCGTCGCCAAGGATCCCAATATGAGTGAAGCCCACGACGACAGACGTGCAAAGGGGCAAGCTTGCGTCTTTTGCGTTTGGCAGTGACCGAATTGGAAAAGTTCTGATACGCCACGTTCAGCCAGTGCCTGCTGAAAGAGAAACCACCCCAGAGCAACCGGTCTCGAAACTCAGGTGCAAGAGCTTCCCTGCGCCATGCTACACGAGCAGCGGTGGGGCCAAAACCCTCAGCCGATGTGGGGTCAAGCTAATCGATTGTTTTCATTCCGGATCTGGTCCAGCACTGCTACGGAACAAATCGCTCTGGCTTCGGTCGTACCTAGCGGCGTCGGCCGGGCCGCACCATCCGCATCCTGAATACGGTAGATCGAACGCCAGAACCAGCCCAACCAGGAGTCGCCTCCCCGATCTCCGCCGTAAAGGATGGTTCGCTGGCGACCATTTTCGTAGCTAACCGTCTCCGTACCACTCTCCCCCGCTAGCCTTGGATCGGCGCTGGGAAACCACCGCCAATAACGCCACGGCCACCGAAAATGTTAATCCGATGCTTGCAGCTATACCCAGCGAGGCCGAAACCGAGAAACCCCCAGCTATCAAGGCGGACCCAACGGCGACCATACCGACCACGCCTTTCTTCCCCATCACGTCTCCTAACCAGAAAGCCTGAACCTATCCGATCAATATGAGAGCATTTTGAAGTGCGATTACCTCACTCAGAAAAGTCCTCTGGCCGAATCTCGTTGAGAAATTCGCGAAACTGCCCGACAATCGTCTCCTGGGATCCCTCGTCCGCCTCCTCGGGCTCCCCCTCTTCGATAACCGTACCCTCCGCGTTCATGATCGCATCCGAAACGAATATCGGAGCATCGCTCCGCAGAGCGATGGCGATAGCGTCGGACGGTCTGGCGCTGATAACCCGGTCGATCCCGCCCGCAAGCATCACCAGATCGGCAAAGTAGGTACCGTTCCGAAGTTCCGTCACCACCACCCTCTCGATCTGGGCATCGAGTTCATCCATGACAAGCTTTATCAGATCGTGCGTCAGCGGTCGTTGAGGCTCTACGCGGGAGAGCACCAAGTCGATTGCGTTAGCCTCCGGAACTCCAATGAAAATTGGCACGACCCGGTATGGAGACGAACGTTCCTGCAGAAGAAGCACTGGCGAATTCGATCGCAGATCTACCTTTACGCCTGCTACCTCAACCTCTACCATCGCCTACATGCTAATGAACTTTGCCGCAAATACTCCCGAAGTCAAGACGTCTAGAGATTGTTCAGAAAAGACAGCCCCATAGCCGATGCCAACTCCTGAAGATGAACCGTAACCCAAAAAAAGTCGTTAAAAAGCATCAACCCGCCAAAAAGCAGGAGCACCGCCGCCGAGGCGAGGTTTATCGCCCCAAAATGCCGCTTGATAAAACCGAACGCGCCAAAAGCCCTCGCCAGCAGCAACCCTGTCAGCAAAAATGGAACCCCGAGACCAAGCGAGTAGGCGGCCAGCAACAACGCTCCCTCGCCAACGCGCGCCGAATTGGCGGCAACTGCGAGAATCGAAGCCAAGATCGGCCCTATGCATGGAGTCCAGCCGAAGCCGAAAGCCATTCCGGCCACTGGCGCTCCGAACCTGCCGAACCTTCCAAGATTTGGGTGGAATCTCCGCTCGATAAAAAAGAGCGGCCGATCCGAGAACCTCGTGGCCACTAAGTAGAGAGCCATGCCGACGAGGACTGCTCCGCCGATCCGCTCGATCACCAGATGGTAACGGCTTAGCACCTCGCCAAGGGCGGAGGCCGAAAGCCCGAGGAGCGTGAAGACCAGGGTAAAGCCGGAGATAAAAAGCGCAGTTGAGACCGCAACCTTTCCAAGCTCTTTGCCGCCACCCTTCGCCATCTCCGGAGCGTCGATGCCCGATACGACCGAGAGGTAGGCCGGAACCAGCGGAAGCACGCAGGGAGAAAGAAACGACAATAGCCCTCCGCCAAAGGCGATCACATAAATCATCGCCGATCCCACCCAGTCGATTATAAGGGGTCCGCGCTTAAGTTACCCTTTAGTGATTCATCGCCGCAGTTAACAAGTGTGTTTGTTGTTGTTTTATAATTATTGTGGAATACAACCCATAATTGCGGCGTTTGAACCGGGCAGAAGAAGTATAACGAAGGGAAACGCGTGAACGAGACACCGACACCACACAAGCGCCACGGCGGACTGGCAATCGCCGTGATCGCCGGAGCGCAGCTCATGATCGTACTGGACATGACTATCGTGAACGTCGCGTTGCCGACAATACGCAACGCCCTTCACTTCTCCCCGACCGGACTCTCCTGGATTGTCAACGCATACACGCTGGTGTTTGGCGGCCTTCTTCTGCTCGGAGGGCGATCGGGCGACATCTTTGGCAGAAGAAAGATGTTCATCACCGGAATTACGATTTTTGCCGCCGCCAGCCTCTTTGGCGGTATGGCCACATCGTCCGGCTGGCTGCTCGCGGGCCGCGCAATTCAGGGCATCGGCGCCGCTATCGCCTCTCCGACCGCCCTGGCGCTCATATCCAGCAACTTCTCTGAACTCCACGAGCGGGCCCGGGCCTTTGCAATCTATTCTGCGGTCTCTGCGGGCGGGGCTGCAATCGGCCTCCTTGCAGGGGGCGCGCTCACTCAGTACCTGTCCTGGCGGTGGGTATTCTTTGTAAACACCCCTATCGCAGTTCTGCTGGTCTTCCTGAGCATGTCCGTGCTCTCGGAGAGCGAGCGGGTGAAAGGAAGCATCGACTACGTCGGGGCCGTTCTCGGCACCGCAGGGCTAGCAACCCTGGTATACGGCCTTATCCACGCCTCCACAACCTCGTGGACCAACTCGACCACCCTTGGCTTCTTGGTTACCGGGGTGATACTGCTCACCGCTTTTGTTTTCACTGAACTGAAAATAAAGGAACCGCTGATTAACTTTGCGATTCTTCAGGATCGGGATCGCGGTGGCGCAGTAGCTATGATCCTTTTCGTCACCGCCGGGATGTTTGGCGTATTCTTCTTTCTCACCCAGTTCATGCAAGAGGTGATGGGCTACTCCCCAACCAAGGCCGGCATCGCATTCCTGCCAATGACACTTGGAATCATGGCTTCGGCACAGCTCGCCTCCCGCTTGGTGCATAAGGTCGGGCCAAAACCGTTCCTGATGCTTGGCTCGCTGATGATCGCGGGAGCTATGTACTGGCTTTCATTCCTTACTCCATCGTCGGGCTACCTCGATACGCTCTTCCCTCTACTGTCCCTGGCGATTGGCGCAGGCATGTCTTTCGTCTCAATCTTTCCGCTGGCGACGCACAATGTACCTCAACACCAGGCGGGGATGGCATCTGCCCTGGTAAACGTGGGCCAACAGGTAGGAGGTACTATTGGACTTACGGTTTTGGTCACCGAGGCGGTAGCATCCGGGATTCGGGACTTTGGCGCGCTCCGACCATCCATCGAGCAGCATCTCGTCTCCCTAACGCAGGCGACGACCACCGCGACTGTCCACGGCTGGGACATGGCCTTCCGACTGGCGGCACTCTTCGGGATCTCGGCATTCCTCATCGCGACCATCGCGATTCGCTCTCTCCGGCTAGATCCAAGCGAGGAGACCGTAGCTGGTGGCGAATTCGCCTAACTCGTCACTTGGACTGAACTATAGCCTCCGTTGCAATCGCCACGGAGGCTATAGCTGCTCTCTGCCCAGCCGAGCAAGCAACCGGTGTTGTGCCGCGTCCTCCGCGACGATGCTCAGGCGCCGTCAACCCCGGCGGCAAACGGAAACTTCCGGGTAAAGGTCATTTCGCCGCTTGAATCGACAACAAATCCTTCGAAACCAACGCCTAGCGCCGTGAGCAGCCGAGGACCAGCCGCCACCAACGCGGTAGCCATAGCGTCCCCCAGCCAAAGCGGCGAACCGACCACGGTAGCGGCAACCGCTCCCAATCCTGCCCCAAACGGGTTGTAGATGTGCATTCCCCGTTCGTACAACCCGGAGCTGGCTACTGCAGTGTCGCAAAGTACCACCGCGCACAGAGAGTCGCCAAGGAAAGGATGCCTTATCCCCACGGGTTCGCGAGCCGCGGTTGATAGCGCAATGTCTCCACCTCCATTGGCGACAACTTCCTCAAAGCCCATAGAAAGCAACAGCTCAAGGGTCTTTTCGACCGCGTACCCCTTTACCAGGCCGCTCGGATCGAAACCCGCTGCGCCGCCCCAGGGATCAAAGTAGCCAAAGGTCGCCTCCTTGGCACGCTCGCAAAGCCAGATAATCTCCTCCATCTCCACCGAGATGGCGCCGACTCTTCCGCGGTTTAAACGGGTAAGCTCGCTCTCCGCTCGGAAAGGGCTGAACCGGCCCTCGATCCGCTCCAGCTCGGTTGCGACCCTTTGAATCGCCTCCGTACGATCACACGGTCCCGTAAGGTGATAGGTGAAGACGGTTCCCATGGCTTCGATCGCCAAGGGGTCCCCCACATCCCCTGCTCCGCCAAAAACTGCGCCAGCGATGCGATCTCCAATAAGCATCCCGCTACCCCTTGAGCTTCTTCAAAATCGAGTAGACCGACGACGCGTACCCCTCGCTTGTGTAGGTTGCACCAGAGACGACCCTGATCGGAAGGCCCTGGGCGGTCAAAACCTCTTTTTCCAATATTGGGATCGCGATCTGCCCCAGCTGCGTCGAATAGGAGTCAAGGGTCTTGAAAGACCTCACCGACACTCGGGCAATCCTACCGTTTGCAATCGCGACTTGGACCGAGATCTCCCCATAGCCAAAGTTGACCAGCGGTCCAACAACCGTCTCTGGCCCTGTTGGATACTTATTCGGCGTTGCAGTGGAATTGCTGATCGCCTTGTGAGCCTGGGACGAGCCAGTTGAGGTCGAACGACGAGAGTTGGCAGGTGAAGCCCCTACCGAACTTGCCCGGGTCTCCACTGTCGCCAGCGCCAGCAAGCCGGCAGCTGCGCCAAACACGAATGTAAGCGCCCTTCTCATGAAACTCGCTTAGATCTCATACGCCTCCACGTGCACGCTGGCCTTCCTCGCCCCGAGTTGGTACAAAATAGCGCTCAACGAGCCCACAAAACCCTCTGAACCGGCGATAAAGATGTCGCGTTCCCTAAAGTCGGAGACGGTATCCGCGATCGTCTGGAGAAACACCTGATCACGGGGACCCAGAAGAAGGTATACCCTGCCGTTACGGCGCTCGGCCATCTCTTCGATCTCTTCCAAAAGGAGAAGGTGTTCACGGCTCCTCGCCCGCATGACCACCACTGGTTCGGCCTCGGATGGGATATCCTCGAGCAGAGACCGTATTGCAGTCGCGCCCACGCCACCAGCGATCAGCAGCGCCCGGCGGTGGCGCCGAACGCGCGTCGTGAACGAACCGTACGGACCCTCGAAGGCAACGCGGGTTCCGATCGGAAGTGAAGCAATTCCCTCGGTAAAGTCACCCACCATCTCGATAGTTAGCCGAAAGCGATCCCGACCAACCCAACCCGACATCGTGAACGGGTGAGCTTGCCACCACCTTCCCCGGGTCAGGAACCGCCACTCAAAGAATTGCCCCCCCAAAACACCAAGCTCATCAAGATTCCGTCCCTCGAGGATCACCGAGAGCGCATTTGGGCCAATCGAAGCTACATCCACCACCCGGAGATCATGTCGCAACGACCGGAACGCGGGAAGCCCGAGCCGAAACACGACGACTGCAAGACCGGCCAAAATCCAGACTGCCGACCAGGCGAGCTGTGCCCCGGGATGGCCGACGAAGTCGGGGCCAAGAACAATCTCATGAAGAAAGGAGATGGCAACCGCCGCGTACATGAAAAGGTGAAGAAGCCACCAACTCTCCCGGGAGATCCTGCCCCTTACAAGTGGAACGGATACCACTCCGATAACAAGCATTATCCCTACCGCAGCCGTAGCTTCCCACATATACGGGTATGTAGACGTGAGCGTTCCGAACTCTTGGACGAATCCAACGCGGGCAACACTGGCGTAGGCCACCACCGAGAGCACAACGTGCACGAAGATCAATGACAGTGCCCAGATGGAGAGGTGCCGGTGCCACCCCATCACAACTCCGCGACCAGCCACCCGCTCCAATACCGGTATCCGTGCGGCCATCACTACCATGAGCAGCGCCAAGTAGGTCCCCACCAACCCGGACGCCGTAGAGAGGAATAGTGTCCAACCGCCCGGAGCATGAATCTCCCGGATAGAACCATCGAACAGGGGTGCCCCGAGAGCTGCACCAAACCCGACTCCCAGAACGAACAAAAACAGGCCTAGCCGACCTTCGCCCGCTCCCCTCCGAGGATTGCTAGCCGACCTCTGCAAAGAGCGCTGAGAACTTCCCGATGCTACCAATTCCCTCTGCACTCTCTCTGCATGCCCACGCGACAAGGCAGAGCATGCCATCTCTCACTACGCGTTCAAACGATTCTACCGAGCCGCCGTGACCACTTCCGGTACGCTAGCCTTAAGCTGTCCTTGTGCTTCTGCCGGAGACACAATCTCGGCGCCGCTGCCATCGGAAGATCGTGCTAAACAGCCTCACTCCGACTTGCCGTCATTGCCGGCCATGCCGCCCTCAAGGCGCGCGATAACCTCCATCGCTTCCCGGTAAATCGGAGTGCCGGTTGCTCCTCGAGCGACCACCTTCTTTGCCCAGAAGTACTCCTTGGGGGTACCATCGACCCTTCCCGACAACGGCACCGCAGCACTCGAGCGGCTCATCCGTGCCGCCGCCCTCTCCTCTGATGCCAGCCAGTTTCCCACCACGACGGCGATCGCAATCGTAGTCAGCAACTCTCCAACACCCCAAAGAAGTTGCCCCCCCGCGTACCACTGTTGGGGCGTGTAGATGGGCGCTGGTGGCGTTACCGTCCCCGAAATCGCAAGACCAAGAAAGGACTCAAACGGAATCCCGATCACCAGCGTCGCCAACCTCGCTCCAAACCCCATCCGCCAGTGCAGAATGGGATCCTTTCCAACGAGGGGCCACCAGAACAGTACGCCTCCAAGAAAAAACAGAAGATTGAACAGGTCCATGATCCACATGCGATTCATCGCAAACCCGATGACGCTGGTGGTGAAGAACCACCACATGACCCCATAGTAAAGGGCGAACACCACGACGGGAAAGGTCACCCAGTGGAGAAGTCTCGAGTGGAGAAATCTTGACAGCTGCCGGCGACCACCTCCAGGAAGCGTCTGGAGAGCAAGCGTCACCGGAGCCGCCATCGAAAGCAGGGCCGGCGTCACGATCATCAGTGTCAAATGCTGAATCACGTGGGCCACAAACGAACTCATTACGTATTCGCCAACGGGACCGGCCAGCGCATAATCTGCAAAGACCAGACCCAAGAGAAACGCCGCAACTCGACGATTTTCCCACTCGCGGTGCTTCCTTCGGACCTTGGCAACCCCGTCAAGGTACCACCATGACAACAAAACGGAGATGATGAGCACTGCTGCCGGAAAGGGAGCAAGCGACCAGGCCAGCACCAGTGAATGAACGCTTAGAGCAGGAATACCCCTCAACCTCCAATCTCTATCCAACATACGCGACTGGACGCGCTACGCCAAAGAACCCCGCAGCCGACGAACTTCCCGGTGAACCGCACGAGCCACCGCGCCGGCTGTAGGCTGGAGCCGTGGCATCTGTTGGCTTTGTCCTCCACTCCGGTCATCCCGAGGCGGAGAGGCTTTACCGTCTCTCCCACGGCTTTCTATCCGGTCGCGGCGTAGACGCTTTCGTGATCGGTCCCGCAGGTGCCGAGGGGAACGAGAACCCGATTGCGATCGTCTCGATTGGCGGCGATGGCACCATGTTGCGCTCCATGGCACTCGGCATGAAGCTGAGCTCTCCGGTTCTAGGGGTCAATCTCGGCCACCTCGGATACCTCGCGGAGGTAGAGCCCGAGGAGATCAAGAGTGCGCTGGAATGCCTCCTTGACGGGACCTTCGACCTCGACCAACGCATCGTTGCCGAAGCGGTGGTATCTTCGACCCACGCCAAGCAGCGCTATCTTGCGGTTAACGAGATCGTTGTTGAGCGGCAGTCGTCTGGGCACGTTATCCGCGGGGATGTCTACATCGCTGGCCACTTCTTCCTCCGCTACGAAGCCGACGGAATCATCGTCTCCACCCCGACCGGATCGACCGCCTACAACCTCTCCGCCCGCGGGCCGATCCTCTCCCCTCAAGCGATCGGACTCGCACTAACCCCACTCTCGCCACACATGCTCTTTGACCGCTCTATGGTCCTATCCCCCCAAGAGTCCGTGGAAATCCAACTTGCAGAGGGCCCTATCGCTTCGCTGATGGTAGATGGAGCCGTGCAGTGCAACCTTCATCCGGGAGAACGGGTCCGGATCACCGTCGCGAAGGAGAAGGTTCAACTAATCAAACTGGTAAACATTCCTTTTCATCAAGTTCTCAAGCGAAAGTTCCGGCTGTCTGACGACCCCCGGATGCGCGATGATTGAGGCGCTCGTAGTATCGAATCTCGGAGTAATCCGCGATGTCGAGACCGAGATGTCCGACGGGTTAGTCGCCATAACCGGTGAGACCGGTGCCGGGAAGACACTCCTGACTACCGCTCTGAGTCTGCTGCTTGGACAGCGTGGCGGCTCCGAACTAATCGGTCCGGCCTCTGATACCGCGAAGGTCAGAGCGCTTCTGTCGCTCGACGGCGAAGAGTTTACCGCCGAACGCGAGATTACCGCCTCCGGCCGCAGTCGCGCACGCCTCGACGGCACGCTCGTTTCGCTAGCCGAGCTCAGTAACCGAACTTCACGCGCCATTCAGCTCTTTGGCCAGCACCTCTCCATTCGGCTTTCGTCAAACACCGAACAGGTACGCCTCCTCGACCGATTCGGCGGTTGCGACCAATCAGAACTCCAACTGAACTCCCGCGAACTGGCAACGCTAAAAGAGCACCTCCAGCGCCTGGAGATTGAGCAAGAGAGCCGGCAAAAACGCCGCACGCTTCTTGAGTACGAAATCGGGGAGTTGGATGCCGCCGCAGTCATCGACCCTAACGAGGACGCGCGGATCTCTGATGAGCTGGAACGGCTTGGAACGCTCTCCGAGCAGCGCATACTCCTCGCATCCCTACACGACTCCCTCGCTGGAGAGGAGGGAGCCGTTGGAATGCTTCACCAAGCTGCCGGACAGTGGCGCCGGCTGGACCCCGAGCTTTCCAGGCGGATCTCCGACCTGGCCAGCGAACTTGACGATCTGGCTCATGAACTGCGCGGCCGCAATGAGTCACTCACCGACGATCCAGAGCGGATCGCCGCTCTCGACGAGCGGCTCAATTTGCTGGTACGCATCAAACGGCGCTTTGGACCTACCCTTGGCGACGCGATTGAACGGCGCGAACAGATACGCTCCGAGCTGGGGGAGATCGAGGTCGAGGAGCGGAGCGCGTTCACCGGCCACGAGCGACTCCAGGAACTCGAGCAACAAGTTGCCAAAAGCAAAGCTCGGCTACGAAGCTGCAGGCAGAAGGCGGCAAGCCGCCTTTCTGCCTCGATATCGGCGTTGCTTCCATCGGTAGCCCTTGGGGGAGCGTTATTCCAGGTAGCTTTCGATGGGGAAGAGTCGATCCAACCCCATTTCGAGTTCTCCGCCAACGTCGGCTTCCCGGCGGAACCAATATCGCGGGTGGCCTCAGGCGGGGAGCTTTCGAGGCTGATGCTTGCGCTCGCGACCGTCCTCGGATCCGACGCGCCTAGCCTGGTTTTCGACGAAGTCGATGCCGGAATCGGCGGCGCTACAGGCTTGTCAATCGCAAAGACTCTGCGATCCTTGGGCAGGGAACGCCAGGTGATCGTCGTCACGCACTTGCCCCAGATTGCGGCGGCAGCAGACCAACAGCTCCTGGTGACCAAAACCGTAGAGAACGACCTATCCGGCACTGCCGTAAGCCGCCTCCACGGCGAGGAACGCGTCGCCGAGATTGCGAGGATGCTCTCCGGGCAACCTGCTTCTGTACTTGCAAGGGAGCACGCGAGAGATCTGCTTTCGAGCTTCGCGGACTGATATCGACATAGACTGTAGGGGACGCGCGAGATAGGAGCCAGGTTGACCAAGCATATCTTCGTCACAGGCGGAGTTGCGAGTTCGTTGGGCAAGGGAATCACTGCCTCCTCTGTCGGAAGGCTCCTGAAATCCAGGGGGCTACGGGTAACTCTCCAAAAGCTCGACCCCTACATCAACGTCGATCCCGGCACCATGAACCCCTTCGAGCATGGAGAGGTGTTCGTCACCGCCGACGGCGCCGAGACCGACCTTGACCTAGGCCACTACGAACGTTTTGTGGACGTCTCGCTGCGAAGGGGATCCTCGGTTACCACGGGCTCCATCTACCGGAGCGTGATCGAGAGGGAGCGCAGGGGAGACTACCTCGGCCGAACGGTACAGGTGATTCCCCACGTTACCGATGAGATCAAGTCGCGGATACGTGCGCTTGCCCAAGAAGACGTGGACGTCGTGATAACCGAGATCGGCGGCACTGTCGGAGATATCGAGATCCTCCCGTTCTTGGAGGCCTTGCGGCAGTTCCGTAATGAGGTGGGCAAGAACGAGGTCTGCTTCATCCACGTGACCTTGGTCCCCCACATCGGACCGTCTCAGGAGGAGAAGACCAAACCGACCCAGCACTCGGTCACCGATCTCCGCTCTCGGGGGATCCAGCCGGACATCATCGTCTGCCGCTCGGATCGCGAACTCTCCAAATCGGTCAGGCAAAAGATCTCGATGTTTTGCGATGTCCCCGAACGCGGCGTAGTTGCAGCGCTCGATACCGACAACCTCTACGAAGTGCCGTTGATGCTCCACGGCGAAGGGTTGGACGACTACATCGCGCAGCTTCTTGGGATTAGCCCCGTCTCGGATCTTCGGCTCGACGAGTGGCGTTCGATCGCCGACAGGGCGCGGACTCCTTCGGGCGAGGTTACCGTCGGAATTATCGGCAAGTACATCGACCATCCCGACGCCTACCTTTCGGTCGTCGAAGCTCTCCGGCATGGGGGGCTGGCGAGCGACGTCAAGGTAAACGTCGATTGGATATCGGCGGAAGACGTCACCCCGATGATGGCCCAAGAGATGTTCGAGGGGATTGACGGCGTGGTAATTCCCGGCGGTTTCGGATCACGCGGGATCGAGGGAAAGATCACCACTGCAATGGTGACCCGAGAGAGTGGCATCCCTTGCCTGGGGATCTGCCTCGGACTCCAGGCCATGGTGATCGACGTAGCCAGGCACCTTGCCGGACTTGACGGGGCGCACTCGCGCGAGTTCGACCCCGAAGCACCCTACCTGGTTATTGATCTGATGGATGACCAGAAGAGCGTTACCGAAATGGGCGGGACCATGAGGCTTGGGACTTATCCAGCCCGCCTCCTTCCCGGGTCGCGGGTAGCAGCCCTCTACGGCGAAGAGATCGTATACGAACGGCATCGCCATCGTTTTGAAGTGAACCAGAAGTTCACTTCCCGCATCCAGGAGGCTGGACTTGTCCTTTCGGGAACCTCTCCCGACGGCCGCCTGATCGAGTTTACCGAGCTTCCTGAGCACCCCTTCTGGGTTGGCACCCAGGCCCATCCGGAGTTTCAATCAAGGCCGAATAGACCCCATCCACTCTTTGCCGGACTGGTTGAAGCCGCGGTCCGCCGAGCAAAAGACCATTGACGGCCGAACTCAATGACCGGCTTCTGTTCGACGCCGGCTTCATCAAAATGGTCGAGCGTACTGCATCGCTTGACGACCAGCTCATCACGAGGACGGTCGTAACCCACCTGGGTGCCGTCGTCGTCGTTCCGGTGACTACTAGCGGGCACGCCATTTTGATCAGGCAGTTCCGCCTCGCCGCAAATGCCTGGGTGACCGAGCTTCCGGCGGGAAAGCGCGATGTGGACGGCGAGCCAGCCAAAGAGACCGCACGTCGCGAATTAGCCGAAGAGTGCGGGGTTGCTGCCAGCAAGCTGATACGGCTTTGCCACTTCCTCAACTCCCCGGGCTTTACCGACGAGTCCACGGAGATCTTCCTGGCGCTCGGGTTGACCTCCGTCCCGCGCTCGCCACAATCCCCTGAAGAGGCGGCAGCCGATGTCGTCTCGGTCAGGCTCGATCGAGTATACGAACTGGTGGCGTCGGGGGCGCTCATCGACGGCAAGTCGATCATCGGGCTAACCATCGCCCGCGACTTCCTCGCCACCCCAAACGGAGTTGCCGCCGCCAAGGGCGTGAGCGACAGTCTCGTGGAGCCACCGCTTGCCCTCCCCCGGTGAGCACATCCGCTGCGCCGCAATTGAAGACTTCCTGACCTATATCGTGGTTGTCTTTGGGCGCTCAGACGCAACCGCCAGCGCTTACGGCCACGATCTCGATGCTTTCGAGCAATACCTGCGTCCTCTTGGCCTCGGCATCGTCGAAGCTACCTCCGTGGAGATAGTCAACTTCTGCAGCGATCCCACTACCCCTCTCTCTCCGCGGACTATCGCCAGGCGTGCGTCCAGCATCCGCGGTCTGTACCGGTACCTTCTGCTCACCGGCGAAATAGCCATCGACCCGACCGAGAACCTACGCCTACCCGGTACCGCCCAGCCAATTCCGAAAGCGCTCCGAATAGATCAGGTTGCCAACCTCATAGAGTCGGTACCGGCCGCGGGCCCGATCGGACTCCGCGACCGGGCGATGCTTGAGATTCTTTACGCATCGGGAATGCGAATCAGCGAACTGACCTCTCTAGACCTGGGGCAGCTAGTTGCCGAGCCAGGTTGGATCCTCGTCACCGGCAAAGGCAACAAGGAGCGGCTCGTTCCGATCTCGCCGCTTGCGGAACAAGCGATGGAGGAGTATCTGGAGCGTGGGCGAACCCGGCTCGCCAAGCGTGCAACCGGCGCCGTCTTCTTGAACTCGCGCGGTGCCAGGCTTACCCGCCAAGGAGCGTGGTACGCCTTGAAAGGAAGGGCAACAGCTGCCGGCGTGGGTCCCCTCTTCTCTCCTCACGTCCTGCGCCATTCGATGGCCACTCATATGGTTGAGGCCGGCGCCGATCTTCGGGTGGTACAGGAGTTGCTCGGGCATGCCTCCTTGTCTACCACGGAGCTGTACACAAAGGTCTCCGTCGCTCACCTATCTGCCGTATACTCTCGCGCACACCCCCGCGCCTTGGAAACGAATAGGAGATGCCGATGAGGCGCGACCGCCTGGTCATCCTTGCCATAGCCGCCGTGATCCTCATCGCCGCCCTTATTGGCCACGCGCTTACTTTGAATCTGCTGCTGGCCATAGCCGTTTTGGTTCCTTCTGTCATTCTCCACGAGATATCCCATGGTATCGTTGCGAACCACTTCGGCGATCCGACAGCAAAAGAGCGTGGACGACTGACCCTAAACCCCCTCGTTCATCTCGATCCCTTCGGATCGCTAATCCTTCCCAGCCTCCTCGCTCTCCTCGGAATGCCGCCGATCGGCTACGCGAAGCCGGTACCCGTCGATGTGACGCGGCTGCGCAATCGCCGAAACACCGTCGTCATCGTTGCACTGGCAGGGCCGGCGACAAACCTGTTGATCTCGATCGCCTCCGGGATTGCACTTCGAGGGTTCCTGTCTCAGCTCCTGACGACCAACGGAAGCATCGGGGCGGGGTTCATGGCCCTCTTCTACGCCGGTGTTGTAAACCTGCTTCTTGCCGTCTTCAATCTGATCCCGATTCCCCCACTTGACGGGTCGGCCATACTCGAGCGCCTCCTCCCCCATGCCGCCTGGAGTTCTTACCTGCGCTTCCGAACCTATTTCATTGTTGTGATAGTGCTTGTTGCCGTTCTGGCGCCGGGAGTACTCCAAGCGATCTACTCCCCCTTCGAGTCGCTATGGTTGCGGATCTTCACCGGGGCATGATGACGGTTTTATCAGTTGCTCTCCTCGGCCAGATACCAAGGAGAGCAAGTTGGATAGAGATAGAGACACCCGGAATAATTCCGCTGGGCCATTTCAGCTTTGCAAACACACCCGGGACTCAACCGGTCTGCGCCGCGCCGCTACCTAAATTTCGCCCACCACCAAACCCGCGCACCACTTTCGAAAGCCACGTCGACTAAATTTCGCCGAGTGCCGCGGCATAGACTGAGGGTTTATTAATCCCTGAAGTTGCAAGACTCCTCCATCATCAGCGTGATAGCCCTCCTTAATCGCTTGATAATTGTTACAACGTTGAGCGCGCTCCTTGCTCCAGAACAGATCGGCATTCCCCAACCTCTTTTATGGGTCCTATACTGCCCCGTCTCCGATTCAAGAAGAGCAACGATGTGAAAGCACCCTCTCGGTTGAGCGACCTAGAGTGACAAAAGACCCTAAACTTGAGGCAAACCCGACTTTTAGACTTGCCAGAAGCAGTGCCGAGTCCTAGAAATGGAGCTGCAAATGCTCGACGCCAACATCACGCTAACGCTGGCTCGTTGGCAGTTTGCGACCACCACTATTTACCATTTTGTATTCGTTCCGGTCACGATCGGCCTCGGGGTGGTGGTGGCCATCGTCCAGACCGCTCATTACTTCACCGGCGATCCAAGGTACGAACGGCTCGTCGGTTTCTTTGGCAAGCTTTTTCTGATTAACTTCGCCATCGGGGTCGTAACCGGTATTGTTCAAGAGTTCCAGTTTGGAATGGACTGGGCCCAGTACTCTGCCTTTGTCGGCAACATCTTTGGGCCACCTCTAGCGATTGAGGGGTTGCTCGCCTTTTTCATGGAGTCGGTCTTTTTGGGTCTTTGGATATTTGGCAAAGACCGGGTGTCACCGAAGATCCACCTTCTGTCGATCTGGATGGCCTCGCTGGGAACTATCCTGTCGGCGGCCTTCATCCTCTCCGCCAACTCGTGGATGCAGCACCCGGTCGGGTACCGAATCCTCCCTTCGACCCACCAAGCCATAATGACCAACTTCTGGGCAATCCTGACCAACTCGATATTCGTAGTCACCCTCTTCCATACTCTGCTCGCAGCGATGATGACCGGCGCCGCCCTCGTGCTAGGAATCTCCTTTTACCAGATGCGGCGAGAAAGCACCCGGCCAATTTTCGCCCTCGGCGTTCGTATCTCCTTGATTGTACTGTTCGCGTCTTCGCTGGCTATGGCCCTGGATGGTCACGTACAGGGCCAAGTATTGGTCCAGGACCAGCCGATGAAGATGGCTGCCGGCGAGGCCCTCTACAACACAACCAAGGGAGCCTCGGAGTCGCTACTGACCATTGGCAACCTTCACGACCAGGTAATCTTCCAGATCCGGGTGCCGCACCTCCTCTCCCTCCTGGCCACCGACAAGTGGAACGGGACCGTGCAGGGAATCAACCAGCTGCAGGCGCAGGATGTCGCCAAGTACGGCCCCGGAAACTACGTTCCGGTTATCTGGCTCGATTACTGGAGCTTCAGGATCATGGCCGGAATTGGGGTTGCGATCCTTGGGATTGCTTCTTGGGGAATGTGGCTCATGTACCGCAAACGCTTAGACGCCTCCAAATGGTTTCGGAGGGCCGCACTGATCGGCATCCCGCTTCCGTTCATCGCCAATACCACCGGGTGGATTTTCACCGAGACCGGGCGCCAGCCTTGGGTAGTCTATGGCCTTCTGAAAACCGCCAACGGCGTCTCCCGAATCTCTCCCACCACCGTTATCATCAGCTTGACCGGCTTCACGGTACTCTACGCAATCCTCGCCTGGATCGATATCTCGCTGATGGCAAGGGCAGCCAAGAAGGAGACCGCCTCGCTTGACGAGCCCGATCCCGGACTCCACGAACACGGCGATATCGGTTCGTTGGTCTACTGAAATTGGAGCGATGATGCACGTAACCGCCGAACAACTGCTTTGGTTCATCCTCGTTGGAGTCCTTTGGGCCGGCTACTTCTTTCTCGAGGGCTTCGACTTCGGCGTCGGCATCCTCCTCCCCTTCATCGGGCGGAACGATCCCGAGAGGAGAGCCCTGATCAACTGCATCGGGCCAATCTGGGACGGGAACGAAGTGTGGGTCATCGTAGCGATTGGAGCGACATTTGCCGCCTTTCCGCTCTGGTACTCCGAAATGCTGTCCAACCTCTATCTACTTTTTTTCACTGTTATCGTCGCGCTGATCCTTCGTGGAGTCGCTTTTGAGTGGAGAGGAAAACGCGACTCTGCACGCTGGAGGAGGAACTTCGATTTAGCGATCTTCATCGGCTCTGCGCTACCGGCCTTCCTCTGGGGATTGCTCTTCGGAGATCTGATCAAGGGAGTGCCGCTGACTGCCTCCGGAACCGTAGTCGGCGGCATTTCCGGCATCGTTACCCCTTATGCGCTGCTCACCGGCCTTACCACCCTTGCGGTATTTACTCTCCACGGCTCCGTCTTCCTCTCCCTAAAGGTCGGCGGGTACTTGCGAGGGCGGGTCAACGCTTACGTACGCCGGATCGCGCCAGTAACAGCACTCGTCCTCTTCGTATATTTGTCGATTACCTATCTGATCGCGAGATCAGACGGCCACAGCGGAGACGTACCCGGCATGATCCCAGTAGCAGCGCTAGTTCTTATCGTTGCCGTTACCTGGCTATCCCGAGAACGGCTTTTTGGATGGGCTTTCGTGGCTACCGGAGCCGCCATTCTTGCGCTTACTGCAACGGTTTTCATGACGCTCTACCCCGATACGATCATGTCGTCGATCCGGCCGGCGCTCTCGCTATCAATAACGCGCGCCGCGTCCCAGCCCTACACCCTAAACGTCATGACCATCGTCGCCGCGATCTTCACCCCGCTGGTCCTCGTCTACCAGGCTTGGACCTACTGGATCTTCCGCAAGCGAATCGAGGTTCCACGGAACACCAATAGCGAGCCCGAACAGGTACGGTGAAGCTCGAATCAGAAAGCGGGCCCTCCTCTTCGCCAACTCCCGGCAGAGCAAAGGGGCCCTCTCTTGAACGCCGGATATTCTCCGGGTCACGGGAGCGGGTGGCGCTGGCGGGTGCGCTGGCGTTTCTGCAAGTGCTCTCGGTAACCGCCCTGATCGCGGCTGCGCTTCTCTTTGGCTCCACCCTCCAGCAAACCGTAATTAACCACCGTATCCGGGCCGCAACCGGTTATGCGATCTGGTTTACCGGTGTTCTCGCAATCCGCATGCTGTTATCCAAGCTCACCAGCCACCTAGGAAACCGGCTGGGCTTATCGCTCTCCTCCTCGATCTCCAACGACCTAGTTCATGCCTCGACTGAGGTTCCGGTTGCAGGGGTAGAGATCGCATACCTGGCAATAGATGGAGCCGACTCCATGCTCCCTTATGCCTCTCGGTTCATCCCGGCGGCCATCGCGGCGGCCATCGTGACGCCGGTACTTCTTGTTTTTACACTGGCTACGATCCCAATCGCCTTTGCCGAGATGGTGCTCGGGCTCGCTGCGCTGCCAGTCTTGATGATCGTCATCGGAAAGGCGACCAAGTCAAAGGCGGACGAGGCCCTCGATGCCACCATCCACATAAACACTCTCTACCTTGATACTCTCGCCGGGATTGCTGTGCTCAAAGCCTTCGCCAAGGCCAGGCTCCAACGCGACGCGATCGCTAAAGCCGCAGAGGCACTGAAACTCCGGACCATGACCGTTCTCAGGACTGCATTTGCCTCCGGCGTCTCCCTCGACCTTCTTGTTGCGGTCATCGTCGCTTTAGTGGCGGTCTCCATCGGCATCCGACTCAACGATGACTCGCTCTCGCTCGCCAACGGCGCGGCGGTACTCTTCATAACTCCTGAAGTCTTTGCCCCGATCCGAATTGCCGCCTTGCAGTACCACGCAACCCAGGACGCCAGGGCGGTCGCCGACCGCATAACCCGAGCGACCACGCCAACCTCCACTCAACGCAATCACCAGGTGACGCACACCCTTTGCGCCAGTAACAACTCCGCCAACAAACCCCTTCTCGAACTGGTGGACTTCGCGGTGCTCCTGCCGGGAGGAGCAATCACCACACCGCTGACCGTTACTGCACGAGCCGGGCAGCTCATAGCCGTAACCGGACCAAGTGGTGCAGGGAAAACCGCATGGCTCGATGGTCTGGCCGGGATCAATCCGACCACGGGAAGCATCTACTTGCCTGGGCGCGCGGACCAGCAACACTTCGAGCACAACGCTCTCTCCTACCTTCCGGCGGAACCCGCCTTCACCAGCGGAACCATCCTTGACAATATCTGCCTCTTCAATGGGCCACCCGATCTCGACTACCTAGAGCAGGTGGCACGCCTCCTTGGCGGGCAAGCGATAATGAATCGTTTAGACGAACAACTCCTGCCGGCAGCGATCAACCTGAGTTCGGGCGAACGGCAGAAGCTCGGACTGATCCGCGCCTTTGCCTTCCGTCCGGACTTCGTGCTACTCGACGAGCCTTCCGCTCATCTCGACACCGCGTCCACGTGCCGGCTAGCCGGCGGGCTCCAATCGCTGGCGAACGACGCAGCTATTATTTTCGCTACCCACTCGCGCGTATTGCAGGAGGCGGCTGCCATCAAGATCTCCCTCGTAAAGGAGTCGTCATGAAACTTCTCCACCTTGGTGCAGAGCAGTACCGCAGCGCACCGGGAGCCGCTTGGGGCTACGCGGGTTCCGCGGTATTTGCCGCCCTCTCTCCAGCAGCCCTCTTTGGATTTTCGGCTTATCTCCTCTCAAAGGCGGCCTTGCGTCCAGGGATCCTCACGCTGGGCGTGGCTATTGGATCTGTGCGCTTCTTTGCGCTATCGCGGGGAGCCAGCCAGTACGGCGAGCGAATGCTTGGACACCTATCAACGCTCTCATTTTCCGCAAGGGTTCGCGTCGCACTATTTGACCGCTTGGAGGCAGCGGCACCCTATCGGCTCCGGCCGCGCGCCTTCTCCGATGCGATGGCTTCGCTAAACGGAGACTTGGAGCAGGTCCAAAACCTGGTATTGCGCCTTATCGGTCCGCTAGCAGGCTCGTTGGTAGCAGCCTTTTTGGCAACCCTGGCCGCCATCGCTTTCTCCGTCGATCTCGGTCTGGCCGTACTTGCCGCATCGCTGGTCTCGCTCGTTGGAATCCCCTGGGTCAGCTACCGCCTCACCCTAGCCAAACTCCGGCCGTTTCAAGAAGCCCGGCGCCAAGCGTACGATGCAGCGCTGCTCTTGGGCGACACCTTTAAAGAGCGTATTGGCAATCGGCAAGGCGCCAAGATCGTGGACCGGATGCAGAACGCCCGTCAAAGTTTTCAAGCTGGGATGCGGCGCATCTACCGAGTACAGCTGGCAAGCAACTCCGCTCAATCGATCGCGTCCGCAGCGACTCTCGGCGCTACCTTGCTAATCGGACTCCACGAGGTCGCCGTCGGTAACCTCAACGCAGTCGACCTAGCAGTAGTTCCGATGATGGCCCTAGCCCTCCTTGAGAACCTTGGTCAGCTTGGCGCCGAATTTGCGACAGCAGCCTCAGCCGCGGCGCCTGTCAAACGTCTTGAGACGCTGCTTTCGCTGGAAGGAAGGCAGAAGCCGCCCGAGGGCATGGACCTTCCAACCCGAACTCCGCTGGAAATCCGGTTCTCGGGCGTGAGCTTCTCTTATCCCTTGGCGGCGAGACCCGTCTTAAACAATCTCGACCTTGTCCTCCCCGCAGGTGCGAAAGTGCTTCTCACCGGTCCGACCGGATCTGGAAAGTCGACCCTTGCCCATCTGGTCCTTGGCGTATGGACCCCCGGAAGCGGCGCCATCACCGTTGGAGGAGTCACTACCCACGAGCTCTCCGAGGAGCAGATCGCGAGAGCGGTAACCTATCTTCCACCAAACCCCCACCTGTTTGCGGCAACGCTGGCGGCAAATTTGCGGATAGCCAACCGGGAAGCCAGCGACGAAGAACTACTTGCCGCCCTTTTCTCCGTCGACCTCGCCGGTTGGTTCCACACCCTGCCGTTTGGGCTTAATACCAACCTCGGCCAGGGAGGAGTACCAACCTCCACGGGGGAAGCGCAGCGAATTGCAATCGCCCGTATCGTCCTGGCAAAAAGCGCGAACGTAATCCTGGATGAGCCAACGAGTAGACTCGACCGCGCCACTGAAGAACTTGTGATCGAGATCATCAACACCGTGTTCGCCAAAGCCACTGGTATATTCATTACCCATTCCGAGGTCGCCGCCGAGGGGCTCCGCTACGACACCCGACTGGATCTTGCTGGCGGCTTCAACTGAACAGAGAGGACCGAATGCCCATGGGTTGGCTCGACCGGAGGCTTATCCAAACCGCTGATCGCCTGGAAAAACGGCTTTCGGTTGCCCAACCCGCAGTTCGCTTTGTAACAACCTACTCACCGCACCTTTTTGGGGCGCTCTTCATCGCCTCCTGGTATGCGGCAAAGCGCGGCGACGATGAGACACGCTTCGCAATTGTCACTTCGGTAACCGCCGGAACCATCGCAGTGGCCCTGGCAAAAGCAATCTCGCACACAACCCACCGAAGCCGCCCGTTCTCCGGTCCTGATGGGATTGCCCCACTAGTAGAACACCGAGACGACTCCTCGTTCCCCTCCGACCACTCGGCGGGCGCCGTAGCTTTCGCGGTAGGGCTAGCCGGAGCGCCCCTCTGGCTGAAACTGCCAGCGGCGGGACTCGCCGGCATCGTCGCCGTATCGCGGATATACAGCAAACTCCACTGGCCATCCGACGTCCTGGCAGGCGCAGCGGTAGGTTTCGCTGCCGCCAAGGTATCCGCTCGGATCCCGGGCGCGGTCTGGCGGGTAACCCGCCTTGGCGTGCAGATCTCCGGAGTCAACTACCTGCGGTAGCTTCTCGCCGCCTAAGTTCGGTAATCAAAATGGAGCGTCCTACGTAGACGGTCGCCGCCGCAAGCAGGGACACGAGAGCATCAGCTTGCCACGAAAAGGCAAATCCGAAATGGTCCACGGAGATACTGAACAGAACCGGCCCAAACACGGATCCCACATAAGCGCCAGCTTGGGTGATGCCGGTTGCCTTGGCAGGGGCATCTGGGTGGTTCACGACGACTGCAAAGTTATAAAGACCATTCCACCCCCAGCCCGCTGCATAGGCCACCCCCACTGCAATGACGTATACCACGCCCGTACCCAGCGAAAGCAAGAGGTAGCCGAGCGAGCCACCGACAAGCATGCCAACCACTACCAAAAAGTGCCGTCCATTGCGCCGGTCGGCGAGATAGCCGGATACGACCCTCGTGGTGACGCCCACCGCCGAGCCGTACGCGGCCAAGTATCCAGCCGTTGCCACCGAAAATCCCGCCTTCACCGCCCCTGAAACCAAAAACGCCCCCAACGAGTTGGCGGCACCGGCACCAAGGGCCATGCCGAGGGCTAAGACGATCAGGGGAGTGTAGCGAAAGTCGGCAACCGCTACGCCACCTTTTGGACGTCCCGAATCGGTCGCTGCGGACCGCACCACCACCGCGACCACAAGCGCAAACACTGCACCACCGAGGTAGGCAAAACGCCATCCCAACGTCAACGCGACTAGCGGTACCGCCAATCCGGAGAGAAGCGTCGCCACTGGAATCGCCGCCTGCTTGATCCCAAACGCGGCCCCCTGCTTCCTGCGATCGATCGCCCGCGCCAGCATCAGATTGACGGCCGGCTGCATGGCGCCATTGGTCACTCCAGCAACCACCAGACCGCCAAGAAAAGTCACAAAACCGTGCGCAAAAAATACGATGAAAAGCTCCGCGGCTGCCGTACCGATGGCGGATGCCCTCATCACCATCTTCGATCCGATCCGCTCTACAGCACCACCCACATACGCCGAGCTGGGAACGGCGGCGGCAAAAAATCCTGCAACTAGAACGCCCACCATGGTGGTGCTGATCGAAAGGTGCCGACTGATCACCACCGCAAGCGCCCCGGTCAAAAAGACCGGAAAAGTAGTAGCAGTAGAGGCGGCAACCGAGAGCACCACTATCTTGCCTTTGGCACCGCCCGGCTTGCTAGCACCCTCCATCAAGGCAGCTTACTGTAGTTAAATTTATTCCGCAATTTTCCTGATAGTTGCCTGAGAAGCTTTAAACACCTGAAGGGTATTCTAGTGCAACAACGCGGTTTGCCTGCATGGATTCACCAACTGCGCGCAGCGCGCTGGTTACCGACGCGGGTATTTACGATCTTGAAACGCCCAATGGTGTACTTTTAATACAGAGATCGCGTAATATTGCAACCGTCCCTTACCTGTGGGTAACAAGTGGGGCATTGATCATGGGAGGTTCTTGGGTGAAACAAATTACTAGGAAGCGCGCAATCGCGCTAATCGGAACGACAGCGGCTGCAGCTATGCTGCTCGCCGCCTGTGGCTCCTCGACGTCGTCGAGCAGTAGCACGACCCGGGTCACCGGAGGTACCGCCACCTTCGCCGAAGGACCAGGGGCAAGCCCGAACTACATCTTCCCGCTAACACCGCCGTCAAACTTCTCGGTCGACAACCTGGCGCAGTTCCAAATCCTCATGTACCGTCCGCTCTACTTCTTCGGAGTCGGCAACGCCGCGGGCATCAACTACGCCGATTCGATCGCCAATCCGCCGGTCTTCTCCAACGGCAACAAGACCGTCACCATCACTCTGAAGCACTACGTCTGGTCCGACGGGGAACAGGTTACCTCCCGGGACGTGATCTTCTGGATGAACCTGCTCAAGGCGAACAAAACCGCCTGGGCAGCGTACGTCCCCGGCGCATTTCCCGACAACGTCGTCTCCTACTCTGCCCCGAACGCGACCACGGTGGTCTTCCAGCTCAACCAGAGCTACAACCCGACCTGGTTCACCTACAACGAGCTGAGCCAGATCACTCCGCTGCCAATCGCCTGGGACCGCACCTCGCTATCGCAGCCAGCCCCAAGCCCGACCGCGGCGAACCTTCCGGACACCACGCCATCGGGAGCGGTAGCGGTGTATAAGTTCCTGAATGCTCAGGCGACCTCGCTTTCGACCTACGCTACCAGCCCGATCTGGGCGGTCGTCGACGGCCCCTGGAAGCTCTCCAGCTTCACCACCGAAGGCAAGGCGGTATTCGTCCCCAACAAGTCGTACACCGGACCCAACAAGCCGTCCCTTTCCCAATTTGTCGAGCTGCCCTTCACCGCCGACTCGGCCGAGTTCAACGTACTCCGGTCGGGAGGCGGGGCAATCTCCTTCGGATACATACCGGTCTCCGATCTGAGCCAGAAGAGCACCATCGAGTCGCTGGGCTATAACGTGACCCCGTGGATCGACTTTGGCTTCAACTACTGGGTGGTCAACTTCAACAACCCCGCGGTCGGCCCGATCTTCAAGCAGACCTACGTGAGGCAGGCGCTTCAGCACCTTGTCGACCAGCCGGCATGGATATCGACCTTCCTCAAGGGATACGCGGTTCCGAGCTACTCTCCAGTCCCGCTGGCTCCGGCCAATCCCTTCGCCGACTCGTCCTCCCGGAACAACCTTTTCCCGTACTCGGTATCGGCGGCAAAGTCGCTGCTTGCCTCCCACGGCTGGAAACTGGTTAACGGGGTGATGACCTGCGAGAGCCCGGGAACCGGCCCAACCCAGTGTGGAGCTGGAATCGCCTCCGGAGCCACCATGACTTTCAATTTGCAGTACCTCTCCGGAGTTACCGCAACCCAACAGGAGATGGCGGCCTACCAGTCCGCCGCAGCCCAGGCCGGAATCAAGATCAACCTCTCCTCGGGAACGTTCAACCAGGTGATCACCAACGCAGCACCCTGTACTCCGACGCAAGCCTCGTGCAAGTGGGAGATGGAGAACTGGGGTGGAGGCTGGGAGTACAGCCCGGATAACTACCCGACCGGCGGAGAGATCTTTGCGACCGGAGCCGGGTCGAACTTCGGAAGTTGGAACGATCCCACCACCAACACCCTGATCCAGCAGACCCACACGGCGACAAACGCGCAGGCTTCCTTAAACGCTTACCAGGACTACATGGCCCGCGCGCTACCGGTTGTCTTCCAGCCGGCCGCCAACTACCAGATCTCTGCGATCTCGAAGAAGCTCCGCGGTGTCACCCAGAACGCGTATCTGAACCTCACCCCAGAGCAGTGGTACTTCGTAAAGTAAGGGACTGACCCTACCGCCCGCCAGCTTTTTTGCTGGCGGGCGGTACTCTTGTTGCTAAAGGAAACCCTGCGATCCGCAGGCTTGGCAAGTCAAGGAAGCCAATGATCGGTTATATCATCCGTCGCGTGCTCCAGTCCATAATCGTGACCTTGGGCGTGCTGCTGATAATGTTCATCCTGCAGAGCCTGCTGCCGAACCCGGCGCGAGCGATCGTCGGCTTCCACGCCAGCCAGGCCCAGGTGAACGCCTTCATCAAATCGCACGAACTCAACAAGCCGTTTTATGTGCAGTTCTGGCACTACATCTACCAGGTTGTATTCCGCCTTAATCTTGGCTTCTCCTACCGGCTGAACGAGAGTGTCGGATCGATACTCGCCCGAGATACTCCAAAGACGCTTGTCCTCGTGGGGGTAGCCCTGCTCCTTGCCATCGTCATCGCCATCCCGGTCGGCGTCTACCAGGCTGTGAAGCGCAACCGGCTTGGTGACCAGGCCGTTACCGCCTTCTCCTTCCTCCTCTACTCTCTGCCGACATTCTTCCTGGGAGAGCTGCTGATCATGGCTTTCGCCGAGTACCTGCACCTCTTCCCGGCCGAGGCGCCCCAAGGGGCAACCATTGGCCAGATCCTCTCCCAACCCATGGCGTTGGTCCTCCCGATAGCCAACCTGACCCTCGTCAACTACGCCGGTTACTCCCGCTTCATGCGTTCGAGCGCAATCGAAGCGTTGGCTCAAGACTTCATCCGGACCGCGCAAGCAAAAGGTCTATCTCAGCGCGTAATTCTTTACAAACATATGCTCCGAAATGCCCTAATCCCTGTAGTGACCATCGTCGGCCTCTCGCTTCCGGCGGTCTTCACCGCCGGACTGATAACCGAAGCACTCTTCAACTTTCCCGGGATTGGCTCAGACTACGTCAACGCTTTAATCATGCAGGACTACCCGACGGCACTCGGGATAACGCTGATAGTCGCCATCGCCACCGTAGCCGGAAACCTGCTCGCGGATATCGCCTACGCCGTGCTCGACCCTCGCGTCCGTTACAACTGAAAGCTCGATAGGAGACCTTGCAGATGTCAATCGCTGAAAGCCTCAACCCGGACCTTGAAGGCGGCGTACTCGACGCCGGTACCGTCCCATCCGGCGGCGAGGTCGCCAGCGCCTATACCGGAGCCGCCTGGCGCCTAACGATGCGCTCGTTTTTTGACAATCGGCTTGGCCTTGTCGGTCTGGTCTTACTCGTGTTGCTTCTTCTCTTCTCGTTCATAGGACCCTTTGTCTATCACTCGGACACTTTGGTGGCCAACTACTCCATCAACCTGCCGCCTGGCCCCGGACACCCCCTCGGCACCGACGGCAACGGCCGTGACATCCTCGGACGGCTGATGCTCGGGGGCCAGGCGTCGCTGATAATCGGGATCGCCTCCGCGATCGTTAC
This sequence comes from Actinomycetes bacterium, assembly GCA_021819205.1. GTDB lineage: Bacteria > Actinomycetota > Acidimicrobiia > Acidimicrobiales > Acidimicrobiaceae > JAKARV01. The sequence goes on along the minus strand of JAKARV010000008.1, from coordinate 14,569 downwards.
CACCATCATCGGGACTCTCTGGGGTGCGATCGCCGGCTTCTTTGGTGGCGCGGTAGACACCGTAATGATGCGGATCGTCGACGTGCTCCTCGCAATACCGACCATTTTCATCCTGCTCTACCTGCAGACCATCTACCATCCGACGGTAACCCTGTTAATCGCGACCATCTCCTCGGTCTCTTGGCTGACCGCGGCCAGGCTGGTCCGGGGCGAAACTCTGACCCTTCGGGCTCGCGAGTTTGTGAGGGCGGTCAAAGTTATGGGCGGGAGCCGATGGCGAATCGTCTACCGCCACATCATCCCCAACACCGTTGGAGTTGTTGTCGTGCAAGCCACGTTTACCGTTGCCAATGCGATCCTCATCCTTGCAACTCTTGGCTTCCTCGGATTCGGTCTCGAACCGCCAGCCGCCGACTGGGGATCGATGCTCTCAGGCGGAGTAAACTACATCTACGACGGTTACTGGTGGCTGATCTATCCGGCCGGCTTGTTGATCGTCTTGACGGTTCTTGCCTTCAACTTCATCGGCGATGCGCTTCGCGACGCTCTGGAGGTCCGCCTCCAGCGCAGGTAGTCGTGAACTCAAGATTAGAGATGGTGGGGTTCGGTAGAGTCGGCACGACCGGCCACCAGCTAACCTATAGATATCGTGCACTCCAAAAACGCTAAACCCATCCGTAGCAGCCGCATGCGCCGTCGGCGGCGCCTCGTCATCGTTGCGACCTCCGTCCTGGCGGCCATAATCGTCATTGCAACCGTAGCGTATGGGTACGTAAGGTACCGTTACGACCAGATCCAGCGGCTCAACGTGAACGGACTCAACGTGGCCAGCTCTTCCGGCCAACCGGAGAACATCCTTCTCGTTGGCGACAACTCCCGCTGCACCCTCACCAAGTATGCCAGCTTCTACAACAGCCACAAGCAAAACTTTGGGAGCTGCTCGCAGGTCGGCGGCGGACGCAGCGATGTAACCATGATCCTCCATGTCGACCCCGCCAACCACCAGGCTTACCTGCTCTCCATCCCGCGAGACCTTTGGCTGCCCATGCCTGGAGGAAATGGGCTGCAGCTCCGCGTTGACGACTCGCTCAACTCGGCCGAGACCTCTTACCTTCACCTACCCTTTGGACCGACCCTCTTGGTGAAGGCGATCGAACAGGATCTCGGCATTCCAATCAACCACTACGTCGAGCTCAACTTCTACACCTTCGAACAGGTGGTAAACACGCTTGGCGGCATCACTATCGACTTCCCAACCAAGCTGGTTGACCATTACTCAGGACTCAACATCACCCAACCAGGGTGCCAGCACTTGAACGGCGCCCAAGCCCTGGCTCTCGTGCGCGCGCGCCACCTCTACTATTACGATCCGGCGACTGGAAGCTGGAACTACGACGGAACCGGCGACTTGGGCCGGATCGAGCGTACCCACATCTTTCTCCGGGTCCTAGCCAGCCAGGTCAAAAGTTCCGCCCTCTCCAACCCGCTTCAAGCAAATGCGCTACTCGGGTCCATCGTTCCATCGCTCAAGGTGGACAAAGGTTTCACCCTCTCCTCCATGGTCAACCTGGCACTAGCGTTTCAGCACGTCAATCCGGCAGCAATTCCCAGCGCAACGCTTCCGGTCATCATTCCCAGCACGCCCTTCCGCGACAACGCAAACCCCACGAACTATCAAGCACCCGGCTCGATCGTCCTACCATTCCAACCCCAGGATCTGCAGACAATATCCCAGTTTCTCGGATCAAGCGCGCTCCGTTATGCCAACGTCACGCCATCTTCGGTCACCGTCTCCGTCCTGAACGGATCTGGAGTTTCCGGGCAGGCGGCCACCACTGCGAGTCAACTCAAAAAGCTGGGCTTCCGGATCAACTCGACCGGCAACGCAACCTACTCCGGAACCGACTCCGAGACCGTCGTAACCTATAAACCCGGCGATATTCTCCAGGCAGAGAAGGTGCTATCCACGATTGGTGGTCAGGCGATCATGGCTCAGGGAACTTCTGGCCAAGGAGCAGACATCGTAGTAACAACCGGATCGACATTTTCGGTCAATCCGCCAGCTGCCACCGCGCAGGCCGCCGCGACCGGGAACACCTCCCAGCCACTCGCCCAGAGCGCGGTAACAACCACCACCACCACAAAGGCGGTAGCGGCCGCATCCGTTGCGCAGACTGCCGCCAACGGACTCTGGACGGCGACGCACCAAGCCCCCTGGTGGGACCCGAAAGCCTGTCCCACGAAGTAGGCACGAACCGGCTAAGCTCCAGAAGGTGACGTCAGAGCACTTCCAGGTCGTGGAGGTATCACCTCGGGACGGACTTCAGAACGAGGCGGTGCCGTTTGCGACTCGCACCAAGGTATTGCTAATCGAGGCGTGCGTCGCAGCAGGAGTTGACCGGATCGAGGCTGTCAGCTTCGTACACCCGAAGCTGGTGCCCCAGATGGCCGATGCAGAAGCGGTCTTTGAAGCTCTTTCTTCCGAAGCCAAAGCGCGCGCCATCGGCCTGGTGCTGAACCGCCGCGGACTCGAGCGGTCCCAGCTCGCAGGTGTGCCAGAGATTAACGTTGTCGTCGCCGCTAGCGAAGGTTTTGCGGAAGCCAACCAAGGAGCAAGCCGCGCCGCTTTGGTCGAAGAGGCCTGCTCCATCATCGAGGATGCCCGCTCGTCCGGGCAGCGTGCGAGCGCCACCATCTCGGTCGCCTTTGGGTGCCCTTTCGACGGAGAGATCGACCCAAGCACGGTGGTCGATATCGCTGCCAAGCTGGCATCGGTGAGACCAATTGAGATTGCGCTTGGGGATACCATCGGCGCGGCAGTCCCTCCACAAGTAAAACTTCTGGTCGGCCTGGTCTCAGAAGCCATTGCACCGCTCCCGGTCCGAATTCACCTGCACAACACCCGCAACTCGGGAATTGCCAACGCGTGGGCCGCGCTTGAGGCGGGCGTGCGGATCTTCGACGCCAGCATGGGGGGAATCGGCGGTTGTCCCTTCGCCCCCAAAGCTACCGGCAACATCGCCACCGAAGACCTGGTGTGGATGGCTACCCGAAGCGGCTACGACTGCAACGTCGACCTCTCCAAGACTGCAACGATAAAAACTATGTTGGAGGACCGGCTAGGGCGAAGAGTACCATCGATGGTTGCCCAAGCAGGACCGTTCCCAACTACCTCCTAACTCACCATCCCCGCGAAGCGGGGAGCAACGGCCATAGGGAAATGGCATGCGACAGCGTGTTCACCCCCAAAACTGGTTAGCGGCGGCTCCTGGTCGGCACAGACCGGCTGCGCAAACTTGCACCGAGTTCGGAAGCGGCAGCCGCTTGGTGGCGTTATCGAGGACGGTATCTCTCCCCTAACCGCTCCGCGCGCCCGATTGCGCTCCAGCTCAGGATCTGCTTCGGGGACTGCATCCAGAAGCATGTGCGTGTAGGGATGCTTAGCCGACTGGAAGATCTCCGACTCCAACCCAATTTCAACCAGCTTCCCAAGGTACATAACCCCTATCCGGTCGGCCATGAACCTGACCACGCTCAGGTCGTGGGAGATAATCAGGTAAGTGAGTTTGTGCTGCAGCTGGAGCTCGCGCATGAGATTGAGCACCTGCGAGCGGATGGAGACGTCAAGAGCCGAAACAGGCTCATCCGCCACTATCAGCTTCGGCTGCAAAGTAAGCGATCGCGCCAATCCAATACGCTGACGCTGTCCACCCGAAAACTCGTGAGCGTAGCGCTCAACGGCGCCTGCCGAAAGGCCCACCTCTTCAAGCAACCTTCGAATAGCGTCCTCACGCTCGCGTTTTGTGCCGATATGGTGAATGTTCAGTGGCTCCTCCAAGATTTCCTTAATCCGCATCCGCGGATCGAGAGATGCGTAGGGATCCTGGAACATCAACTGCAGATCCTTGCGCACCTCGCGCAGGTAGCCCCGCTCCTTTACAATGGAACGGCCTTCAAAAAGAATGTCACCCGCCGTCACCGGTTCCAGGCCGACGATCATGGATCCTGTGGTCGATTTGCCACAACCAGATTCACCCACTAACCCAAAAGTCTCCCCCTCGTAGATGTCGAACGATACGTCGGTTACCGCTTTGACCGTACCAATTCTGCGCTGTACGATTGCGCCCTTGGTGACCGGATATTCCTTGACGACATGACGCAGCTGCAGAATTGGCCGACGTTCCAAGAAGTCAGTGCTTCCCGACCTTTCCTTAATCGAAATCGAAACCCGATTCGGCGCTCCCACCGGATAGAAGCAGGCAAACTTGTGAAGGTAACCGTCTGGAGCCACAAGTTCTGGCTTGTCGATCCGGCAGCGTGGCTGGACGTACTGGCATCTGGGCGCAAATCGGCAACCCGAGATTCCCTGCGTTAAGTCCGGAGGAAGGCCCGGGATCGCATAGAGACGCTCGACCCGCTCCCCGACCAGCGGAGGAATCGACGCGAGCAGGGCCTCGGTGTATGGATGGTAGGTGTCCCTAAAAAGCTCGTCGGCACTCGACGCCTCCAAGATCTCCCCGGCGTACATAACCAATACCCGATCGGCCCGACCAGCAATGACGCCCATATCGTGGGTAACCAGTATCATCGCCATCCCCAGCTTCGCCTTCAAATCGTCGAGAAGCTCCAGGATCTGCGCCTGAATCGTGACGTCAAGAGCGGTTGTTGGCTCGTCGAGAATGAGCAGCTTTGGATTGCAAGCCAGCGCCATGGCGATCATGACGCGCTGGCGGAGACCCCCCGAAAGCTGGTGTGGGTAGCTCAGAAGCCTTTCCTTGGGATTAGGCATCCCCACCAAGTTCAAAACCTCGACCGCACGCGCCTCCGCCTGCGCCTTGTTATAGGAGAGATGGGCTCTCAACACCTCGGCTATTTGGTCCCCGACCGTAAGGCACGGATTCAGAGAGGTCATCGGATCCTGAAACACCATGGCGATCTGGTGACCGCGAAAGCTCCGCATCTCGGCATTAGAGAGCGAAGCAAGATCGGTACCTTCAAAACGGATGCTTCCACCGGCAATATAACCACCCTGCGGAAGCAGTTTAAGGATCGACATGCCGGTCATAGTCTTGCCGCATCCCGACTCCCCGACGATACCGAGGGTTTCTCCGGCGGAAACCTCAAACGATATGTTGTCAACCGCGCGGACCTCTCCCTTGCGCAGCCGGATTCGGGTACTAAGATTTTCGATCTCAAGCAGCGCCACCACTACCCCTCTCATTAGATCCCACCGTGCATGCTATCCGGCATCTGCATATGCGTCGCGACGGCACCGCCTATTTGTTACCGGCGCTTGTAAGGATCTGTGATACTTGCATCTATGACAGGCACTGCTAGTGATTTTTCCGCAAGCTAGCCTGCTCAAGATGGCAAACTTGGTAGCATGAACGCTTGCAAGTCGGAGTGGCGGAATAGGTAGACGCGCTAGGTTGAGGGCCTAGTGACCGCAAGGTCGTGGGGGTTCAAGTCCCCCCTCCGACACCAAACTTCACATAAAGGATCCAATCAGCGCTTGCGACTTATTTTGCTCCTAACGCGGGACTGGGTACGCAATTTCGGACGCGCGATACCAATCCGGGAAGGTGAATCCGGTCCCGCTAGAAGCGGAAGCACCGGAAGATTTCTAAGCCAGTTATTGATGGTCGGGCTGAGAGGATTTGAACCTCCGACCTCTTGACCCCCAGTCAAGCGCGCTAACCAAGCTGCGCCACAGCCCGATATCTGGTAAGTCTATTCCCAAGACCTGACGCCGCTGCTTGTCCCGTCAATCGCAGCCACACCTCTCCTACGCAATGCAGCGAAGCAAACCGCCTCCCGCATACTCCTTCATATCCAAAAACACCTCAATCAGGTTGATCGCACCCCCGGTCAGCTCTGCCATCGCCGCGTGAAGGTTCCCAACGATTCGTTCCTGGTCTAGCCAGTCGTCAAACTCTCCGAGCTGTACAGACCGCGCCGCTTCAAGTGGAGAAACTCCCGCCTCGACCGCGCCCTTGGCGATCTCCAAGATAAACCGCAAGTAACGCTGCGTCGCCCAGATAGCCTCTACTCCGCACAGTTCACCGTGACCAGGGATCACCACCTCGAATTTCAGCTCAGCCAACCTTGACAGCGCCTCAATCCAGCCAGAGATTGACCCCATTGCCCCGAAAGGCGTCACCCCGTTGAACACCAGATCCCCCGCGAACAAAACCCGAGAGTCGGGAAGGTAGACGTAGCTGTCGCCGCGGGTATGGGCGTTCCCGCCGCAGTATGCGACCTGGGCAACTAGCCCTCCAAGATCGAGGGAGAGTCGATCGGTAAAAGTGATGGTAGGAAAGCGGACTTCAATCTCCCCCCACCGCACCTCCTCAAAAAGTCCCGGAGGCGGGATGGAAAACGCCGCTGCCATCTCTCCGGGAACCTCGGCATGCGCAATAATCTCCGACGGCTCAACCAACGATAGTCCGTTAGTGTGATCAGCATGGTGGTGAGTCGCCACTACCAGCGGTTTTGGTAATAAACCCACCCCTCTGGAAGTGCTTAACAGCTCTCGGGTCCGGTCGACAGTGGAGCAAGAGTCGACGAGCGCGCCCTGCCTCGAACCGACAAGAATCCCGGCGTTGTTCACGAACCACGAGCCATCGGGCTGGATGTAGGCATACGCTCGCTCGGCAACCTCGCTCAAACGGGCGCTAGAGGACATGGTGCAGCCACATCACGAGCTGAATCAACCGGTACGTTAAGTAGATAATCGTTGCCACCACCAACAGCTTGAAGTGCCACGGAGCCCGCTTAGGAGGTGCGATCACGCTCCCGCATTTTGGACAGTGACCCTCCTTGTCCACCTCAGAGTTATCTTGGAACCTCTCGCAGCTTTCACACCAAGGCATAAGTAGAGGCTAGTCGCCAAGGCCACGGTTATACCGGAGGCACGCCATGGCGGCGCCCGGAAAAGTGTCTGTCCTTGCGGGTGGCCCGGCCAAACCGCGCGGCAAGTTCGTCCCGGAGGCCGCCCGGGTCGATCACCGCGTCGACAACCAAGTCAGCGGCGAGTCGAAAGAGATCTACGTCCTTCTCGTACTCCTCCCGCCGCTCCCGGATAAACCGCTCCCTCGCCGCGACATCTTCAATCTCCGCAATCCGGTTGTAATAGACGGCGTTCACCGCCGGCTCCGGCCCCATCACCGCGATCGAAGCCTGTGGAAGCGCGATAGTGGCATCTGGAGAGAAGCCCGGGCCGCACATGGCATACAGGCCCGCCCCGTAGGCCTTTCGCACTATCACCGATATCTTCGGCACGGTCGCCTCAGCTACCGCCGTGATCATCTTGGCTCCATGCCTGATGATGCCGTGGCGCTCGACCTCGGAACCGATCATGAATCCTGGCACGTCAGCCAAAAAAAGTAGCGGTACGTTGAAGGCATCCGCATTCCATATGAATCGAGCAGCCTTGTCCGCGGAGTCGCCAAAAAGGACGCCACCCTTAACCATCGGGTTGTTGGCGATAACCGCGATCGCCCTCCCCTTCAGCCGGGCAAATCCAACGATAATCTCAGCGGCGAAAAGCGGCTTGATCTCAAAAAAGCTCCCCGCATCGACCACGCACTCGACTACCTGGTGCATGTCGTACCCCTGGCTCGCGGCCTCCGGGATCAGCCCTTCGAAAAAATCGCGGATCGGCTCTTCCGGCTCCTCGTCTGGAGCGTCATCAAGGTAGTTCGATGGAAGATAGGAAAGATAGGCACGTGCCGCCTCGATTGCGCCGGCATCGTCGCGAACCAGGTTGTCCCCACAGCCCGAAACGGTAGCATGCATCCGGGCCCCACCCATCTCCTCCAGGGTCACCCGTTCGCCAATTACCACCTCCGCCATCCTCGGAGACCCCAAGTACATGGAAGCGTTCCCCTCAACCATGAAGACCACATCGCAAAAGGCCGGGATATATGCCCCACCCGCCGCCGAAGGCCCGAAGAGGCAGCAGACCTGGGGAACTCTACCCGAAAGTCGCACCTGGTTGGCAAAGATGCGACCCGCGCCCCTTCGTCCCGGGAAAAGTTCCACCTGGTCGGTGATCCGCGCTCCGGCGGAATCGACAAGATAGACCACTGGAAGCATCTCCTGGTAGGCAAGCTCGGTGAGCCGAACAATCTTCTCAACGGTGCGCGCCCCCCAGGAACCCGCCTTTACAGTCTGGTCGTTCGCCATGATCGCCACCGGGCGGCCATCTACCAGTCCGGTACCGGTGATCACGCCATCGGCAGGAAGAGATGGATCCAAGCAGTTGGCAAAGAGTCCATCCTCGCGAAAGCTACGCTCGTCGACGAGCAAGCTGATCCGCTCCCGGGCGTGCAACTTCTGGCTCTTCTCAAGCCGTTCGCGTACCGACTGGGGCCAGCGATAGCGAATCGCCTCAGCCTTGGTCACAATGTCGTCGCGCACACGTACCTCCTCGAAGCATCAATCCCGCCGCCGAACCCGCAACTTCACCGGAGTGGACCCTAGTCCGAACTTCTCTCTCATCCGATTCTCAAGAAAGCGCAAGTAGCCGGGGGGGATCGGCCGATTGGAAAAGAGTGTGAACGTGGGCGGATTTGCGGCTCCTTGAACCGCATAAAGGATTTTCCCTTCGCTTGGTGGGTTCCGGGACTGCACTTCCTTGATGAACCGGTTCAGCTCGGCGGTAGAAATCCGGGTGTTGTATGCTCGCTTGGCCTCGTAGATCACCGGAAGAATCCGGTGAACGCCTTTGCCGGTTCTTGCCGATACCCGAATCGGCGTCAGGCCGTTGATAAAAGCCAGCCGGTCCTCGATCTCAGCGTTCTCCCGCAGCCGCTGCTCTTCGCCCAGCAAGTCCCACTTATTCATCACTAAAACGAGCGGAGATCCGGCGGCATCAATCCGCTCGGCAAGCCGCTGGTCCCAGCCGGTCACCCCAACACTCGCGTCAATCACCAAAATCGAGACGTCGGCAGCATCGATGGCCGCCAAGGTCCTCACCATCGAGTAGTACTCGGTAGCCTCGGCGTACTTGGAACGCCTCCTCAAGCCTGCGGTGTCAAAAAACCGGATCGGACCATCCTCGGTCATGACCACCGTGTCAACCGTATCAACCGTAGTGCCAGGAAGGTCGTAAACCACCGAGCGCTCCTGGCCCACCATTCGGTTGAAAAGAGTCGACTTGCCTGCGTTCTGTCTGCCAACAATGGCAACCTTAAGTTCCGTCGAAACCACGTCCGCGTCAACCGCACCGTCCCCCGGCGACCCGGTGGACTCTTCCTCTTCGGCCTCGCCAAAACCACCGGTAGCCTCCCCAATTAGATCGAGCAGCTCGCCACTGTTCCGGCCGTGGATCGCCGAAACCGGAATCGGGTCGCCAAAACCAAGCTGGAGAAACTCCCAGATCCCGGCCTCTTGGCTTGCACCGTCCACCTTGTTGGCGACCAGCATCACCGGCACCGCCCTCCGATGCAGCAGCCGCGAGACGGCCAAATCTTCGCCGGTGATACCGGCACGGACGTCAACCACGAATAACACCAGGTCGGTCTCGTCAATAAAACGCTCTACCATCTCGGAAACCTTGCGATCCAGGCGATCCTGGGTATCGAGCCAGCCACCGGAGTCCGAGATTACAAAGTCGCGTCCGCGCCAAGTGGTAACCGCGTCCTTCACATCGCGAGTTACCTTCTCCCGCTCCTCGACCACCGCAATTCGTCCAGAGACCAGCCGGTTGAAGAGGGCCGACTTTCCCACATTTGGACGTCCAACGATCAGGATCCGCACTGGCTTCATGAAGCCTTCCCAACCGCGGGAAACCGCCTTCCAGAAAGGGCTTGGGCGAGCGATCTTCCGTCACTCGGAACCACCTCGACCTGGCGCGGAAGCGCCTCCAACTCCCATCCGTCGATGAAGCGCCCCTCGCTCAGGCAGACATCGGGAAGAAGAAGCCTCGTCCGGTCCTCGTCTGCGATCACCCCGGCCACGTCTTCCCCGGCCATCAACCCGGCTACCGCGATGTTCCCGCCGAAGAAGCGGTTCTCAACTTCGACAAAGTCCATCGTTACCCCCGAAACCGCCGAAAGGCGCTCGAGCGCGAGCTTTCCATAAGCCGACGTGATAATCTTCACCCCTCCCTGGATACCCTCTGCCCGATTACCCCGAGCGGAGAATCTGATCGCACGGTAGCCAAGCGCGGGAGCACCGTCAATCGAAGCAAAAAAACCCGAGCGCGATCCCGGCTCCGGTTCCCGCTGGCCCAAAAACTCAGCCTCAAATTGCCGGTATACCCCAACCCCGTTCTCCAGCTGTGGAAGCCCACCGTAGCTTTGCAAATCCGGAAACTCCTCGCAGGCAATCAGATAAAACTCATCGGAGGCGTAGACGAGCGGCCTGCCCAACCGCTCGACAAAACCCCTCTGAAAACCATTCACGATCTCAATCGCCTGCGCCGCCTCTTCCTTCGTCGTCGCACGCATCCGGGGTTCCTTGGTGTAACGGGAGACACCGAGCGGAACCACCCCCACAGAAGCCAGCTCCGGGAAACGCAACGCTACGTCCGCAAGCGTCTTAACCAGCTCCTCGCCATCGTTCACGCCCGGAAGAAGGACTACTTGGCCGTGTACCTCTATTCCCGCGGCAAGCAGGGCCTCCAGCCATCTCAGCGAGTAAGCGCCACGGGGATTGCGAAGAATCTCCGCCCGCAACAACGGATCGGTAGTGTGAATCGAGACGTAGAGCGGACTCAAACGCTCGGTCACGACCCGCTCGAGATCAGCCTCCGTAAAACGGGTAAGCGTGGTGAAGTTTCCGTACAGGAACGAGAGCCGGTAATCGTCGTCCTTCACGTAAAGCGTGCGGCGCAAGCCCTTGGGAAGTTGGTAGATAAAGCAGAACTCGCAGTGATTGTCGCAGGTCCGAACCCGATCAAACAAGGCGTCGGAGATCTCAATCCCGGTTGGCTCCCCCTCCCGCTTCTCCACCACCACGGTAAGGGCGATACCAGCCCGGTCAATCTCGAACTCCGGATCCTTGCCATCGACTAGCTGGTGATAGTCGATGATATCCCTGGGCACCACCCCATCCACCGATATGATCGCGTCACCGACGGCCAAACCGGCGGACGCGGCTGGTGAAGGCTCCCTAAGCGAAGAGATGATCGGGCGTGACACGCAACCAGCCTAATGGGACCTCCCTGGCCAGCGGGGCAAGGGCGATCCACGTGCACGCCAGCGGCGGCTAGCGCTGCTACGATCGTTCGGTGCGAATCGCAAATAGCGCCGTCCAAAGCTCTTTCCAGCGCACGCCAGACGGCGCAAGCTCCGTAATATAGCGCAGGAGTCCAAGCCGAGAACTTCTGACCGAGTCGTCAAGGTCCATGATCAGAACCGCATCGAAAAACCCGGCAACCGCTTCGACCAGCTCATCGCTTGTCGCGGCCCACTCCGTCAAGGTATCGCATCCATCCAGTGCCGAAACCACGCCGACCAGCCGCCTCTCCTCCGCCGAAGCGAGCAGGACCGGATCGAAGATCGCAACCGTGTCGGCGGGAACGATCTGGCTGACCCGGTTCATGGCCTGCACCATCGCCAGAAAAGCTGGGTCGCCCTGAAGCTGCTCAACCTCTGCGATCAGCGCCCTCGCCCTACCCGGATAAGAGAGATCGAACGCCTCCAGGAGCGCCTTGTCCGCTCCCTCGATCCTGAGCAGCTGTTCGAGCCGGGAAACCACGAAGGCTACGATTCCATCCAGCTGCTCTCCGGTGATCTCAAACCCCTTTTCGGCAAGGGCAGGAGCAGCCAGCGTCAACAGCTCCCGGATCCCGAGGTCTTGGAGCTCTCCCCGGTCCCGAAGGATCCGAACTATACCGATCGCGGCCCGGCGTTGGCCAAAGGGGTCCGAAGAGCCCGAGGTCTTCTCACCCAGCGCAGCCATCGAAACCAGCAGGTCCGCCCGATCAGCGAGCGCCAAGACCGCCCCCGCAAGAGTCGGAGGAAGCTCATCCACACCGGTCCGAGGGAGCTCCATGCCTAGAAGCGCCTGCACCACTCCCTCGACTTCACCCGCTCGGCGCGCGTACTCAGCCGCCATCTCCCCGGCCAGGCTGGATAGTTCAATTACCATCTTGGTGGCTAAGTCGAACTTGGCGATCTCGGCCGCTCTCCGAAGCACCTTGAGCTCTCCACCGTCAAGTCCAACCACTTCGGCGATCTTCCCAGCAACTCCCTTAATCCGCTCGGCGCGCTCCCTCATCGACCCGAGCCGCGTCTCAAAAGTAAGCCTCTCCAGCTCGCGGTAGAACTCGTCAAGCGGAGTCTGGAGGTCGGAGCGCCAAAAAAACAAGGCATCTTCAAAGCGCGCCCGGATCACCGCTTCGTTGCCTCTCCTGACCACCTCTTCATCGCACTTTCCATTGGCGAAAGCGATAAACGCCGGTGCCAGATCGCCGTTATCATCGCGCACAGCTAGGTAACGCAAGTGCTTGTGCATCACCGCTTCAAGTACGCAGGCCGGGAGCTCCAACATTTGCGGAGGAAAGTTTCCCAGCAAGCCAAACGGCGCCTCCACCAGGTTTGCCACCTCATCAATCAGGGTGGACTCCCGCACAAGGTCGACGTACGCTCCCGCGGACGCGGCAAGATCTGCCGCCTGCTCCCTTACCATGGTGCGCCGCTCTTCGACGCTCAGCACGATCCCCGCCTCTCGGTGTATTCGCAACACTCCGTCAGCGCTCTCCGCCACCCGAACCGGCTCCGAATCGCTCCTGAATACGCGGGTGGTCCGGCCGGAGGCGAGTCCCGGCACATTTACCTCTACGAGCTGCGCGCCAAGCAGTGCTACCAGCCACCGGATTGGACGGGAAAACGAAAGAGCAGGGTTGCTCCAGCGCATGTTGCGCTCGGCCCGTAGCGACAGCACCGCCTTGCTGGAGATCTCCCCGAGCACCTCCAAAGCCGATCGCGACGGTTCCGGTACCTCAACCGCCATAACCTCAGCGCCGTCGGCAGTCATACGGAAGGCGTCGGACGGCAATAGTCCCCACTTTGCCGTGAACCCTTCCAGCGCGCGAGTCGGCCTTCCTTCCGCATCGAAGGCGGCGACAGACCTAGGGCCCTTGACTGTACGGATCGCCTCGCGCTCCACGGGAGCCACTCCAGCGATGGCCACTACGATGCGGCGGGGAGTTCCCTCTACCTCCACGGTGCCGTGATCGAGCCGTGAACGTTCCAGTTCAGAGAGGAAGAAGGCGTGAACTGCCGCCACCGTCTGCCCCACCACAGCTGCTGGCAGCTCCTCGACGCCGATCTCGAGAACAAAACGCTCCGGACCGGTTGGTTGCTCCACCACCGCGGGCAGAGCCTCGGCTGCGACATCTTCTTCAACAGGCGCGAGCAGTGGAAAACCGATCTGCTCACGCTTCTCGATCCAGAGACCGGATATTTCTCGCGCCAGACGGCGCATGGTCCCAAAAGCCTGGGCACGTTCGGTAGTGCTGATCGCTCCGCGGCTGTCAAGAATGTTGAAAGCTTGAGAGGACTTGAGAACGAAAAGGTGGGCAGGTACCGGAAGCCGCTCAGCGATGAGCCGCTCCGCCTCGGCTATGTACTCCTGGTAGAAGTTCCGCTGCCGCTCGACGCTCGCCGCGTCCAGGTAGTAACGGGACATCTCGTACTCGCTCTCGCCAAAGATCTCGCCGTATGTTATCCCCGGCGCGTAGACAAGATCCCGAAAGTGCGAGACCCCCTGGAGCGCCATCAAGATCCGCTCCATTCCGTAGGTGATCTCAACCGATACCGGATCGAGAGGGTGCCCCCCAACCTGCTGGAAGTATGTGAACTGTGTCGCCTCCATGCCGTCGATCCACACCTCCCAACCGAGCCCCCAAGCCCCGATCGCCGGCTGCGCCCAGTTGTCCTCGACAAAACGAATGTCGTGGCTCCTTGGGTCGACGCCAAGGGCCGCCAGCGAGCCGAGAAAAAGCTCCTGCGGGTCTCCCGGTTCCGGCTTCAAAATCACCTGGAACTGGGTGTGAGTTTGGAGGCGGTTGGGGTTCTCACCGTAGCGGCTGTCGTCCGGGCGGACGCTTGGCTCTACGTAAGCGATCCGCCACGGCTCCGGACCGAGAACCCGGAGAAACGTAGCGGGGTTCATCGTCCCCGCACCCACCTCGGTGTTTAGCGGTTGGCCGATCATGCAGCCCTGCTCAGCCCAGTATCGTTGCAGCGCCAGCACCGCCGACTGCATGCTTCCAGAAGGCGCTTCATTCGCTGAATCCATAGCTGACACGTTAGCTGCCCAGCAGGCACCGGGGTGAAACGTCCGGCACTCCGACTTGACCGGGCTACTTACTGATCGCACCTAGCTAGGCACTCCTGCGCACATGGCGGCATAATACTTATACGCCGGTCTCTATTGGTGTCGCCGCAAGAGAACTTGGTGTTCACCCGGACACGCTTAGGCGCTGGGAAGCCGAGGGCCGGATCGATGCTCCGGAACGCACCGCCGGAGGGCGACGGCGCTACGACCTCGCAAAGCTGCGCCACCTGGCTCCACGCCATGCACCGTCAAACCGTGTGACCGTGCTGTATGCCAG
>JAKARV010000032.1 GCA_021819205.1 Actinomycetes bacterium | reverse complement strand
TTGAACGGCAGCATCGGGGGGTACGAGGATGGTCCGCTAATTTACCCGGGCCGCAGGCACCGGGGGCGTACCCGCTTGGAACCAGTCGTACGCGGCCTGCGGATGGATGCCCTGGCGTCGCGCCCGCCCGGTGAGATTTACCTCGTCAGTACGGTGCGAGAACGTCTATTTGCACGGAGTATTTGACTATGGGCGGAACGGGTTTGCAACCCGCCCTACCGCTACCGGGCGCTACGCCTGAAGCTGAAACTTAATACTGCCGGCTCCTCCGTACACCTGATTCACCTTGTCTATCCCGGCGGCGTAACAAAACGAGCACAACTTGCCGGGGTTCGTGGCGGCCAGCTGAGCACCAACGGCTTTGGCGTTCCTTCTGTGGCTCCTTCGAAACAATTTGCCGGCCTCCTGAAGAAAATTGCCACCGGGAGCCGGCGCAAAGTCGCTGCACAACGATCGGTTGCCACGGTCTTCGCGACCTGCCGAGCGCGAGCGTGGTCCTTGAGCGAACAGCTACCTGGTGTTACGATGGCGTCCATGGGAGAGACAGAGATTACACAGATGACCGCGCTGGAGCTTGCAGCCGCGATTCGCGATCGGGCCATCTCGCCAAGCGAGGTCATGGAGGCTACGCTCGACCGCATTGACGCCGTCAACCCAACCCTCAACGCGGTAATCTGGAGAAACGACGCAGAGGCGCTCCAGCACGCCGAAACGGCAGACCAAACCGTCGTGCACACGCCCCCGGAAGAACTTCCTCCGTTCTTCGGCGTCCCAATTCCGATCAAAGACCTGACCGAGGTGGAGGGATGGCCAATCACCTACGGTTCTCGGGCGGTGAGCGGGAAGGTATCGATCGAGAGCGAGCCGGTTGTTGAAGCCTTCCAACAGGCTGGTTTCATCCTCACCGGGCGTACCAATACCCCGGAGTTCGGGCCGATAACCGTTGCGGAGAACTTGCGCTACGGTTTGTCACGGAACCCCTGGAACCCTCAACTAACCCCAGGGGGCTCGAGCGGCGGAGCCGCAGCGGCCGCTGCAGGCGGAATGTTTGCCGTCGCCCATGGAAACGATGGGGGTGGCTCTTTGCGCATCCCGGCATCCTGTTGCGGATTGGTTGGACTGAAGGTCAGCCGCGGCAGGGTTCCCTCCCTCCAGATGAACTGGGAAGGAGGGTCGGTCGAGGGGGTGCTCACGCGGGACGTGGCATCCACCGCGGCGATCCTTGACCTGATTTCCGGCCCTGATATGGCACAGTGGTACAACGCCCCAAAACCAGAACGTCCTTTTTTCTCCGAACTTGGCTTGCCGCTTGGCCCGATCCGGATCGGCGTTGTCGATGCGGCGCCGTTCGGCCTCCCGGTCGCCGAAGAGTGCCGCGAAGCCACCCGCGCGGCGGCAAGCCTCCTTGAACGCCTCGGTCACCACCTCCGGCCCGCGTCGCTCTCCATCCCGGACGAAGTTCTGGCGGCATTCCTGCAGGTGGTTAACTCTGGCCTAGCCGACTACGACTTCGACTTAGAGCAGACCGAACCCCACATCCGCGCAAGCGTGCAGGCGGCAAGGGAATTGGACAGCCTCTCGTACGTCCGGGCGGTTCATCAACTCCAGCGCGCGACCCGTACCTTCATCGCCTCTTGGGGAGACGAGTACGACATCTTGCTCACGCCTACGATGACCATTCCTCCACCAATCGCCGGCACGGTGCTCGAAGCGACTCACCAGAGCGCCAGCACCGGCGCTCCAGCGCTCGAGGTCTTCCAGATGGCCGCGTTCACCGCAATGTTCAACATGTTCGGCCAGCCGGCAATCTCACTCCCGATTCACGTCACCGAAGGCGGGGTTCCAATTGGAGTGCAACTCGTCGGGGCGCCGTTTGGCGAAGCGCTGCTGCTCCGGCTGGCTGCCCAGCTAGAGCAGGCCAGTGGCTGGACCGACCACTTTCCACACCTCTAACCCCCGCGGCAAGCGGTGCATCACATCACCAGCGTCAAGCAGGGGTATATCCGGCAAAGAATGACGCGCGGGCGCGAAAGTATCGCTTGGCGCAAAACATTTTTTGCACTCTGCGCATCCCTTGCAAGGTGCGCCGGTTCCTTAAACCCAGGCTACAGGCGTTGCTGGCTGCCGGCAGCATGAGGTTATAGCCAAAAGCTCCGCAGGCGCGCTGGGTGGCATCCCCACCAGGCCGGAGGCAAATCAGCGGTCCCGCGTAATCGGCACCCGTGGCAGACTCTGGTATTGGGCCGGTTTCAGCGGACCCTCTACCGGCAAAGCTAGCCTCCAGTTTCCCTGTAACACCGCTTGGCGGCAAAGGCCCCAGCGTCTCGCGTCCCCTTTACAATTACTCTCCAGAAGCACTTTGGAGGAAGTAGATGGAGCCCATACCCGTAGCTTTCCATGTCGGCCCCCTCGTCCTCCATACCTATGGCTTCGGCCTCGGCTTGACCTTCTGGTTTGCCTACTGGTACTTTGGGCGGCGCTTCCGCCACTTCGGCTTCTCGTCGCACTGGCTGGAGCGAGCGTTCATACCGATAATCGTCATGGCGGTGGTGGGGGCGCGGGTGGTCCACGTGGTGGCGAACATCTCCTACTACATCCCCCACCCGCTTCTTGTCTTCGCGGTATGGCAGGGAGGGCTCTCCTCCTACGGCGGACTCTTGGGGGGAATCCCCACCGCCCTTTACTACCTCCATAAGTACAACCCGGAGATCTCCTTCAAAAGCGCCTTCGACATTGCGACCCCGGTTCTCCTGGCGGCCTGGTCTATGGGCAGGCTGCTCGGACCGCAGTTAATGTACGCCGGTGGTGGCAAGCCCACCACCGCTTGGTACGGGATGAAGTACGCCGGCGAGTCCGGCTACCGGATCCCGGTTCCGATCTTCCAGTCGATCGAGGACTTCACCTGTTTCCTGATCGTCCTATGGCTGGCGAAACGGTACCCGAGCTGGAAAATGCCCGCAACATCGGTGGCGGTTTCGGGGCTTGGAGTTTGGTCGATCGAGCGCTTCTTTGATGAATACCTATGGTTGGCGGTTCCCCAACTCTGGGACGCGGTAGAGGTCTTTGCCCTCATCCTGCTTGCCGCCTGCGCGATCACGATGGTTATCCTCTTCCGGAAACGCGGAGGCACGCTCGAAACCGTACTCTCGCCGTTGGAGAGCCAGCAGAGAGCAAAGGCTGATGCCTGAGTCAACAGCCCTGCTCACCGACCGTTACGAGCTGACCATGCTGGAGTCGGCGATCGACTCCGGCGTTGCCGGCAAGCGAGCGTACTTCGAGATGTTTGCGCGCAGCCTCTACGGGCGCGGATACGGGATCGCCGCCGGTGCCGGCCGGATCCCGGCTGCCTTGAGGGCGTTCGCCTTCGATGACGACATTCTCAGGTATTTGAGGGATAACGGCATCACCAACCGGGAAACAACCGACTTTTTGGCTAACTTCCGCTTCTCCGGCTCCATCCACGCCTACCCCGATGGCGAAGCCTACTTCCCGTTCTCCCCAATTCTCCGGATTGACGCTCCCTTTGCCGAGGGCTTGATCCTCGAGACCCTCCTTCTCTCGATAATGAACTTCGACTCCGCGGTTGCTACCGCTGCGTCCCGAATGGTGCTAGCGGCCAAGGGCAGGAATCTGATCGAGATGGGGGGCAGGAGAACCAACGAGTTGGCCGCGGTAGCTGCGGCCCGAGCTGCCTACGTCGCCGGCTTCGCCTCTACGTCGAATCTGCAAGCCGGGCGGGTTTTCGGGATTCCGACGGCGGGCACCGCCGGGCACGCCCTCATTCTCGCCCACCCAAGCGAAGATGAGGCCTTCCGAGCCCAGCAGCGGACGATGGGGACGGCCACCACGGCGCTGGTGGATACGTATGACATACGGCGCGGAATACTCCAGGCAGTGAAGGTTTTTGGTCCCGATCTGGGCGCGATCCGAATCGACTCCGGGAACCTTGCAATCGGCGCCCGCCTTGCGCGGGACTTGCTGGACTCGCTTGGAGCCCACAAGACCCAGATCATCGTCTCTGGCGACCTTGACGAAGATCTGATCCTCGATCTCTCCTCCGAACCTATCGACGGCTTTGGCGTGGGTACTCGAGTGGTTACCGGGTCGGGCGTTCCGACCTGTGGATTCGTCTACAAGCTCGCAGGCATCGAACACGATGGTGAAGTCGTCCCAGTCTCCAAGCGCTCCGAGGACAAGACTTCGGAAGGAGGCAGGAAGGCCGCCTACCGCCACGTCGAGAAGGGACGGTCGGTGGCCGAGCTTAGCTTCGATCCCGATGTCGAGATATCGTTGGCAAAACAAGGCAGCCTACGCCGCCTGCAGCAGACCATCGTCGATTCGGGCGAGATTCTTCCACCCGAGCCGCTCGCCGTCTCCCGCCAGCGGCATCTGGCCTCCGTGGCAGAACTCGGAGACGCAAGCGATCTACTCAAGGCCACCGAGCCCATCCACACTTGCGCCTACCTCGGCCCTGGAGTTCCAAGGAGACGCAGCAGCTCGGAGTCTCTGGCTCCAAGAATTCAATAGCCCCCAGTGCCGCCTGCACTACCCGCCCGCAGGGGCACTAAACGCAAAAAAATAATTTGATCGCGCAAGTTCGGCCGCTTAGTTCGAGGGAGAAGCGCCCACAGGATAGCGGAGAAAGATCAGCGAGACCTGGTCAGCGCCGGGAGGCGGCTCCTCTTCGCCGCTGGCCCTGCGCTCGGCCGAAGCAAGCAGCGAGTCGATGAGTGCGTTGATTCGCGACAGCTCCTCCTCGCTGAGGTAACCTACGCCCGCCTTGAACTGCACCGATTCGATGTCAGCTCCAGGATCCATCACCCCGGCAACCTGCCCCAAGATCCTCCCCATCGCCATTCGTTTCTCCCGCTCGGTACCCTCATCCAGGCTTGAACTCAGCCGCCAGGGGTGCTCCCGCCGGTTTGAAGACTCCACCGCAACCACCAAGCCATACTTTGCCAGCTGGCGAAGGTGGAAAGAGCAGTTAGCCGGGGTCGTCCCGAGAAGCCGGGCAGCGGTGGTAGCGGTAAGCTGGCCCCGACGCGACAGCTCCTCAACCAATGCAACCCGCACCGGATGGGCCAGCGCTCGCAGGGAACGCCGCTCATCGCCCGCCGGTATCGCGCCGGGTTTCCCCGAACCTGCCCTCGACACCTCTCCCTCCGCACTGCACCATTAACAGATGGCGCAATAACCAACCCTAACACAGCACCACTTCACAAATCCTCACAGTTTTGCTACTGTTTTGCGGATTCCAGCTAGTTTTCGTTGGTATATTGCTGATACCACTACTTCTGGCGCTCTCTCCACTACTTCCAGTGTGTATTCGCAATGAAGTTCTCTACGGCGATGCCCTTTGATCGCCGCTTAGTGATGAAAAACCGCGGCGCTTCGCACCGGTGGCGGCGCCGACGGAAGAGCGTCGAGGTCTGCAACTGCCCGTTGCAGATCCTGTACGAAAATCTCCGCAAGGTCGCTCCGAAAGCCGTTGCGCACCACGGCACGCATGATCAAACGGTCTGCCAGCGCCTCGGGGAGCGGGTAGGCAGGCACCTGCCAGCCTCGTTCGCGAAGCTTGGCCGAAAGATGGTGCAGATCCCAGGCTGGTTTTGACCGGATCGCCTGCTGCCAAGCCACTACCGGAAGCCCGCCGCGGCCGCTCACCACCTCCAAGCCCGGAATAGCGGCAATCTCATCGGCAAGATAATCTGCCACACGTCTCAGCTCGGACTGAACCCGGCGGTATCCTGACCATCCGAGGCGGAGGAAGTTATAGTACTGGAGCAAAACCTGCGAGCCCGGTCTGGAGAAGTTCAGTCCGAAGGTGTCCATCTCCCCTCCCAGGTAGGCAACTTTAAAGATCAACTCATCGGGTAAAAACTCGCGAGACCGCCACACCACCCAACCCAGTCCGGGATAGACGTGTCCGTACTTGTGGCCGGATGAGTTGATGGAATGAACCCGTGGAAGCCGGAAGTCCCAGGCCAGCTCCGGGTCGAGGAAGGGAGCAATGAACCCCCCGGAAGCCGCATCGACATGGATGGGAACGTCCGGGCCACCCCCGTCTGCAAGCCGGTCGAGCGCCGCCGCAATCTCCTGTACCGGCTCGAAAGCTCCGGTGTAGGTGACGCCAAGGATGGGCACCACGCCTATGGTATTCTCGTCACAGGCAGCAACCGCCGCCTCCGCAGTGAGATAGGGAGAGTCGGCGGTAACCGGCACGTATCGAGGCTCGACCTCGAAGTAGTTGGCAAACTTTTCCCACACCACTTGAACCGCGCTCGAGAAGACGATGTTGGGAGGGCCGGCACTCGTACCCTGCACCCTCTGCTGCCATCGCCGCTTGAGCGCAAGACCCGCAAGCATGCAAGCCTCCGAAGAACCGGTCGTCGACGTCCCGATTACCGATCCGGCATCCCCAGCAGACCAAAGGTGTCCGATCATGGTTACGCACCGCTGCTCGATCGCCGCGGTCTGCGGGTACTCGTCTTTGTCGACCATGTTCTTCTCTGCCGACTCGGTAAGAAGCTGAACCGCCTCCGGCTCCATGTAGGTGGTAACGAAAGTGGCAAGATTGAGGCGTGCGCTCCCGTCAAGATCGATCTCCCCCCGGATCAGCTGGTAAGCGCTGCGCGGATCCATTCCCTCCTCCGGCAACCGGTACCGGGGTATCTCCTCCACTCCCTCGGGATTCCCAAGCAGCCCGGGCCTGATAGTCGCGCCCATCTCGGTACCGGATAAGACCTTGCCCAGGTCAGCCATAAGCTCGCCTCCTTCACGCCAGCGCGGACTCCTGGCAGGCTAGCCTCCGTCCGCTAATCAGCGCTCAACCGGAGTCGCCATCCAAAACAGCTGGACTCAATCTTCGGCTCCCCGACGATTGGCAGCCTCGGCAAGGGAAGACCGCTTCGACTCGATGGTGGCGGCAAAAGCCGCGCTAATCACAAAGCCCATTCCGATCACGGCGAACCAACCCCCAAAGACAAAGGCCAAACCGGTCAGCCACGCCCCGATCCCGAGCGTAAAGGGAAAGATGGTGTTCTCCGGAAAAGTTCCCACGATGCCGGATATGTCGCGCGGCTCGACCACCTCCGCATCCTCAAGCCGCGGCTTCATCCTCCTAGACCACCACCCCATGTAGAGGCCGGGAAGGATGCCAAGTCCGGCGCTCGCCAACAGCAAGACCGACCCCGTCGACTCTTTCGACCAGAGGAAGTACACGATCAAAATGAGCAAGAAGAAGCTGCCAACCCCAAGGTAGATCCGCGACTCAGTCCGCACTCTCATCACCCCCCGCGATCACCGGAGCGGCATCCGCGTGCTCCGGATGGTTTACGTCCCACACCGGTCTCGCCGACCTGATCGGTGGGAGGGAGTGGAAGTTGTGGGCCGGTGGTGGCGAGCTGGTCGCCCACTCGAGGGTGGCCCCATCCCACGGGTTCGCCTCCGCGGCGACCGGCCGGCGCCACGACCACACCACATTGACCAAGAAGAGCGCCATTCCGATCGCCATCACGTAAGCGCCTACTGTCGATACCCGGTTGAGAAAGGTAAAGCCGTCGGTCGCCGAGTATACAGCGATTCGCCGGGGCATCCCCCTCAGCCCAAGCAGGTACTGGGGCATGAACGTCACCCAGAAACCGAGATAGGTGACCCAAAAGTTCCACCTTCCGACCCGCTCGCGAAGCATCCTGCCAGTGATCTTCGGGTACCAGTAGTAGATCCCGGCAAAGCCGGCGAAGATGGTGGTAGCAATCAAAACCTGGTGAAAGTGGGCGACCACGAAGTAGGTGTCGTGGGTGTAGAAGTCGATTGGAGGAGAGGCAAGCATGACCCCGGTGATGCCGCCCATAACGAAGGCGGGGATGAAACCCATAGCAAACAGCATCGGCACGCTAAAGCGGATCTGGCCGCCCCAGATGGTGGCGATCCAGGTAAAAACCTTGATGCCGGTGGGGACAGCGATCAACAGCGAGAGCGCCGAGAAGAAGGGAAGCAGGACTGTACCGGTGGTAAACATGTGGTGAGCCCATACCCCGGTAGAGAGGCCCGCGATCGCCAAAGTCGCAAAAACCATCCCCCGGTATCCGAAGATTGGCTTTTTGGCGAAGACCGGAACCACTTCGGAGATGATTCCGAAAAACGGGAGTGCAAGAATGTAGACCTCCGGGTGGCCAAAGAACCAGAAGAGGTTCTGCCACATCACCGGGACGCCGCCCCCCTGCACGCTGAAGAAGTGAGCGCCGAAGTGGCGATCGGCATAAAGCATGACCAGCGCCGCGGTGAGGACCGGAAATGCCACAAGGATCAAGATCCCGGTCACCAGCATGCTCCAGGTGAAGAGGGGCATGCGGAACATGGTCAATCCGGGGGCCCTGAGATAGAAGATGGTGGTAACCAGGTTGACCCCGGTGAAGATCCCGGAGAAGCCAACCAACGCGATGGAGACGATCCACAGGTCCGGCCCCGGGCCCGGCGAGTAGGGGTTGCTAGAAAGTGGCGCGTACGCGACCCAGCCGAAGGCCGCAGCCCCGGAGGCGGTAAAGAAGCCGAGCAGCATGGTGGTCCCGCCGGTGAGAAAGAGCCAGTATGAGAGGTTGTTCAGCCGAGGAAACGCCATATCCGGCGCTCCGATCTGCAGCGGAACGATATAGTTGGCAAAACCGCCAAAAGCGAACGGTCCGGCAAAAAGGTAGAGCATGATGCTTCCATGGATGGTGAAGAGTTCGTTGTAGGTCTGTTGCCCAACCACGTGACCATTCGGGTTGAAGAGCTGCGTCCGAATCAGTAGCGCCATGGCCCCGGCAATGAACATGAAGGTCAGCGCGGTATACATATAGTTCTTGCCGATGACCTTGTGGTCGACCGACGTGATCCAGCGGTAAAAGCCGCCGGGTGGGCGCTGCGCTTCGACGTTGCTGGTGGTCTTCTCGTCCGAAAGGACACTTGTCACCTGCTCACCTGGCTTTCTGGTGGGTATCGATCCAGCTGGCAAACTGCGCTGGAGTCACGACATGAACGTAGAACAGCATCTCGGCGTGGTAGAGCCCACACAGCTGCGAGCACCGGCCAACAAAGCTCGCGGTGTGCTGCGGAGTGAAGTCAAAGTAGTTGGTCACGCCGGGCAGGGCATACCGGGAGAAGTCGAATTGGGGAAGGTAAAAGCCGTGAACCACATCGTTCGATACCAGCTGGAAAGTCGCAGTCTCGCCTACCGGCAGTTCTAGAGTCGGGTAAGCGTCGACTCCCTGCGTGATAGTGGCAACCCGATAACTTGGATAGTAAAACTTCCACCCCCACTGGAAGGCGGTGACGTCGACCCGGAGGTTGGGGTTGCGGGAGACGGCATCGACCTTGTTCTCGACCCGGACGGTGAAGACGAAGAGAACGGCAACGATGAGCACCGGGATCACTGTGTAAAACACTTCCAGTTTGGTGTTGCCATGGACCTGCTTGGGTATTGCGTCGCCATGGCGGCGAAAGCGAATCAAAGCGTAGCCGAGCAAAAGGAAGGTGATCCCACCTACGAAGATTGAAGCTATGAAGAACCCCTGCCAAAGGTGATACGTAGAGTTCCCCTGGACCGTGTTGCCGTGAAAGGCGCCAAAAGATGGAATCTTGCACGACGCCAGCACCGCTCCCGCCACCAACACCGCGACACCCCGGATACCCCTGCTGAGCAAAATTTTCCGACTCACGAAAGACCCCCCTCCACCGGCACCGCTCGCTCCCCCAACCCGAGCTCCGGTGCGTCATAGATTTCCGCATGACCGTTGGTGGTGCGTTGGTGGTAGGCAACCTCCTCTGGCAACTCTGCCGCCTTTTCGCCGGCCGCCTCCCGCCCAAGTCCCGAAAGCTCGAAGTTTCCTTCGATGGTGCGGCGAATCTCCACCCCCGCCTTCGGAGTTCCCACCGCCGGAAGGTGCTCGATCTCTTTGACCAATAGGTAGGTGACGAATCCCGAGAGAATCGGGAGGACGAAAAGGAGAATCCGCAGGGTCCACAGGACCAGATTCAACGAAGTCTCAAAGGTATTGGCCAAAACGTCGGTGGCGCTAGCGAGAAAGAGGACTACGTAGAATACGACCACCCCCACCCCAACCGATGTCCTGATCGGCCGCTCTCGGGGACGATCGCAAAGGTTGTGTTCGGATCGATCCCGGGTGAAAGCCCGCTCGATCCAGGGCCACGCAAAGATCAAGCCAAAGGTGATACCGGGCAGCAGGACGGCGGGAAAAAAGACGTTGGGAATCATGTGCCCGCCGATGGTTGGCCCGAATACAGTCTCCCAACTCGGCATCAACCTAAGCGCCCCATCTAGCCACCCCATATACCAGTCGGGCTGGACCGCATAGCTCACCTTGTAGGGAACGTACGGTCCGTAGAGCCAGATCGGGTTGATCTGGACCAAGCCGCCGAGGGCGGCCAGCACCGCGGCCGTAATGAAAAAGAACCCGCCAGCCTGGAGCGCGTAGGCCGGCCAGAAGGGGATCCCGACCACGTTCCGCTCGGTCCGGCCCGGCCCCGGGTACTGGGTGTGCTTCTGGTGCCACATGATCGCCAGGTGTGCCCCGATCAAAGCAGCGATGATCGCCGGAAGGATCAGGACGTGAAGGATGTAGAACCGCGGAATGATCGATGTGCCCGGAAAGTTGGAGCCAAAGATGAAAAAGGCCAGGTAAGAGCCGACCACCGGAATCGAAAGCAGGATCGAGAAGGCGATCCGGATTCCGGTTCCCGAGATAAGGTCGTCCGGAAGCGAGTAGCCGATAAAGCCGTTGACTATCGCCAGAATGAGCAGAAGCGTCCCGATCATCCAGTTGAGTTCGCGCGGCCTACGGAAGGCACCAGTAAAGAAGATCCGGAGCAAGTGCACTACGATTGCCGCAATGAACACGTCTGCCGCCCAGTGATGGATCTGCCTCATCACCAACCCGGCACGAACATTGAAGGAGATGTTCAGCGTCGAGGCGTAGGCCTCTGACATCCGCTGTCCCCGGAGTGGGGCGTAGCTTCCATGGTAGATGACCTGCTGCGTCGATGGAACAAAGAAAAAGGTGAGAAAGATTCCGGTAAAGATCAGCACTACGAAGGAGTAGAGCGCGATCTCGCCAAGCATGAATGACCAGTGATCGGGGAAGATCTTATTCAACGACTTGCGGGTGAACTTGGCCACCCCTAAGCGCTCGTCGGCAAAACCGGCCGCTTGGACCGCCCGTTCCTCGAGGCTACTCACGCGCCACGCTCCCAGAACCCCGGGCCAATCGGTTCATCGAAGCCCGACTGCGACCGGAGAGCGCCCTCCGCGTCTACATACAGGGGAAGCTGAGGAAGCGGCCGTGGAGCGGGTCCAAATACCGGTGTTGCCCCGGTCAGCACATCAAACAGGCTCTGGTGGCACGGACAGAGAAGTTGCTGGGTCAGTTCCTGGTAGAGACCGACCGGGCATCCGGCGTGGGTACAAACCTTGGAGAAGGCTAGATACCCCTGCGGCCCCCAAGTCTCGCGACCAGGCCGGGTAACGAGGTCATAGCTGGCCGCCCTGACCAGCACCACTTGATCGATGGCGTTGGAAGGAGCGCTCTCAAAGCCCTGCGGAAAGACGGTAAGGACGCCGCCAACCTCCAGATCAGAGACGGTGACGATCCTCCCGGAGGCAGTTACCAGTTTCGATCCCTTTTTCCAGTTGGTCACGAATAGCGACTTTTGTGGCAACGGGCCAAGCGAGCGCAGGAATGGAAAGAGATTTACCACCGCGAAAACCCCTACCGATCCGCCCAGAAGGCGAAGCAAGAACCGCCTCCTGCTGATCTGCGAGATCCCGCGTTCCAAAGATGCGTTCATCGCCGCAACCTCCGGTTCCGGGCTCTTCATCTCCGGACGGTCCTGGACGTAAGGGCCCTGCGGAACCAGGTACTTCCCCCAGGTAACGACTCCAACCCCGATTCCGGCGAGTGCCAGAAAAAGGAAACCGCCCTCAAGTTGCGGCTGCCCCCCCAGCCAATACGTCGCTCCCAAGCCGACTGTCCCGACGATCGAAACGGCCAGACAGGCGCCGGCGGCCCTCTCGGCAAGGGACCCCTTCCTCCGGGAAGTGATAGAGTTCACCCTGCTCACCCTGCCCTACCTCCAATCCAGTAACCAACAACCACCAGCGATCCGAGGCCGATCAGTATGGCCACAAACCCCTCGGCGACCGGGCCAACGTGACCCAGCCCCAGACCGCCCCTATCGTTGGGGTGCTGCAGGTAGGTAACGTACCTGACGATGTCCCCAACTTCCTGATTAGAGAGAGTTCCCGGCCCGAACCTAGGCATATTCCCGGGACCGGTCCTGATCGCCTCGGCGATCTGCGTGGGTGTAGCGGGGTAGAGGCTCGGCGCATAGACGTTGTTCGCGAGCGCATCTCCAACCCCGGTGATGGTGTGGCAGGCGGCACAGTCCTCCGAAAAGAGCGACTCGCCGCGAGAGATGTTGGCGGCGCCCAGGTTCACCGATGGGATCGCCGGCCCACCCGGCGCCAGCGAGGCGACGTAGGCCGAGACCGCCAACTGCTGGGTGTGGTTCAAGACCGGCGGCTTTTCAAAGGCTTGCTGGGTAGGGTCGGCAAGGGGCATCCGGCCGGTCGAGACCCAAAAATCCACAGTCGCAGCCCCGAGGCCCTGCAGGTTGGGAGCGCGCGACGATCCTTGGGCTTGCGGCCCGTGACAGGTCTCGCAGTCTTCGGCAAAAAGCGCCTGCCCCTCGGGGATAAGCCGCGCGGGCGGGTTGGTGTATACCACCACCTGTTTGGCTCCCGACGGCACCGGCGCTGCACTGGAAACAAGTTGCGGGTTGCGCGGCAAAATAGCTGCGGTGACCGCCGTCAACATGGTTGCAGCGGCTACAAAGACCCCTGCGCCCATAGCGTGCTTGAACTTCACTCGCCTCATCCCCTCAGTGCACCAGAAACAGACAAGCAAACAGGGCAACCCAGACGATGTCGACAAAGTGCCAATAGTAGGAGAGCGCCTGGAGGCCGGGAAGGTGCCGGCTACCGCCCCGGATCCCCTTCAGGCGCACCAGCATCAACAGCATGGCTGCCAGGCCAACTATGACGTGCAGGCCATGCACACCCGACATCACGTAAAATAGCGATCCGTAGGCGTTGGTCTGCGGGCCGAACTTGAGCGTCGCCCACTCGAAGGCCTGGTTGGCGATGAAGGCGCCGCCCATCGCCAAAGTAACCGCTATCCATCGCATCGCGCTTCGCGGCCGGTCGTGTTCGGCTTCGAAAACCGCCTTCTGCATAGCCAGGCTAGAAAGCACCAGTACAGTAGAGAAGATCCCGGACTGCAAGGTGTCCAGCTTGATCCCCGCCGGTGGCCACGGAGACCCGTCGTGAGCCCTGATCGTGAAGTAGGCCGCAAAAAGGCCCGAGAAGAACATCAGTTCCGACCCAAGCCACACCATGGTGCCGACCCCGAGAATCGATGGTTTCGAAAACCGGATCGGTTCGCGCCGTACTCCCCTCGTTACGATCGCTTCAGCCATCTCATCACCGCCGGCACACTCCCCTCGCTACCCTGACAGCACCGCCTCAAGCCAGGAGGGCATGTTCTCGTCAACGAGAAGCGTGAGCCGCCGGGTGCAGCGCGTCACGGCAACGTAGAGAAGGCGCATCGCAAGAGACTCCTCCCCCAGCGAGCCGGCGTCGGCAACTACAACCGAGTCGAACTCCATTCCTCTAACCCCAGGCACGTCAGATACCCACAAGTTACCAAAAGGTCCGTACAAATGACAAATCGCTTGTACCGATGCCGGAGCGAGCAGCGGGCTTCCGATGGGGAGAAGAAGCGCCGCCGTCCCATCGTGGCTGGTCATGGCGGAGACGAGGCTCGAGATCCGCTCAAAAAGAGCCTCTCTTGCCGTTAAGATCACGTCGACGTCTCCGGCGGTCTCGCGGACGATCTCCTCGACCACCGCAGACTCCGGATCGACGAGGCCCCGAAGCGCCTGCGCCAACTTACCTACGCGTGTTGGTGCACGATAGTTAATACCAAGCGAGACCAGGTCAAAGTCCTTTACGCCCATCGCAGAAACCACCTGCTCCCAACGGCGACCCCGAAAGGGACCAAGGGCTTGGGCGAGGTCGCCAAGGATGGTGAAGGACGTCCCCGACGCCCTCCTTCTGATTGCGCGCGCCGCCATCGGAGACACGTCTTGGGCTTCGTCAATCACTACGTGCCCGTAGACCGGCGCATCCTTGCCGGTGAGAAGCCGGTCCGCCTCGTCTGCGAGAAGGCTATCCTCGTCGCTCCAAGCAATCTTTCCCCGCTGATCGGGCTTTTCGATCAGAAGCAGGCCAATCTCCCGCTCGGATAACAGACGCTTTCCGGCAGATCGAAGGAGTGCCGGGTATGAAAAGAGATCTCCAAGAAGCTCTTCGGCGGTCAGCGTCGGCCAGATCCTCTCGATCACGCGCTGAAAGGCGACCTCCCTCCGAATCTGAAGGGCCACCTCTGCCCGTACCTCCTCTCCAGTCTCCTCAGGAAAGCTCACCGGAAGCTCTGCACCCGGATCGAAAAGCGAGACAACGTTCGCCCCCAGCGCCTCAGGGAGCTGAACCAACGGTCCGTCTTCAAGGTAATCCTTGGCTAAGGCAGTGGCGATTAGCTCCTCGACAATTCGCCGCCGCTGGTTGTGCCCGCCCTTGCCCGAGCGTCCCGAGGCGACTGCCCGCTCCGAGAGGGAGGGGGTGACCGTGAGAAGCCGGGTTCCAAAGGGAATACCGACCGGTTCGCGAAGCGGGCGCTCGCGGTCGATGATCGCCCTGCGAATCAGTGTGGCCATCCTGAGATCGCCCTTCAACCGTGAAACCTCGGAATCGGTCTCGGCACCGCGTGAGCTTTCGACTCGCCTAAGGCCAGAGACCGACCGCACGTCGACGCCGCTCTCGCCTAGCGACGGGAGCACCGATCTCACGTAGGCGACGAATCCTGTGGATGGTCCGATCACCAGCAGTCCTTGGCGCTCAAGGCGCCATCGGTAGGTATAGAGGAGGTAGGCGGCGCGGTGTAGCGCCACCGCCGTTTTACCGGTCCCGGGGGATCCCTCGACGACCAAAGCCCTTCCCAGAGGCCTCCGGATCAAGTCATCCTGTTCCGCCTGGATGGTGGCGACGATGTCAAGCATCTCCGAAGAGCGCGGCCGCTCAAGCGCGGCAAAGAGGGCGGCACGGCCTACTGCTGCCCCAGGCTCACGCCCGGCCTCCGCCGCAAAGGGCTCCCACTCGAGACCCGTGAGCACACCCTCGACAACCTGAAGGTGGAGACGCCCTTGCAGGCCCATGGGGTTTGCAACCGTTGCCCGGTAGAACGGCTCGGAGACCGGGGCCCTCCAATCGATAACCATCGGATCCCCTGCGGCATCGTTGAGCGAAAGCCGGCCGATGCGATAGACCTCTCCGGCGTGATTCAAATCGCCGGGACCAAAGTCGATCCGGCCAAAGACCAGCGGATGCTCGCCGATATCCAGCTGTTCCAAACGTTTCAGCGACGACTCCACCACAACGTCCCGCTCGAGCCTGGATTGATGGGTACCCCCGCGGGGAAGGTCAATTGCCTCCTTCATCGCCGCCTCGATAGCCAACCTCGCCTGCTCCAGTCGTTGGTAGGCCAAAGCTACGTAAGCCGCTTCGGCATCGAAGATTTCTTCGTACAATCGTCAACCCCGCTCGCCTAGACTGCGAAACAAACAGTCTATGCAGAGCACAAAACCGACATCGCCGCCACCGCTTCTCCTCGCGCTTGGACGGCTTCCAGTAGACCGGGTTCCGGTATGGTTCATGCGCCAAGCGGGAAGGTCGCTGCCGGAGTACCGGTCGATCAGGGGATCCGAGTCGATCCTCCACGTCCTCAAAGACCCTGAGCTCTCGGCGAAGATAACCCTTCAGCCAGTGGAGCGGTACGGCGTCGACGCTGCAATCCTCTATTCGGACATCGTCGCGCCCTACGTCTCGATGCCGCTCGAACTCGATATCGTCCCCGGGCTGGGCCCGGTCGCCGGTGCGCCGCTCAGGGGGCCCGGCGATCTCGACCGGCTCCGCCCGCTCGATCCGGACCGCGACCTCTCGGCAATGGCAAAAACCGTGGACATCTGCACCTCAGCGCTCGAAGTACCGCTTATCGGCTTTGCCGGGGGCCCGTTTACGGTGGCGAGCTACCTGGTTGAAGGGCGTCCATCGCGCGACTATCTGCTCACTAAAGAGCTCATGTTCAACGACGAGCAGAGCTGGCACCATATCATGGACGCGCTGGTGGACGTAGCGCTGACCGTCGTCGGTGTCCAAGTAGCCCACGGCGCTTCGGTGGTGCAGGTCTTCGACTCCTGGATCGGGGCACTCTCTCCCCGCCACTTCAATCGCTTTGTAAAGGGCCACCTCGAGAGGCTCGCCGCCGGCATCTCCACACTCGGGGTACCTTCCATCTACTTCGGCGTGGGGACGGTTGGGCTGCTTCCGGAGATCATCGACATCGGCTTCGCGGCGATAGGTCTGGACTGGCGATCGAACCTCCGAAGCGCTGCCCTAAAGTACGGCGGCTCGATGGCGCTCCAGGGGAACCTAGACCCTGCGGTGCTATTCGCTACGGAGCCCTTGCTGCTTGCCGAGGTTGCCGCCACGCTTGAAGAGTCGGCTCCGGCGGCCGGATACGTCTTCAACCTTGGCCACGGCGTACTCCCGGCAACCGACCCGGGAAAGCTTGCCGCGGTAGTCTCCTTTGTGCACGAGAGTGGCTTGGCGCTCCGAACGGAGGAGTTCGAATGAGAGTTGGGGTAGTCGGTGCCGGGGTCAGCGGTCTGGCAGCCGCGATCGAACTTGCCGCACAGGGCGTCTCGGTAACCATCTTTGATCCAGAAGACCCAGGTGGGCGCATGACTACCCGCGACCTAGGTGGGGCGAGGGTCGAACTCGGTCCCGACTCCTATCTCAAGCGCCGCGGACCGGCCCTGTCGCTCATCGAGAGCATGGGTCTGCCAGAGATCTACCCGGCCACGACCCGCGCATCCATGATGACCGCGAGGGGCCCGGTACCAGTTCCAAGCGGACTACTGCTTGGCGCTCCACGCACCATCTCCGCTGCGATGGGAAACCCGCTTATGAGCCTCGGGGCGAAGCTCCGGGCGGGCGTGGGAGCATTACTTTTGGGAGCTTTCGCTCCCGGCGATGACCTCGGCAGGATTACCGAAGCGCGTTACGGTCGGCGCTGGGCGAGGCTGAACATCGAACCGCTGGTCGGCGGCATAAACGCCGACTCCATCTACGGGTTGAGCGCGCGGGTATCCGCCCCAGCTATCGTCGACATTGCCAAGACAGCTGCACCACCCACCTCTCTTGGCGGCCCCGCCTTTGCCGCCCCTGAAAGTGGACTCTCCACTCTGATCGACGCTATGGTCGAGCGGCTGCAAGGCGACGACGTGGACTTCGTCAAACAGTCCTGCGACAGCCTGTCGGTGACCCCAGGATCGGTGCGGCTCGAGACCGAAACGGGCGAGTTCGACTTTGACCAGGTCATCATAACCACGCCAGCCTATATCGCAAGCCATCTTCTCGAAGAGTCGGCGCCGCACTCTGCCGCGCTGCTCCGCTCGATCGACTACTCCTCGGTCTCGATGCTTATCGGGTCGACCGCTACCGCTTTGCCGCGCTTTGCCCGCGAACTGAGTGGGGTCCTGGTCGATAGAGACCTTAGACTGCACTCGACCGCGGTCTCGATCTACTCGAATAAGTGGCCGAGCCGAGTGCCGGAAAAGAAAGCGGTACTTAGGATCTCAACGGGCTCCCTCCTCGACCGCAGGCATCTGGAGAAGGCGGACGACGACCTGGTCGAAATTCTCTGGAACGAGGCTTGCCAGGTGCTCAGCACCGACTTGGAGTTGGAACACCGCCTGGTGGTGCGGTGGAAAAGAGCCTTCCCCCACTTCGCCCCCTACCATCCCCGCCTCATCGAGCACGTCAGGCGCTCCACAGCTAGCGCAACCGGCGGAAGGGTGGACCTCGCAGGCGCCTACATCTCCGGCTCCGGCATTCCCACGTGCGTTGCGGTCGCAATCGAGGCGGCGGCGGCTTGCGCAGAGAGGGCTTCACGCATATGAGTTCGCACGCCCACGCGGTGAAAGCGACGAGCTAGTCTGCAAATAAAGTGTGAATGCCTAATTTAGGCGGTGCAAATCCGGATAACGCTAACTACCAAGCTCCTCAATTGGTTGCTACAGGTCTCCCAAAATGGCGCAACGAATGGGCGCCAGAACCGCCTTCCAAAAACTCGAGCCAACATCGTTGGAAGCTACGCTGGCGGCAGATACGCGAGCGCCCAAGTCCCAGGGTTTGAGCTGTTACTGGCGACAAAGTGTGCGACCGGAGCAACCGTAGCACTTAGGCCAACGCCAGCGTACTCGTACACCAAGCCCTGCGGACTCGCAACTCCACCGATACCAGCAAGCCAGAGGTTGCCATGAGGATCGAACGCGATACCGGTAATACCCGAACCGAGGTAACCGGTCACGCTGATCGATCCGCTCGGGGTGTTGGTAGTACCGAGGCTTCCGCGAGCGTACTCGTACACGGTGCTGGTAAGGTTTGCCACCCAGAGGTTGCCATGAGGATCGAACGCGATGGCGAACGGCGAAGCACCGCTAGGAAGCTGAATGTGCGCAATCGGTTGGGGGTGGGGACTGCCCAGGCTCGCCGCCGAGAACGCCGTGAGAACCCTATTCCCGTAGCTCGCCACCCAGAGGTCGCCATTCGAAGCAAAAGCCAACCCGTCCGGCTCATCCAGTAGAGAATCCGATATCACCCGCACAGCCTTGGGCGCAACAGCTGTACGGTTTAGGCTCGCGCGCGAGAGTTCGAGCACCACGTTGCCGTTTGCAATCCAGAGGTTTCCGGCAGAGTCGAAGGCGATGCCTTCAGGGCTTCCAGGAATAGTGAAGTCCGCAGCAATCTTGGGCTTTCCGCCAGCACCTTCCACGTACTCGACCAACCCTGGGTTGGTGACACTGCCGTTTGCAATCCAGAGCTGGCCGCGGCCGAAGAAAGCCATGGAGTCCGGGTGCGCCAGGGAAGCGGAGATCGAAACCGGAGGCTGGGTCCCCAACAGGGTCACCGTGTTGGCATGGACATCGCTCACGTAGAGGCCGGAAGGAAACGGAATCGTTGCAGGAGCCCCCGTCTCCGTCTGTGACTTCTTGGAAGTTTGCGTACCCGCTGCGGGTTTGGACGCGCCGCAGGCCGCCAAGGCCAAAGGCACAATTGCAGACATCGCGGTTAAGGCAAACCTATCGATTCCCACCTTCACACGAGCCATCTCGACACCTCCACTGCCGATACATATCGCGGCAAGTATACACCTGCCCTGTCATCGAAACGAAGTGCATTCTGCCCAAACCCCTCGGCTCCAAAATACCTAGGCATTCCCAGGCACTCCTCTTCTGTTCGCTCTCCAGCCGCCGAGTCTCCCCGGTCCGTGCCGCGTGGACCGGACTCTGCGAGTCGGCACCAGTCGTGCCGATGCCTCCCACGTCCGGAGACTTCCGTCGTGGTTTGCTTGGAGTCCTGCCGTGAGCGGTAGCTTTACCTTCAACGGTACGAGTACGGACGCCATTGCTGGTGGTTCCAGA
>JAKARV010000031.1 GCA_021819205.1 Actinomycetes bacterium | reverse complement strand
ACGCCGCATCGGCAATCCACCACGGCGCCACGATGGAGGAGCTGGCTGGCGTGGCCGAGACCGCGCTTATCACCGCTGGCGTTCCTGCTTACGCCCTCGGAATCTCGATCCTCTCCGCGCTGCCCCCCGATGGAGAGTGATCCGGATCTCGGCTTCGGTTTCCTGCTAGGAGCTCTTCACCGCCGGCTCCGCGCCGAGTGGGCGCAGCGATTGCGCGGACTCAACCTTGCGCCGCCTGCGGCGCTCGCCCTCCGCATCCTCCACCGCCACCCGGGCGCCTCTCTGCGCGAAGTTGCCCGGATGGCGGGGAGCGAGCCGATCAACATGTCCAAAGTCCTGGAACGGCTCGAGAAGACAGGACTTGTTTCGATGGAGCCGTCTACGCGCGATCGCAGGGCAAACTCGTACCAGCTGACCGAGCACGGCGATCAGCTTCTTCTTCACGTCGAGGAGGCGATGGTAGGCTTTGACGAGTGGTTGCACGCAAGCATCGGTTCAGTAGACATCGGAACCCTGAAGAGTTCGTTGATGGAGCTGCTCCAAGCGCTGCCCCCACACCCGAACTCCTGATCATCGATGGGACCTGCCGGGTCTGCGGCCGCCTTGGGAATGTCGCGCAAAAAGCCGCGCCCAACCTCCAGGTGTCCCACGATCCCCCTGCCCACCTGCGCGACGCGGCCGCTCGCGGCGTTATTTACTGCAGCGGAGGTGCCGCGTTCGTCGGAAGTCGCGCCATCGTCGCCTATCTCCAAAATCGCGGACGCGTCCTCAGGATAGTGGCCGCAGCGCTCTCTGCCGAACCGGCCTTCACCATCTTTGACGCCCTCTACCGCGCCTTTGCCCGCAACCACCGCCGCTTCGACCGGTGGTTGTCAGCCAAGCCGCATCCCCGAGACCGCCCTGGCGATGATTAGCCGCTGAATCTCGCTGGTACCCTCGAAGATGGTGTAGATCTTCGCGTCCCGGTGCCATCGTTCAACCGGATACTCGCGAACATAACCGTAACCGCCGAGGATCTGGATCGCCTCTTCGGTAACCCTCACGGCAGTCTCGCCGCCAAAAAGCTTGGCCATCGACCCTTCGCCGTGCTCTAGCCGCTCTCCTTGAGCGACCATCCACGCCGCCCGGTGGACCAAAAGTCGCGCCGCATCGATCATGGTAGCCATCTCCGCCAGCTTGAAAGAGATCCCTTGGTTCTCGATGATCGCGCGGCCGAACTGCTTCCGCTCCTTTGCGTAATCAAGAGCGTACTCATAGGCCGCCCGTGCAATACCCAGCGCCTGCGCTCCAACTAGGGGCCTAGAGGCTTCAAAGGTCATCATCGCCGCCTGCACCGAGGATCTCTTTCCTTCGCGAGCCCGAGCCAGCCTCTCCTCCAAGCGCTCCCGCCCTCCCAGTAGCATCCTTCCCGGAACTTTCACATCGTCAAGAACCACTTCGGCCGTGTGCGAAGCCCGAATCCCCATCTTCTTGAACTTCTGTCCCATAGTCAGCCCTGGGGTTCCCGGAGGTACCACAAAGCTTGCCTGGCCTCGCGCTCCCAGGGCCGGGTCAACGCTCGCAACGACGACGTGGATTGCGGCGATCCCTCCGTTGGTGATCCAGGTCTTGGTGCCGTTTAAAGTCCAGGTATCGTCGGCCTCGTTGTAGACCGCCCGGGTTCTAAGCGACGAAACATCCGAGCCGGCATCGGGCTCGGTCACGCAGAAAGCAGCAACCGCCGGCTCGCCAACGCTCCCAAAACACTGAGGTACCCACTCGCCCACCTGTTCCGGGGTGCCCGTAGCCATGATTCCGGCTACCGCGAGCGTAGAGCCAAAGATCGAAAGAGTGATGCCGGCATCACCCCAGCACATCTCCTCTAGCACCAGTGGAAGAGTCAGCCCGGTCTTGTCCGCATAAGCATTGGCCAGAAAGTCGAAGGAGTAAAGCCCGATCTTCGCCGCCTCGGCGATGAGGGGCCAAGGGGTCTCCTCCCGTTCGTCCCACTCGTGGGCGTTGGGGCGGATGCTCTTCTCCGCAAATTCGTGAACCCAAGCGCGCAGCTCGAGCTGCTCCTCCGAAAGCGAAAGTGAAAATGGTTCCATTGGCCCCTCCGAAAGCGATGTTACCATATGGTAACATCGCTGGACCCCGGCGTCAAGCCCTGGAGATCACCGGACCATCACGAGTGTCTTTGAGCACGTACCCCAACTCGCCAAGGCGCTCCCTGATCCGATCCGCCGAGACGTAGTCGCGACTCGCTTTAGCGCGCTCGCGCTCGGCAACCAGTTCCGCGATCTCCCCGGGAATCTCCAGCCGTTCGAGACCGATCCCAACCCAATCGAGCATTCCCGCTACCGAGCCGGCAAGGGCGCGCGCCGCATCCAGCTGCCCGGCATCGATGGCGGCGTTTCCAGCCCGGACCGCCTCGAAAAGGATCGCAAACGCGCGGGGGGTGTCGAGATCATCGTCGAGCGCGGCGGCAAACTCCTCCATTTTCGGGGCGGCAGCCGCCGATACGGCACCCTGTACCCTCCGGATAAAGTCGTCAATGCGCTCCAGGGCACGCTCTGCTTCCTCCAAAACTGCCTCGCCCATCTCCAACGGAGACCGGTACTGGGCTCGGAGGTACGCTAGCCGTAGTGGCCGTGGCCCGTAGCGATCCAACGCCTCGGCCAGGCTCATGGTGTTGCCAATTGACTTCGACATCTTTTCGCCCGCCATCTCGACCAGCCCGTTGTGCATCCAGTGCCGACAGAAGCGCTTACCAAGCACCGCCGCCTGCGCCCACTCGTTCTCATGGTGGGGAAAGACGAGATCCATCCCTCCGCCATGGAGATCGAACCCCTCGCCAAGCAGCCCAAGTGACATCGCAACGCACTCGGTGTGCCACCCTGGCCTCCCCCAACCCCACGGCGAGTCAAAGCCGTACTCTTGTGCGCTCGCAAGCTTCCAGAGCGCAAAGTCGAGCGGCGACCGCTTCTCCTCCGACACCTCCACTCGGGCGCCAGCCAACAGTTCGTCCCGATCCTGCCGCGAAAGCCGTGGATACCCCTCCACCCGGTCTACCGAAAGGTATACCCCATCGGATATTCGGTAAGCACTTCCGTTATCGACCATCTCCGCAATCATCCCGATCATCTGGGGGATCCACTCGGTGGCTCGGGGAGAGTGCGTGGGGCGGAGGATTCGCAGCCGATCCAGAGTGGAGAACCAGGCCGCCTCAAACTCCCGGGCCACCTCCATTGGCGTGCGGCCGCTCCGCTTCGCCCGGTCGATGATTTTGTCGTCGACGTCGGTTATGTTCTGGACCATCACCACTTCGACGCCGCGCTTCTCCAAGTGCCGCCGCAAAAGGTCGAAGACGATGGCGAGGCGCCCGTGGCCGAGGTGAGCGGAATTGTCGACCGTCGGCCCACAGACATACATCGTGAAGCGACCCTGTTTCGGCCCGATAAGCTGGACTCGTTCACCCAAAGCGGTGTCGTAAACTACGTTCATCGCCTCAAGATTCTAAGAGCGGGCAGCTTTTTTTGGGTGGTTGCGGTCGTCCGGGTAGAAAAGCGAGCGTTTAACCGATGGAAATACCAGCATCAGTCTCTTTGGAGGGGCTGGAAAAGAAGTGGCAAGAGGTGTGGGAGGCGGCGGGGGTCTACCGCTTCGACTCCTCCGCCCCCAAAGAGGCGGTCTACTCCATCGACACTCCACCGCCAACAGTGAGCGGATCCCTTCACATCGGCCACATCTTCTCCTATACCCACGCCGACATCGTCGCCCGATACCACCGGATGCAGGGGTGCGAGGTCTTTTTCCCGCTGGGCTGGGACGACAACGGGGTACCTACAGAGCGCCGGGTCCAGAACTACTTTGGCGTCCGCTGTGATCCTTCCCTTTCTTACCAGGAGGATCTAGCGCTGCCAGAGGCTGGCAAGATCCAGATACCGGTCTCGAGGCGAAACTTTATCGAGCTCTGCGACCAGCTCACCGCGCTGGACGAAGCGGCATTCGAGGAGCTGTGGCGCAAGGTGGGACTCTCGGTGGACTGGTCAAGGACCTACACCACCGTCGGTTCGCGGGCGCGGAAGGTCTCCCAGGCCGCTTTCCTCAGGCTCGCCGCCGCCGGGCACATCTACCAGAGCGACTCGCCGACCCTCTGGGATGTCGACTTCCAGACCGCGGTCAGCCAGGCCGAACTGGAGGATCGGGAGATCGAGGGGCGGTACCACCGCATCCGCTTCCAGTTGGAGCAGGGGGGAGAGGTGGTAATCGAGTCTTCGCGCCCTGAACTCCTTCCCGCCTGCGTCGCCCTGGTCTGCCATCCCGCAGACCAACGATACCGGGAGGTCGTCGGCACCCTGGCGATCACCCCGCTCTTTTCGGTTCCGGTGCCGGTGATCGCGCACCCGCTGGCCGATCCGGAGAAGGGCACCGGCATCGCCATGGTCTGCACCTTTGGAGACCTCACCGACGTGATCTGGTGGAGGGAGGCGAACCTTCCTCTTCGCCTAATCCTCGATCGCAATGGCCGGATAACCGACGACGCCTCGGTGGTCACCAGGGTATCGCGCACTCCAAGCGATGCGGCCGAGAGCTACGCCCGCCTGGCCGGAAAACGCGCTGCCGGCGCCCGCGAGGAGATAGCGAAGATGCTCTTCGCAGCTGGGGCC
Source organism: Actinomycetes bacterium (assembly GCA_021819205.1). Lineage (GTDB taxonomy): Bacteria > Actinomycetota > Acidimicrobiia > Acidimicrobiales > Acidimicrobiaceae > JAKARV01. Next base: position 16,944 of record JAKARV010000031.1, on the reverse strand, counting down.
CTGGTAGGCGAGGCCCGGCCGGTCGTTCACCCGGTCAAGTTCTACGAAAAGGGAGATCGCCCGCTCGAGGTGGTCGCCTCCCGGCAGTGGTTCATCCGGCTGCTAACGCTCAAGGAGCGGCTTATCGCCAGGGGGCGCGAACTCGACTGGCTCCCACCTCACATGAGGGTCAGGTACGAGGACTGGGTTACCGGCCTGAACTCCGACTGGAACATCTCGCGCCAGCGTTACTTTGGAATACCCGTTCCGGTGTGGTATCCGGTGGACGGGTCGGGATCGGTCCGCTACGAACAGCCCATCTTTGCCAGCGAGGCGGACCTGCCGGTCGACCCGCTTGCCGAAGCTCCCCCAGGCTACAACGAAGTTCAGCGCGATCAGCCGGGCGGCTTTGCCGCAGACCGGGACGTAATGGACACTTGGGCCACGTCATCGCTTACCCCACAGCTGGCGGGGGGATGGCTTGAGGACGACAACCTTTTTGCCAAGGTTTTTCCGATGGACCTCCGGCCACAGGGGCAAGACATCATCAGGACTTGGCTTTTCTATACGGTCGTCCGCAGCGAGCTTGGCTTCTCGGCCTTGCCTTGGCGCTCGGCGATGATCTCCGGCTTCGTGCTCGACCCGGACCGGAAGAAGATGTCGAAGTCAAGGGGGAACGTGGTGACCCCGATGCCGCTGTTGGAGCGGTTCGGGGCCGACGCCCTCCGCTACTGGGCGGCCGGCGGACGCTCGGGCGTAGACAGCGCGACCGACGAGGGCCGGATGAAGGTCGGCCGCCGGTTGGCGATCAAGATCGGGAACGCTACCCGCTTCGTCCTCACCATCGTCGCGAGCGAGTCAGATGGCGGAGAACCGTCGTTGGTACCTCTGGATCTTGCCATGCTTGCCGAGCTAGATGCGAGCATGGAGGAGGCCACTGCGGCTCTGCAAGCCCACGACTATACCCGGGCGCTTGAGACAGTGGAAGGCTTCTTCTGGAGGTTCTGCGACGACTATTTGGAGCTGGTAAAGATGCGCGCCTACGGCAACCAGGACGGGCTCGCTGGCGCGACTCCCCAAGGAACCGCCTCCGCCCGCGCGGCCCTCGCAATTGGAATCGAAGTCCTGCTCCGGGCGCTCGCTCCCTTCCTCCCCTTCATCACCGAGGAGGCGTGGTCCTGGTGGATGCCGGGAAGCGTGCACCGGGCAGCGTGGCCACAGGCCGGCGAGGCGGCTCGCCGCTACCTGGAGGCCACCGGTTCCGCCGAAACGTCGCCCGGGCAACACTTCCAGGTGGCCAGCGAACTCTTGGCAACGATAAGGAAGGCCAAGAGCGAGGCGAAACTCTCGATGAAGGCCCCCCTCTCCGAGCTGCTCGTAGCCGGCGATGTCGCACTCCTCCGAATCGCGTCCGAAGTCCTCAACGACCTCGCCGCAGCTGGCGTCGTCGAATCCTTCCGCCTTGACGAGGGCGAGAGGGCGGTGGTGGCGACGCTGTAGCCGCGGCGGCTCTTATCCGGGTAGAAGCTCCGATACCTCCGCCTTCTCCCCGAGGAGTTCGTCCCGGGTCGCCTCGATCAGCTTCGTTGCCGCGGGAGAGTGCGAGATCCCCTCCACGACCTCCCAGCCCTTTCCTGACGATCTGACCGGGAAGCCGAACTGCAAGCCCTCGGGAATGCCGTACTCTCCCTTCGAGGCAACTCCGAGGGAGACGAAGTCCCCGGGAGCCGTTGCGACCTCCACCGAGCGCACCGAGTCGATAACGGCGGAAGCGGCGGAGGCGGCGGAGGATGCTCCCCGAGCCTCGATCACCGCTGCGCCGCGCTTCTGCACCGTCTCCAGGAAGGTACCGGAGAGCCAAGCTTGGTCGGCGATCACCTCCGGAGCCGGCTTGCCGTCGATCAGGGCATGGTAGTAGTCGGGGAACTGGGTAGTGGAGTGGTTCCCCCATACCGCCGTGTTGGTAACGCTCGTCACCGGGCGTCCCGAGCGCTTCGCCAGCTGCGTTTGGGCGCGGTTCTGATCCAGCCTCATCATCGAGAACCAGCGGTCCGCCGGCACCTCGGGGGCGTTAGACCTGGCGATCAGGCAGTTGGTGTTGCACGGGTTCCCGACGACGAGGATCCGGACGTCGCTCGCCGCGTTCTCCGCTATCGCCCTGCCCTGAGGCTTGAAGATCTGTCCGTTGATCCCGAGGAGGTCGCGGCGCTCCATCCCTTTCTTTCGCGGCACCGAGCCGATCAGCAGAGCCCAGTTGACTCCATCAAAGCCCTTTACCGGGTCCGAGGTCATCTCGAGGCCGGCTAGGTTTCCAAATGCGCAGTCGTCGAGCTCCATCGCCACACCCTCGAGGGCGCCCATTGCCGGTTCGATCTCGATCAAACGCAGCTCCACGCTGGTATCCGCCCCAAAAACGTCGCCGGCGGCCAGCCTGAAGAGCAGCGAGTAACTGATCTGCCCAGCGGCTCCGGTCACCGCTACCCTAACAACCCTCTTAGTCATCGATCATCTCTCCTTAGCTAAACTTCGACCGGCCCCGCTACAGCCGATCCACTATCGCGCTGGCAAACTCCGAGCACTTTACCTCGGTCGCCCCGTCCATGAGCCTCGCGAAGTCGTAGGTCACGACCCGGTCGGCTATGGTACGCTCCAGCGCCCTGACGATGTCATCCGCCACCTCTTGCCAACCCAGATACTCGAACATCATTACCCCCGACAGGATCACCGACCCCGGATTAACCCGGTCCAGCCCGGCGTACTTGGGCGCGGTACCGTGGGTGGCCTCGAAAAGGCCATGCCCGGTGACGTAGTTGATGTTCCCGCCCGGTGCGATCCCGATACCGCCCACCTGCGCGGCAAGCGCGTCGGAGAGATAATCTCCGTTCAGGTTCATCGTCGCAATCACATCGAACTCGGACGGCCTGGTAAGCGCCTGCTGGAAGGTGATATCGGCGATGGCGTCCTTGACAAGGAGCCTTTCTCCCGGCTCTCCACCACAATCCTCCCAGGAGACGGCGCGATCACCGAACTCTTCCTTCACCAAATCGTATCCCCAGCGGCGGAAGGCGCCCTCGGTAAACTTCTGGATGTTTCCCTTGTGCACCAGCGTTACACTCTTTCGGCCGTGGGAAAGCGCATAGTTCAGCGCCGCTCTGATCAGGCGCTTCGATCCGCTTTCGGATATCGGTTTCACTCCAATCCCCGCGTCCGCGCCGATCGTCCAGCCAAAGCGCTCCCGCAAAAAGGCGGCCAGATCAACGGCGTCCTTAGTGAAAGCCTGGACCTCCAACCCGGCGTAGACATCCTCGGTGTTCTCGCGGAAGATCACCATATCCACCAGTTCCGGGTGCTTTACCGGAGAGGGGACGCCATCAAACCACCGCACCGGACGGAGACAGACGTAGAGGTCGAGAATCTGCCGGAGCGCCACGTTCAGCGATCTGATCCCTCCGCCAACCGGCGTTGTAAGCGGACCCTTGATACCGACGAGGTAGTCGGTGAAAGCTTGCACGGTCTCCTCCGGAAGCCAGCTCCCGGTCTCCTTGAAGGCCTTCTCCCCGGCAAGCACTTCGAGCCACTCCACCCGCTTGCCGTTGCGGGCACAGGCGGCGTCAAATACCAGCCGCGCGGCTGGCCAGATGTCGATCCCGGTTCCATCCCCCTCGATATAGGGAAGGACGACGTTCTCGGGAACCTGAAGCTTCCCATCCGCACTCATCCGGAGCCGTGCCGGCTCCCGCGCTGTTTCGGTCATGGTCAAATCCTACCCAACTTGGCTCGGCTCGGCTAATCACCCGCCATGTGCCGGTCAACCCTCAACCTGCAGCCGTAGCAGCCAGATCTGCGGATCATCGAACTCCTGAGGCGACGGAAACTTGTCGGCGTCGGAGAAGACCGCAAAAAGCGCGTCCAACGCCTGGTCCGCGTCGCGAAGCACATGGGCAAAGCGGCGGGCGCGCTCCCTCGCCTCCGAAAGATCGATCCCGAGAGTGCTGGCGAGCATCGCGCGAGCAGGCTCCTCGTCCCTCGACTCGCCAAGGCGCTCGATCCACTGGCTGTTGCCAAAGACGCTGGTCCGGATCTGCCCAACCGCAAGGATCGCCACCGCCTCGATAAACGCCAAAGTGGTTGCCATCTCGGCCAGGTTGCTCTGCTGCGCCGGTGACTGCTCCTGCGTCAGCAGGGTAGCCGGATCGAAGTTGGCGAGGAAGTCTGGATCGGAGAGGGCGCCCTGGGACATCCGCTCGATCAAGCGGGCGGCGTCAGCCTTCAGATCGAGCAGATAGAGGCGGAGCTGGGTATCGTACCGGTCCGCGATAGCCGGTTGCCAGGCGACAGCAGAGACCACCAACTCCCGCATCATCAGGTATAGAGCGACCTCCTCCAGTGGGGCTCCAACGCGCTCGGCCTGCCTGGCGATCGCCGAGACCGCCAGGGCAAGCGCGTTCCGCTTGGGGCGCGGCAGCACCAGGTCGTAGTCGGAGAGAGCGCCAAGGGCGTAGTGGCCGCAGATCGAGCCCACCTGCGAGTTGGCGAACATCGGGCCAATCTGCGCTGAGAGCGACGCAGCAAGAGATGCAAGATCCCCCATCTGGGCAGGCGCCACGCCCATCGTCCCCGGAAGGCTTCCGGCGAGCGATTGAGCCAGCATGTCTAGATAGGGGCCGAGATCCCGCAAGAACGCCTCTGCATACTCGGAGGGACGCTGGATCACGAGCGTCGGAGGAGAGGGTGGAAGAAGGTTGGCCGCCAGCGGCACACCGGAAACGTAGCGCACGGCGATCTCCCACAGCGGTTCCACCCGCGACCTGAGGCTCGGGTCGACCGAGTCGTAACCGCCGCCAGCACCAAGCGCGAGGGCGGAGAACTGCTGACGCAACTCCGACGGGTCCACGTTGGCAGCGCCAAGCGCCTTGGCGATGTCGGAGAGCATGAACTGAAAGGGATTGACTGGTTCCTCGGAATCATCCATACGAGCCTCCGGTATCTGCTTCGGCTTGAACTAAAAGTGTAGTTCCGCCTCTGATAACCTAAGAGCCATGGCCCACTTCGAGGACAGTTTTAGCTTCAGTTTCCAAGGCCAAGAGCTGAAGACCTGGTTCCGGGTATCGGGAGAGATCCGTGCGAACGGCCTGGTACCCCTCGTGGTGTGCCAGGGCGAGCCGGGTTCGAGCCACGACCACCTGCTCCCGTTGGCAGCGCTATCGCGATCACGGCCGGTAATCCACTACGATCAGGTTGGAAACGGCAGGTCGGCGCGGTCGAGTGCTTGGGAGCTTTTCAACGTCGATCTCTTTGTAACCGAACTGGCAGAGCTGGTTAAAGCGCTCGGCCTGGAGCGCTTTGTACTTCTTGGCCACGCCTGGGGAGCGCTGATCGCGCAGGAGTACGCCATCTCCGCATCCAAGCCGCCGAGCGCACTCATCCTCTCAAGCGGCTTCGGATCGGTTGAACACCTCCGAAATGAGGTCTGGCGCCTCCTCGACAGCCTGCCACTAGAGAGTGCGCGAGCGCTGCGGGAAGAGCCCAGGGATAGCCAAGAGGTGCGGCGGGCACTGGTAACCTTCCGTACACGGCACCTTTGCCGGGTACTCCCGGTCCCAGAGGAGATAAACCGCTCCATTCATTGGGTCAAGGCGAACCCTTCGATAAACCGGCTTTTTACCGAAGGGCTAACTCTCGGCAACCGGATCTCCGGATGGTCGAGTCTCGATCGCCTGGAGCGGTTAGAGCGCCCGGTACTCCTGGTCTCGGGGTTCTATGACACGGCAACCCCGGTTCTCCAGCAGGAGATGCTGGGGCAAATCCCCAATGCGAGCTGGCATCTTTTCAAGGCCTCGAGCTCGAGCGCGTACCTCGAGGAGAGGGGCAGGTACATGGATCTGATCGCGACCTTCCTGAGCAGCATCGACGGAACCTGAAATCCAGCCAAAGATTGACCACTCCACTACCTTGGAGTCCGCCTACCTCCCCTAGCCTTTAAATAGTAAAGTATCGGCGCCGAGAGGATCGCAAGCGGGCAGATGACCGAAAGTTGGATAGACCGATCTGAGAACGTCTGGTTGGAGCTGACCGGCTTGCCGCTTGATGCCCGCCCGATCGAGGAGTTTCTGTCGCGGCCTGACGCGGGGGCAATGGTGGTCTTCTCCGGTCTGGTGCGGAACTACTCCGAAGGCGTTGACGATGTGATCACCCTTGACTACGAGGCGTACGTCCCGCTTGCGGCGGCACGCTTGCGGGAGATCGCCAAGTACGCCATGGCCAGCTTCGACAAGGTCCGGGCCATAGCCATCCTCCACCGTCTTGGGCCGGTGGCGCTCTCCGAGCCTAGCGTGCTGGTTGGCTGCTCGACCGGGCACCGGGGGGCGGCGTTCGAAGCGGCACGGTACTGCATCGACACCGTCAAGGCATCGGTTCCGATCTGGAAGTACGAGACCTCGAAGGCCAAAAACGGTTGGTCGATTTCGGCCCAGCCGATCGAAGAGAGCGTTTTACCCCCGAAAGGAAAGGTTAATTGACTGAGCTTCTGTACACCCTCATCCCGTTGGGAATCGTGGTTCTGATCGCAATAGCTATGTCGATCCGGGAGTCGCGACCAAAGTCTTTGGAGGAGTCGATCGGCTCCTTCAGGCGCTCAGCCCAGGCTTTGGCCGGACGCTCCGCCAAGGAGCAGGGCATCCGCACGCCCCGGTAGATGACACAGTTTTCGCTCGATGTCGGCGCCTTCTCCACCAAGCTCAAGGTTGGCGGGGAGCCGGTGGTGGTGGTTCCTTCGCTCGCGGCCTATGACCTGGAGCGCGGCGTTGTCACCGCTATCGGAAAGGAGGCGCTGGACACCGCGCTCAAAACCGGATCACGGGCAAAGCTTTTCCGGCTTATGGATGGAGGTGCGCCGGCGGAGCCACGCATCCTTTCCGGTTATCTCAAGGCACTGCTCAAGACGGTCGGAATCCGGGGATTCGGACGGGATACGGTAACCGCAGCAGCCTGTGGGGGCGCCAGCGATCTCGATGTGAAGTCGCTGCTCGCCGCCGTCGAGGAGGCCGGGAGCAAGCGGTGCACGCCGGTGCCCAGCGTTATCGCGGCCGCCGCCGGGGTGCACGAAGACCCGAGCCAGGAGCAAGGGGTCATGGCCCTGATCGTTGGCGAGTCTGTGGTGGAGGCCGGTATCGTCTCCTTCGGCAAGGTGGCCGCCCAAAGTTCGGGGCGGGGTGGGGTCCGCGCGCTTCGCTCCAGCATCAAAGAGTCGGTGAGGTCGAGCGCCCAGATCGTGATCAGCGACGAGGTCGCATTCGAGATTCTTGCGGAGATGATCGACATCGGGCAGCCCGGCCTCAACACCCTTGCCAAGGTTTGGGGGCGCAGCCAGGAAAATGGCGAGCACACCTCGGCGACCATCTCCGCAAGAGACCTCGCACCCCCACTCCTCCGCGAGGTTGACTCCATTGCAGCGGTAGCAACCACCTGCATCTCGAGGGCCAAGGCCCAGCTCGTCTCCGACGTTGCCTACCGCGGAATCTACCTTCTCGGAGGCGGAGCGCGGCTGACCGGGCTGGCGAACTACCTCAGCAACACGCTTTCGGTCGCGGTCAAGCTTCCCTCCGATCCCGAGCTAGCCATCGTCGAGGGGCTTGCCGGGCTGGCATCGTCGCCAAAGGTCGACATCTACTGGTAGTGGCGCTACTACCAGATTGCCCAGGTCGTCTCGGGATCAAAAAAATGGATTCGCTCCATCGCCACTTGGAGCATCAGCGTCTCTCCCGTCCGCACCGTCAAATCCGGGGCAACCCGCGCCACCCCCTCTCCCTTGTGGACGAGGATATCCTCCTCTTCCTCGGCGGCAGCCTCCTCGGTCACCAGGTTGGCATCGATCGAGAAGTGGACCATCATCTCCGATCCTAACGCCTCCAACAGCTGCACCTCGGTGATCAGCGAGCCGTCAGTTGGCCCACCCGGAATCGCGACCGAAAGGTCCTCGGGCCTGATCCCAACGGTTACCATGCGACCGGCAAAACCCCGCAGTGCCGGACGCCGCGCAAAAGTCGACTCCGGTATCCTCAGGGTCTGCGAGCCGAGAGAGATCACGGTGGCGTCGGGGCCGAGCTTCGCCTCGTAGAGATTCATCGCCGGCGATCCAATAAACGCCCCGACAAACTGGTTCACCGGGTGATCGTAGAGCTGCTGCGGGGTGTCGCACTGCTGCAGCACGCCGTCGCGCATCACCGCCACCCGGTCACCCATGGTCATCGCTTCCACCTGGTCGTGGGTAACGTAAACGGTGGCGACGCCCAGCCGCTCCTGAATGCGGCGAACCTCCGACCTCATCTTCACTCGGAGCTTGGCGTCGAGGTTGGAGAGCGGCTCGTCCATCAGAAAAGCCTTCGGAGACCTGACGATAGCCCGCCCCATGGCCACACGCTGGCGCTGCCCCCCGGAAAGCTGCTTCGGCTTGCGGTCGAGCCACTCGGAGAGGCCAAGGATCTCCGCGGCCTCCTCCACCTTCCTCCTCACCTCCTCCTTGGGAAGCTTGCGAAGCTTGAGGGCGAACCCGATGTTCTCGGCAACGGTCATATGCGGGTAGAGGGCGTAGTTCTGGAAGACCATGGCAACGTCTCGGTCCTTGGGCTCGAGGTCGTTCACTACAGCTCCACCGATCTTCAAATCGCCGGTGGAGATCTCCTCCAAACCCGCGATCATCCGCAACACGGTGGTCTTGCCGCACCCTGAGGGGCCGACGAGAACCAGGAACTCCCCCTCCGCGATCTCGAGGTCGAGGTTTTCGACTGCCCGATAGCCATTCGGATAGACCTTGCCCACCTTCTCAAGCAGTATGCTCGCCATCTCTCTCCCCTCCTGCGGCTTTCACCTACCGCTTCTCCCTGACCACCGCCTCCAGCGGCCCAACGCTTACCGTGCCTTCACCCAGGCGCAGCTTCCCGGTTGAGATGTAGTCGCCGGTGCCGGGCAGACTAATCGTCTGCACTTCGCCAGAAAAGTTCAGGAACACGGACAGTCCCCTAGCCTGATACCGCCACCCCTGCGCTGAAACCGAAAGTTCCTGGTACGACAGCGCCTCCTCCGGAAATTGCTTTCTCGCCCGGATCAGCGACCGAGCCAGCTCCAGATTAGAGGAGTCCACCCCCAGCTGGCTCGCGACATCCACCTCCTTGCCCGATCCGAATGGGAGCCAAGGAGTCACACCCGGAACCGTAAAACCCCTTCCCGGTTTCTGGTTCCAGAGCATCGGGGTGCGCGCGCGATCGCGTTGAAATCCCTTTCTCCCGGCGGACATCAGATCGCGCTGATCGGCCGGTGAAACCTCGACATCGGCCGCTCCAAGCTCGTCCCCATAGTAAAGGACAGCGGTTCCCGGCAGCGTCAGCAGGAGCAGCAGCGCCATCCTGGTCATCTTGATAGAGCCTCGTGCCCAGCGGGTCGGAAAGCGCGAAACGTCATGGTTGGAGCCGGTCCACACCGGAACCGCACCCCGGGGGAGGGCGGAAAGCGTCTCCCGCACCACCTTGGCCAACCCGAGCGGCTCGAACTCCGAGAACAAAAAGGGGAAGTTGAAGGCCAAATTGAGTTCGTCGCCGTCCCCATAGAAGCTCGCCATCCGCTCCACATCGGGAACCCAGGTCTCCCCCAAAAGCACCCGCGGCTTCGCGTACTCCTCCGCCAAGCTCCTCCAGGTGCGAAAGAGGGAATGCACCTCTCCGCGATTCATCGAGTAGACGGGGCGCAGCCCAAAGCGAGCCCAGTGGGGATCAGCCTCGATTGCGGGAGGATCGTCCCTAAGCTCCCGATCCTTGTAGATTCCGTGAGCAACGTCGATGCGGAAGCCGGCAACACCGCGGTCGAACCAAAATCGCAAGATCCGGAGGAACTCCGCGTGAACGTCCTCATTCCACCAGTTGAGATCGGGCTGGGAGGGGAGATAGTTGTGGAGGTAGTACTGGCCAGAGGCCTCATCCAAAGTCCACGCCGGCTCCCCGGTTGCATCCAACCAGTTGTTGGGGGGCGATCCATCATCGCGGGGGTCGGCAAAAACGTAGTACTCTCGGTGCGGGGAGTCTATGCCCGAGGTGGCGCTTACAAACCACGGGTGTTCGGAACTCGTGTGGTTGGGAACCAGATCCAGCATCACCTCGATCCCCAGCTGGTTGGCTGTCGCGATGAACTCGTCGAGATCGTCAAGGGTTCCCAGATCCGGGTCTACACCCAGATACTCGGATACGTCATAACCCCAGTCGCAATTCGGCGACGGCATGATCGGGGAGAGCCAGACTCCGTCAACCCCGAGATCCGACAGGTAGCCAAGCCTGTCGATCGCCCCGCGCAGATCGCCAACACCATCGCCACCGCTATCCATGAAGGAGCGGACGTAGACGTGGTAAAGAATCCCGCCGCTCCACCACTTCGCGGGCTCAAAGCCATCTTTGGCCGTCTCCGCTGCCAGTTCGATCACCCCTTTACTGCACCGGCCGTCAGGCCCGAAACCACGAACTTGCGAAACACGAGCACCAGGATGCCCACCGGGACCACCGCCACCACGCTGGCCGCAAAGATGGTCCCATAAGGAATCACATTAGGCGACCCGAAGAGGGCAATCCCCACCGGAATCGTGCGAAAGCTGTTGGTATTGTCAAAGGTCAACGCCATTAGGAACTCGGTCCAGCAGGCGGTGAAGGTGAACACGCCGGCGGTGAACAGTCCGGGCAGCGCCTGCGGCAATATCACCGACCAGAAGGTCCGCATCGTCGTGGCTCCATCGATCCGGCTGGTCTCTTCCATCTCCTTCGGGATGACCATGAAGTAGTTGCGCAGGATCCAGATTGCGAACGGCAAGTTGAAGGCGGTATAGGGAATAATCAACGCCTGGTAGCTCCCCAACCACCCCAGATCGCGCATAAGGAGATACAGCGGGGAGACCACTGCGATCTCGGGAAAGACCGAGATCACCAGCAGCGTCACCAGCATCGGGGCCTTCCCCCGCATCGGCAGCCGCCCCATCGCGTATCCGGCCAGCGATCCGATCCCCAACACCAGAAGGGTCGCGAACACCGTCACCACCACCGAATTGAGGAAGTAGCGGCCAAAGCCGTAGTGGACAAAGGCTGTGCTGTAGTTCGTAAAACTGATCGGGTCCGGGAAGTACTGGGGTGGCGATGCCCCGATATTGACCGAAGTCTTGAAGCTGGACGCGACCAGCCAGTAGATCGGGAGAAGCACGAAGATCGAGACGCCTAGAACAGCGGCGTTGAGCGGATTGACAATCCGAGAGATCCCCTTGCGGCGCCGGTACCTCACTGGACATCCTCCCTTCCCACCTGTGAGCGAAAGACTTTCAGGAATGCCAAACTTCCCAAGATCACCAGAAGGGTGGCGCTTACCGCGACCGCGGCGCCGGGACCGTAAGCAATATCCTCGAACATCACCTTGTAGCTAAGGATGGCGAGCGAGGTGGTCGCGGTGCCAGGGCCGCCTCCGGTAAGCACGAACGGCAGATCGAAAAGGCCAAAAGCCTGCAAAATCCGGAACAGTACCGCTATCGCGATGGTAGGGCGAAGCAGCGGAAGGGTGATCTTGAAGAAAGTCGTCCACCCAGAGGCACCGTCCACGGAGGCCGCCTCGAAGATTTCGCCCGGCAGCATGACCAACCCGGCAACCACGATCACCGCCACAAACGGAGTCGTCTTCCAGATATCGGCCACCATCATCGCCACCACGGCCGATGTCGGCGTGCCCAGGAAGACCGGGCTTCCGAGCCCCACCGCTTGGAAGATCGCCTGAAGGACTCCGTAGGTCCCCTCGAAGATGTACTGCCAAAGCTCGGCCGAGATAACCGTAATCATCGACCATGGGAGGAGGAGCAGCGACATCATCAGCCCCCGCCCCTTGGTAAGCCTCTCCACCACCAGAGCTATCATGGTTCCCAGCACCACTTCGACCAAGACCGTGACGACGGTGTAAAAGATGGTGAAGGCCAGCGAGTACCGCCACACCGACGAGTGGAAGAGCTCACTGTAGTTGCCAAAAGTGGGGTTCTCGAGCGCAAAACCGCTCCCACTCACCACAACGTTCGAAAAGCTGAGAACGAACGAGAAGGCGATCGGAAAGATGGTGACCAAGCCAACGAACACCAACGCCGGGGTCGACATCGCCCATCCGACTCGAGCCATTCTCCTCGTATGGGAATCCCGGCGCAACTTGGCCTCCGGCCGTGGCGGCGCCTCCACCCGCTCTGCTATTACCGTCAACTTCTCCTGCTTCCCTGGTAAGTCCGGCACCCGAAGCAACTCGGCTCCGGGTGCCGGCGACCCGCTACAGTCCGCCGCTAAGGGCGGTGTTGATCTGCGACTGCGCTGCCGAAAGGGCGGAGCTCACCGATACCGATCCCGTAAGCGCCGCGTTCACATTGGTGTAGAGCGCGGAACTCAGCTGCGGGTAGTTCGGCGTGCCAGCCGGCCTGGCTATCAGGCGGGTAGTCGCCGCCACCCGCTCAGGCGGCGGGGTCGATGGCAACGAGGCAAGGGCAGTTCGCACCGACTCCACGGTGGGTATCTCGGAGTAGGTCTTCCCGAGAATGTACTGCGCCTTGGTCGAAGACATCCACTTGATGAAGGTCAAGTCGGCGTTCAAATGCTTTGTGTGCGGGTTGATATACAGGTTCCACCCCCCGATGTTCGAGTACCCGGGATAGCTCTGGCCGGCAAACGTTGGAAGTGGAGCAACTCCTACTTTCCCAACCACCTTGGAGTCGGCCGGAGTCTGCGAGTTCGACCACGCGTAATCCCAGTTCCGGAGGAACGCCGCATTGCCGGCATCGAAAACCGCCATAGCCTGGGGCTCTTGGAAGGTGGTTACCGCCGCTGGCGAGGCTCCGCTGGTGATTAGGCTGCGCATGAACGAAAGCGCCTTCACTCCTGCCGCCGAGTCGATCACCGACTTGGTGTAGCTGCTGTTCACGACCTTGCCACCGGCCGAAGTCAGGTACTCCATGAAGTCGCAGGTAAGACCCTCGTAAGAGTCGCCTTCCCAAACAAAGCCGTACTGGACCAGGTGGTCGTGGACCAGCGTGACGGCCTCGCTCTCCAGCTGTTGCCAGGTCTTTGGAACCGGAAGGCCAGCTTTCGCAAGCAGGTCCTTGCGGTAGTAAAGAAATCCCTGGTCTTCAAAGAGCGGAGAGCCGTAGACCTGGCCCTTGTAGCTCGCACCGCTGACCAGTCCAGGTGCGAACTTTGTCCAGTAGCTTGAGGGAAGATACTTGCTGAGCGGCACCGCAAGCTGGTGCGCTCCGAACTGCGCCGGCCAGATTACGTCACCCATGAAGACATCGGGAGTGGTCGAACCACCGGATATCTCGGTAACCAGCTGAGAACGGTTGGTTCCGGTATTGGTTGGGGCGCTTTGAATGGTTACATGGATCTTCGGGTACGCCTTCTCAAAGGCCGAAACCAGCGCGGCCCGAATTCCTACCTGGGCAATCGGACTGGCCCACCAGGTGATGTTGCCCGAAGTTGCCGAACCGCCACTCGATGACGCCGACGAGCTGGTCGAGGATGAAGTCGACCCGCAGGCCGCCAGTACCATCGCCGATCCGAGAGTGGCCATGAGGGCGACCCTCGCTCTCCGGATTCCTTTTACCTTCTTCATTTACCTGCCTTCCAAATTACCGATGGAGACACAGCATGTCCCCGTCCAACTATCGAAGCCATTGGTGGGGCCCCCGTTATGGCGAGCGCGAAACCGGCTCTATAGAGGCGCCGGAAACCGTGGTGCTCCTCGGCAGCAGCCGGAGCGGGAGCACCAGTTCGCCGGGGTCGGGCACCTCCCCGGCCAACAGTTGGAGCAGGAGTTGCGCGCCCCGGACGCCGCTCTCGAACAGTGGCTGCGCCACGGTCGTGATGCCGAGCAGAGCCGAGACTTCGAGACCGTCAAAACCGATCAGGGCCAAGTCCCCAGGGGCGGTCAATCCTTTTGACTTGAGGTAGCTGAGCACACCGGATGCCTGGGTATCCGAGGCAGCGAAGATCGCCGTTGGCGGCTCAACGAGCTCTAGAATCGACGCTGCCAGCACGGCCGCTTCGCCAGCGCTATGGATTCCCGACCTGACCGCAATCCGGCTGGGATCGATGCCTGCCTCGGCTATGCGCGCGGAAAAGCCCTCCAGCCGCTCGCTGGAGGAGGAGAAACCGAGGTGTTTCCGGTCAATGTCACCGATAAACCCGAAAGAGCGGTGTCCAAGCCCCAGAAGGTGGCTGGCTGCCATCCTCCCGCCTTCCCGGTTGTCCACTTCGATCGAAGGGACCCCGGCGACACGGGTGTCGACCAGAACGAGCGGCGTTCCCACCGCCGAAAACCGCTCCACGTGCTGGCGAGAGAGCCTGATTGAGACTACGATGACCCCGGCAGCCTCGTGCCGGTCCCCGAGCACGCCGAGGTGCCGGTCCCGCTGCTGCCGGTTTCCCACGCTGTAAAGAACCGTGTTGAGACCAACGTTGTCGAGCACTTCGAGGATCCCCTCCAACCGCACGACCACCGACGGGCTGGTGATAAAGGGAACCACAACCGCAACCGCATCCGACCGTCCCCGCGAAAGCCCGCTAGCCAGCCTGCTCGGGTGGTAGCCGAGAGCATCGATCGCGGCGAGCACCCGCTTCCGCGTTGCAGCGCTGACACCTTCGCGGCCGTTGAGCACCCTGGAGACGGTGCCAACACCGACGCTGGCGCGCTTGGCGACGTCAAAAATACTTACACGCTGGCCAGCAACAGCCATTCTTCCTTACCCCCATGCTTGGAAGCGCTTCCAGCATCCTATCCCAAGCGGCACCGAAGGTTCAGTCAAAAATCACGATTTGTTCACAAAGAACCGCCTCGGAAACAGTGGCTAGTTCATACTCCACTCAGCTACTCTCGCAGAGACGGGCTCGGACTACCTCCAGCGGTCGTCCACCACCGAATCTTCGATCTCCTCAACCAGGGCTCTTACCTGCGGGTCGCGATCCTCCCTCGCCAAAGCTAGCGCGCTAGCGAGTTCATCGCCCTCGAACGCAGCAGCCGCGACCACTGCCCGGCGGCGGATGTAAACCTTCTCCGACCTGATCGCCGAGGCGATAACCGGAACCGCCGCCGGATCGCCAATTGCCCCGAGCGCGGCTATGGCGGACTCCCTCACCGCTGCCTCCGTGCTCGTTCTCGCCATCCCGATCAGCCTCCCGACCAAACCTTGGAGTTCTAGCTCGCCGGCGAGAAAGACCGCCTGCTCGACCACGAGCCACTCCGGGTCATCAAAACACCGCTCGATCAGATCCACGCCAAGCAGCTCAAGAGGCGCGGATGCCAGCGCGGCGAGGCGCACCCGCACGTCGCTAGAGGCTAACCCTTCCTCCAGCGCTCTGAGCCCGCCGCCATTGGCCAAACGCGCCCGGCAGAGCTGGGGGGCAAGCCACGGGGGAAGCCGACCTGCAACCGCCTCGACCTCTTCGCCGCTCGAAGCCAACACCAGATCGATCCAGGACTCGCTCATTTACCCGCCCTCCTCAGCGCGAACAGGGCGATGCCCGCTGCCACTGAGGCGTTTAGCGAGGCCACGGTGCCGGCCATGGGGATGGCAGCGAGGAAGTCACAGCGGCGGCGAACGAGGTCGGAAAGGCCGGAACCCTCCGAACCGACCACCAGCGCCACCCGATCAGCCTCCAGATCCAGATCAAAGATAGAGCTGGACCCGCCGGCATCGAGGCCGACCCTCCACATTCCAACCTTCTCCACGGCGCTGAGAGCGGCCGGCACCCCGGCGACTATCGAAAACTTCAGATATTCGAGTGCCCCAGAGGCGACTTTTGCAACGGTGGGAGAGAGTCCGCACGACCGGTGCTCGGGAAGCACCACCCCCTCGACGCCAGCGGCGGCCGCGGAGCGGAGAATCGCCCCCAGGTTGTTGGGATCCTGAACGCGATCGAGGAGTAGGAGCGGACCGGGTGCCCCGGCTACCTCGTCGAGTGGAAGAGCTGGGAGGGGTTCAGCAATCGCCACCACTCCCTGCGGCTGCCGGGATCCGGCACGGGACGAGATCCCGTCCCGTCCTACCACCATCACCCTGGCCCCCGCGCTCGAGGCCAGCTCGGCGATATCTCGCTGCCTGAGATCATCCTCGATGTAGAGGACTTCAACCTGCCGACGGCCGGCACGGATCAGTTCTTCGACCGACCTCAACCCCTCCACCTGGTCCCCGCCTACGACCCTTTGCCTAACCACCCCCCATCACCACCAGGGCAAAGGCGCTCAGCCCGCTTCCGGCGCCGATATCGCCAAGCCCCTCAGTACGCTTGGCCTTCACGGTAGCTTCGCCTCCGGTCGCCGTGACCAAATTCGCCGCCATCTCCTCCAGGTAACGGGCGATCTTCGGCCTCTCGAGCACCACGGTCGCATCGATCTTCCTGACGGCAAAACCCTTCTCCCGCGCCATCTCAACAGACCTTTCCAACAGCGCGAGCGAGTCGGCCCCGGACCATCTCGGATCGGAGTCCAAGAAGACGTCGCCGATGCCGCCGATGCCAGCCGCACCCAAAACGGCGTCAGCTACCGCGTGGGCTAGCACATCTCCATCCGAATGCGCAACCACCTCCCACCCTTCGATCTCGACGCCGGCTAGCCGAAAGCTTCCGGGGTCGCCAAAACGGTGAAAGTCGATCCCCAAGCCGACAGCAGGCATCCGCAAAAGCGAGAGATCGGCATCCGTCGTGACTTTGAGCGCACGCTCATCGCCGGCTACGGACGTCACCTTGTAGCCGATCCTCTCTGCCAGCACGGCATCGTCGGTTCCTTCAAGACCCGACTGCACCACTGCGACCAGCGCTTCCCGAGAGAACCCCTGGGGCGTCTGGGCACGGACCAGCCCGTCGCGATCGACCGTGCCGATTACCACTCCCTTGTCCACTCGCTTCAAGGTATCGTTGACCGGAAGCA
>JAKARV010000030.1 GCA_021819205.1 Actinomycetes bacterium | reverse complement strand
CTGGAGAAGCTGAAGAGCGTTGCCGGCGCCTCGTTCATCGCTGCAAGGTTCGACTCTCCAGGAAACTATGTTGTGGTTGGTGCGACTCCGCCGGCGTATTTGGCTAGTTGGCACGCAAATATTGTGGTAGATTCTCGGAGCCTTGCCGGTCTAAAGACCGCTATCGCCTCCCGCGTTGGTTTCGTTCTCTTCGATATCGAGGATTGGCGCTTTACACCGACCTCCCAGGCGTCTGATCCGATCAGCACTCTTTCTCAAGCGGCCGCTCTTGCGGCTTCGTCCGGTTCGCGGCTCATCGCCGCCCCGGCCCTCGATCTCGCCAAGTTGATTGCCGGAAGGGGGACGATCCGGAGCAAGTTTCTCGCTTCCGGAATCCTTGGAGCTGCGGCGAAAGGTTCTTGGGCGATCGATATCCAGGCGCAAAGTTTGGAGATGGAGCCGAGCGTTTATCGGAGCTTCGTCGCGACGGCGGCTGCCCAGATTGCGGCGGTCAACCCGAATGTGCGGATTTTTGCCGGTCTATCGACCAACCCGTCCGGGAGACGGGTAAGCGCGGCCGAGCTCGCCAAAGATGTTGCCGCGACCCGGTCGATGGTGTACGGCTATTGGCTAAACGTGCCGAGCGGCGGTTCTGCCTGCCCCGCGTGTGGAGTGGCCCAGCCGGAGGTTCTGGTGCAGCTGCTCAGCTCGTTGGCGTGAACCGGAACCAAAACAATTCCCCCCTTGCCACCGGGCTGGTTTCTTCCTAAGCTTGCTCTTGGGGGAGAAGGAGGCGGGCATGCGGGAGAGCGGCCAAAATCGGCGGATCATGGTAGGATACGACGGTTCTCGAAGCTCAAAGGAGGCGCTGCAATTTGCGGCGGAGGAGGCCAAGCTACGGGGTGCGGAGCTTCGTATTGTTTACTCTTGGGTAGCACCTGAGTTCGGGTATGCTCCCGGCGCACTGGATTTGGAGGAGTTTGCTGCCGCAGGCAAGGAGATCCTTGACGAGGCGGCTGCACGCGTCGCTGACAATTTTCCGGCGCTGAAGGTCGAGACCACCCTGCTCGAAGGGAACGCCGCATCGCGGATCATCGAGCTGTGTGGCGATGTGGATCTGCTGGTTGTCGGGGCCCGTGGGCACGGCGGCTTTTCGTCACTGTTGCTCGGTAGCGTGAGCGATCAGCTAGTTCATCACAGCCCGGTGCCGGTGGTGGTTGTTCGATGGTGAGCTGGAGTCGGCTTTTGCGTAGTGGTACGCTTGTTGGGTGAGTATCAAGGTATTCCTCGTCGAGGATCATGAGGTTGTTAGGCGCGGTATTGCGACGCTGCTTGGCGGAGAGGCGGACATCGCTATCGTTGGCGAAGCAGGAAGCGTCGAGGAGGCCTTGGCTAGGATCGTTTCTTCTAAAGCTGAGGTTGCGCTGCTCGATGTCAGGCTTCCAGACGGCGACGGCGTCGCCCTGTGCCGGGAACTTCGCGAGCGCGACCCCAAGCTTCGGTGCATAATGCTGACTTCGTTCTCCGACGACGAGGCGCTGTTTTCATCGATCATGGCGGGAGCCTCTGGTTATCTACTCAAGCGGGTCCGGTTGGAGGAGCTTGTCGAGGGGATCAGGTTGGTTGCGGCCGGGGAGAGCCTGATCGATCCAGCAGTCACCACCCGGGTTCTCGAGAGGATCCGGAATCCGCAGGGCGATGGGGACGATCCCACCGCGCAACTGACCGAGCAAGAGCGGCGGATCTTCGAACTGATTACGCAGGGCAAGACCAACCGGGAGATTGCGGAAGACGTTTTCCTCGCCGAGAAGACGGTGAAGAACTATGTGTCGAATCTGCTGGCAAAGCTGGGAGTACGGCACCGCTCGGAGGTGGCGGCGATGGGCGCTCGGCTGGCCGAGCGTAGGCGCCGATTGACCGAAGGAAGCTAGGCCTTTACGCCCGGGAGGTACCCTTGGGGTACGGGTCGAGCTGGGTGGCGATCGCAGCCACGGTTCTCGCCAGGTTGACTGCGTGGTCGCCGAAACGCTCGAGGAACCTACCGACAAGGGCGAGCTCCATCGCCACCGTTGTAGGTGGGGAACTCGATACGACTTCGGCTATGAAGGAGACGTGGAGGTCGTCCAGGGATTCGTCCATCTCGTCAAGCATGTTGGCGATGGTCGGGTCACGGGTATCGTAGGCGATGGAAGCCTGGTTCCACATGAGCGTGCCCAACTCTCCCATCTGCTGCATGATTCCCCGGCACCGTGGCCGCAGATCTCGGCTGAGGTCCATCGCCGCCTTTCTCGCGATGTGCTCCGCAAGGTCGCCGCTCCGCTCGAGTTCCGGGATGATTCTGACGACGCCCACCAGATACTGGACCTCTGCCGGATCCAGGCCACCAACCAGCAACCGGCTGCTTACTTCGTTTTGGAGCGAGTTATAGAGGCGGTCGATCCGTTTCTCGCGGTCGATCAGCAATGTGGAGATCGAGACGTCGCCGTGGATCAAAGCCTCTCTTGCTCCGACGAAGCCATCTCCCACGAGGGCGAAAAGCTCGAGAACCCGGGTGTCGATCGATGGCGACCGGAACGTCTCGGTCATCATTGTGGTAAGTCTAGGCGGGTCGCGGCGTCAGGCTGGTTCTTTGCCGCTCATGTCAGCGTTCTTTCGTGCCGCCGCCACCAGCCCCGGAAGGGCGCGATCGATCTCATCCAGCGTGAAGCGCTCGGAGGAAGCATCGGCACCAGGGCCGGCGTGCCACCCCTCCGCCACGTCGATGTGGTTACCGGCTACGTCGAAGCAGCGTCCGGTGATCTTGGCTGACGCCGAGGAGCCGAGCCAGACCACCAGTGGAGAGATGTTTTCCGGAGCGAGGAAGGCCTTTGCCTTCTCGTCGCCAGGAGCGACAATACCTAAGTTCTCGGTCATTCTGGTGAGCGCGATCGGAGCGATGGCGTTGACGGTGATACCGTACCGGGCAAGTTCCATGGCGGCGATGATCGTTAACGAGGCGATTCCGGCCTTTGCGGCTCCGTAGTTGGCCTGGCCGACATTTCCAAAGAGTCCGGAGGCCGATGCGGTGTTGATGATGCGGGCGTCGACCTGTTCGTTGGCCTTGGAGCGCTCCCTCCAGTAGGCCGCCGACCACCTCACCATGTTGAAGGTTCCCTTCAAGTGGACGCGGATGACGAGATCCCACTCGTCCTCGGTCATGTTGACGATCATGCGGTCGCGAAGGATTCCGGCGTTATTTACCACGACGTCTAACCGGCCAAAGGCATCAACTGCGGTGTTGATGATTCGTTGTGCGCCTTCCCAGGAGGAGACGTCGTCTCCATTGGCGACTGCTTCGCCACCCATGGCGCGGATCGCCTCGACCACCTCGCCCGCGGGCCCGGAACCGGCGCCGCTTCCGTCGACCTCGGCCCCCAGGTCGTTGACGACTACCTTGGCACCCTCGGTGGCGAAAAGCAGGGCGTGTGCCCTACCTATGCCGCGTCCGGCGCCGGTTACGATGACTACACGGTCCTGGCAGAGATTTTCCACGGCTCCTCCTTCTCTCCCTCAAACAGTATCAGCCTTGGTTACCAGACGGTAGGCGGCCTGTTCGTGAGCGCGTTATAAGAGTAGCGATAATGGAAGTGGGGTCAATTGCGGCGTAGCGCGCTGATCCCTGGCGGAAGGTTCGGGCCGGCCTCGGCGACCGTCCTTGCCAGCGTCTCGACCACTCGTTTTGCCGCCGACGACTCCAGCCGATTGCGAAATCGGGCTATTCCCACCCTTCTGGGTGCGAGATCGACGATAGGTATGGCGATGGCCGAGGATGCGCTGGAGGGGGTGGGCAAGTTGGTTACCGCCGAAGACGGGAGGATTGCGGGTGCGTACCCGGCGATAGCGAGGGCGGCAATAACGTGAAGCCCGTCGATCTGGGCTTTTACGTTGAGTTTTGCGCCGCGGGAAGCAGCTACTGCGGCGAGTTCTTCGCGGAAGCCGACGTGTGGGGGCGGCACCAGCAGCCCGCGGGTGGCCGCCGTCGCCACGGTGACCGACTCTTGCTTCGCCAGCGGGTCGCTGGCGCTGACGATGAGGACGTACTCCTCTTCAAAAAGGGGGGAAAAGGTAAGGCCGTCGACGGTGAGCGGGGTGGTTAGCAGGGCCATGTCAATGAGGCCGGAGTTGAGGCGGCGCTGGAGCGATGCCGAGGTTCCTTCGGCCACCTCGAGCTCGATTTTAGGGTACTCCGTCGCCAGGCGGTCGAGGATCATTGGAAGCAACCATCCGGCGGCGGTAGTGATGACCCCCAGCCTGACTCGCCCGGAGACCATCGAGGTCATATCTCCGAGATCGGCGTAGATCTCCTCCAGCTCCTGGAAGAGCCTCCGGGCGTGATGGGCTACGAGGTTGCCCTCGTCGGTAAGCGACCCAGTCCTCCGGTCCACGAGCTGGACGTTCAGTTCCCGTTCTAGCTTGGAAAGGTGCCCAGAGACGTTTGACTGCACGGTGTCGAGAATGTCGGCGGCTCCGGAGAAGCTGCCAGCCTCCGCGACTGCAAGCAGGCTCCGAAGTTGCTTGAGTTCCAAGGAATCTCCTATCGCAAAAACAGATACGAGGTATCATAAAAAAGTTTAGTAAAATCAGCTCACAAGCTGTAATCTGTAATACAGCGATGGTCGATCCCCCCAAATGACCATCGCTCTAGATAAAGGAGCCGGTTCCCCCCAATCGGCTCCTTTCACTTTTTGCATAGCTGGCGTTAGTCGGGTTGCTGCACACCGCATACGGGTTTCAGGATAGTCTCGTGGAAGTGTCCAGAGTCCAAGCGAATTCGATTCGGCTGCGCGCGGCGGACGTTTCGGCGCGGCTTGTGGCCCGGGCGATTCGTGTTAGCGGATTCGGCCAGGGCGAGACGTTTCCGGGGAGGGTAGCGCTCGCAGTCGCGCCCGACTTTGTCTATCGGCGCGCTGAGGGGATCGATACGGTCCTCGTTACCGGCACCAATGGAAAGACGACCACCACCGCCTTCCTGTTCGATCTGTTGAGTAGCGCCGATGGTGGTGACAGCGTGGTGGCCAATCGCGGTTCTAACCTTCCCGGCGGCGTTGCCGCAGCCCTCGCGGCGGCCGGTGATGCGACAAGCGCCTGCTTCGAGGTCGATGAGGCGTACGTTCCTCAACTCGCAAGTGAGCTTCGTGCCAAGGTGATGGTGTGGTTGAACATGAGCCGCGATCAGCTGGATCGGTCGATGGAGGTGAGGAAGCTTTCTCGCCGAGTGGGAGAGGCTGGGCGGCACGTTTCGGTTTTGGTGGGGAATGCCGGAGATCCGTTGATAGTAGCGAACTCGGGCGAGTTCACCGAACGGATTTGGATAGTTGGTCCATCGAGCTGGAGGATGGATGCGAACGCGTGCCCAGTGTGCGGAGGGAGTGTCGAGTTTACGGAGAGGACGTGGCGGTGCTTAGGGTGTTCGCTGTGCCAGCCGGAAGTGAGCTACGCCGTCGACCGCGCGGGAAGGGTGACGGGTCCAGGTGGCGAGAGGTTGGGTAGGATCCGCCTGGAGGTTCCGGGAGACTTCAATTTATTCAATGCCCTGGCTGCGTCGGTTGCGGCGGGTCGGCTTCGTGGCCTGCGTCCGGAACGATTTTTCCGGGAGCTTTCCCGGATTGAGGGTGTGGGCGGGCGCTACACCGAGTGGATTCTTTCCAAGCTTCCCCGTCAACCTGGCCTGACTACGTTTCTTGCTAAGAATCCCGCGGGTTGGGAGGGCATTCTTGATCTGCTGCCGGCCGGTTCCCGCCTGGTTCTTGGCCTGAACGCCCGGGTGGCCGATGGAAGGGACACCTCCTGGATCTGGGACGCCGACTTCGAGCGGTTATCGCGCATCGAGGTGATTGCCACTGGCGATCGGGCCGTCGACATGGCGTTCCGGCTCGAGGTGGCTGGTTGTCGCGTGGCGTGCGTGCCCGACCAGCTTCAAGCGGTAGCCGTCGCCGGGGCTGGTGGGGCGGCGGTGGTTTATCTGGGGAACTACACAGCTTTTTTTTCGCTGATCGGCTCCCTGGGGGAGTTGGGAGCGTTGAGAACCCGAAGGGTGAGAGAGCCGGTGACGACGTGAAGATAATTTATGTTTATCCGGATCTGCTGAGCACGTACGGCGACCGGGGGAACGCGTTGGTTCTCGCATGGGCATTGCGGCGAGTGGGGGTAGAGGCCGAGGTGGTAGAGTCGCCTTCTGACCGCCCGGTTCCCCGGGATGGCGATGCCTATGTACTCGGTGGGGGGGAGGACGGTCCCCAAGCGCTGGCTGCCGAGCGGCTTCGCGCGGACGGCTACCTTGCCGAAGTGGCCGCCAGCTCCCGTCCAATCTTGGCGATCTGCGCGGCCTTCCAGATCCTGGGTACGAGCTTCTACGCCGATGGGATCGAGAGAAGGGGGCTTGGGTTGCTACCGGTGACGACGGCGCCCGGTGCCAATCGGCTGGTCGGTGAGGTTGTGTCTGCCCCGATAATTCCGTTGGGACGGGGTTACCTCACCGGATTTGAAAACCACTCAGGGGTGACAACGCTTGATCGCGGTGTCGAGCCACTGGGAAGGGTGATTAGCGGCGGGGGAAATGGCGTCGGTGGCGTCGACGGTGCGGTTGTCGGATCCATCGTTGCCAGCTACCTCCACGGTCCAATGCTGGCTCGAAACCCCGGGATGGTGGATCTGATGATCGCAAAGCTCGGCGCTGAAGGGAGTGTCAGCTCAGCGCTTCAGGAGCAACTCTATCAAAACCGGATTACTGTTGCCGGACGGTAGTGTTTCCGGGCTGTATTAGTTGTAGGTGCAACTTAACTTTGGTCTGCTGGTAAGCTTTATCCATGGCAAAAATTGCATTTTGGATAACGGCAGGGCCAGATCAGGCGGGTAAAGCAATGTCTGGCCTCAGGCTGGCGCAACGGTTGAAGAGTACCAGGGGACAGGACGTAAAGGTCTACCTTTTTGGCCCGGGTGTCGCGCTTGGTGAGGGCAAGGATCCGGCGATCAAGGGCGTGCTCGAAGATTTGCGCGGAGCGGAGGTTCCGGTTCAGGCGTGCCCAGCGAACGTTACCCAGATGAATCTGGACGAGAAGTTGATCACCGGCTTCGGGATCGAACTCCGCCCCGCTGGCGAAGTCCTAGTTGAGTTGGTGGATGACGGATACCAGGTAATCGGCGTCTAAAGGGGTCGAACCACTGTAATTCTTGGCCTCGAATTTCGCTGCCGGTTCGCGCGACCGAGGCTCGGTTGGTTTTTTATTCGTTTGAAGGCAGATTGGAAAAAGTTTGCTTGGCCTTCAAGGCAATGGTCGGATTTTTCAGGCGGGTTGGAGTGTTGAGCCGGCCCGAGGGGATAGCGATTATTGGCCCAGATCGCCTGCAGCTGTAGTCGGAATGCCTTGGGGGTAAGCGCTAGCCCGTAGCGGTTGGCCTGGCTCTAATTTGGGCTGGTGTTTCGGCAGAGGCTGCCGGTTTTTGGGCGGAAAAGTCGAGTTGCTTTGCTGCAGACAGCGGCGGCAGATGGGTTGTTGCTTGAAGTCCAGCGGGACGGTGCTGACTGTTATTTGTTTACCGGTCGCCGCCAGCATGCTGTTGGTCCCCGGAATCGGTGGAGAAAATCAGTGGCGATCCAGCTACGGTTACCCCGGGCTCTTCAGGCCGCTCGGCGAAAACTTGGGGTCTCGCAGTGACTCGGGGCCTCGGCTCCTTGGCAAGACTTTCAATCTCGCTATACCACGGTGGCGGCGCGTTTTTCGGCACCACCACCGCATTGGGACCTATCAACGCCATGCACGCTTAGGGTGGCACCTACTCGGCGAGCAGCCGGTAGATGCTTTTCCTCGCCTCCGCCAAGATCGAGAGCGCCGCTTCCCGCTGTGCTTCGCTGGCGGAGAAGGCGAGTTGGCGCACCGCTTGCACTAGCGACATGGCCTCGCGGCCGAGGTCGACAAAGTCTTCGGGGGTTGTCGTCGCTCCTGCTTCACCGCCCAGTTCCTCCACTGCACGTACTCCTGAGTCGGTCAAGGAGTAGGTACGGCGGCCGTCGCTCTCGGTAGATGTCACCAGCCCCTGATCCTCGAGGAGGGAGAGCGTTGGGTATACCGAACCTGGGCTGGGTTGCCACATGCCCCCCGATCGTTCGGAGATGATCTGGATGAGTTCGTAGCCGTGCTTTGGCCCGTCGGCAAGCAATCTCAAAATTTCGGCGCGGATCCGGCCTCGGGGAGAGCGCCGCCCGGAGAACCCGGGACCCATACCCCAACCACCCCGCATCGGGCCTTTGCCACAGCCGTGGCCGTGCATCCGGTTGTCAAACATGACTCCTCCTAACCATCGAAACAATTGCAACTTCTAACGATATATCGTAGACGTTCTGTCACTTTGTTGCTACCGCATGCTTGCGATCGTTATTAATGGTCTTGGGAGATCAGGAGACGTCGATTCCCCGGGGGAGGCGATCCGTCGTCCATCCAAGGAGGTCGATAGCCATCTGGAAGGCGTAGCGGTCGGTCATTCCGGCAACGTAGCGGATAACTTGGCGTGCCGGATCTGCGCTGAGCTGCAGGTCTGGAACCAGCTCCGGCTTTGCGAGGAGGTGCTCGGTTAGCGCTTGCAACAGATCGATCACCGCTTGTCCTTGCCGCTGTGACTCCGGCCGGTTGTAGATGTGGTCGTAGTTGAAGTTGCGGAACGCCGCTAGCGCCTCTCCCATCGGGTGGGATAGGCCAACCACGCCTCGGTCAGCGGCGAGCCAGATGACGTCTTCGATAAGGGCGTTCAGCTGCGATCCCCGGGTCGTGCCGACCAGCGTTCGTACTTCTCTTGGAAGATCTTCCCGCTCGATGATCCCCGCCCTCCAGGCGTCCTCAAAGTCGTGGGTGCAGTAGGCGATCCGGTCGGAAAGTGCCACGACCTCGCCCTCGAGCGTGGCTGGAGCGGGTCTGCTCCAGGAGTGATTGGCGATGCCATCAAGGGTCTCCTCGCAGAGGTTCAAGGGAGATAGCACTTCGTACGCTCCCCATGGAGCGTGGTCGAAGCCACCATCGACGTACGGTTGCAGAGCGGCTTCGCTGGAGTGCCCGCCAGGTCCATGCCCGCAGTCGTGCCCAAGCGCGATAGCTTCGGTCAAATCGACATCCAAGCGCAGCGCCCGTGCGATCGAGGAAGCTACTTGGGACACTTCGAGGGCGTGGGTAAGCCGGGTGCGCTGGTGGTCGCGGGGGAAGACAAAAACCTGGGTCTTTCCTGCGAGCCGTCGAAAGGCATCGGAGTGGAGAATCCGATCGCGATCCCGTTGAAAGCAAGTACGGAAAGGATCCGGCTTCTCTGGACTCCTTCGGCGTCCGGCTCCGGTGGCAACGGCAGCGCCCTCAGAAAGGCTGGTGCTCTTGGCCCTCTCTCGCTGCTCGCGGTCGAACAGCGACACGGAAGTACGCTTCTCGGGAAGGTGGGCGGTTACCCAGTGCACGCTTACGTTTCCGGTTGCCGTACTAGCCCAAGCAGACCTGCGAGCGTCGCCACCGCCGGGAGTGTCTTGCCCGGCTTTGTGCCGCTGTTCTTGCGGGTGTATATCCTCCATGGGATATCTCTTAGCAGCTGGCGCCGACGCCGCAGCTATTGCCTGCTGACGAAGAACGGTCCAAAGCCCTGATCGCTGGGCATCATCGAAATGGTATTGATGTTAACCCGGCTGGGTAGAGCAGCCACGAACGAGACCACCTCAGCGACGTCTTCGGGGGTGAGGGGATTCATTCCCTGGTAGACGGCTGCGGCTTTTTCCAAATCCCCCTTGAACCGCACCGCCGAAAACTCGGTGCCACCAACCATTCCCGGTTCGATGTCGGTAATTCGAACCCCGGTTCCCGCAAGGTCGGCTTTAAGGTTGAGCGAGAACTGCCTGACGAATGCTTTTGCGGCACCGTACACGTTGCCGCCTGGGTATGGGAACTCACCGGCGACGGAGCCGATGTTGATCACCAGGCCGGAGCCGCGCTCAACCATGCCTGGAAGGTAGGCACGGGTAAGCAAGGCCACCGCTTCCACGTTGATTTTGATCATCTCGCTCCAGTCGCTCGCGCTCGCCCGCTGCGCGGGCTCTAGACCGAAGGCGCCGCCCGCGTTGTTGACCAGTATGTCGATCGGCCCCGTGGTCTCGCAGAGAGACTCCGCCGCTTCTGGGAGAGAGAGGTCGGCGGTGTAAGCGGTGATCCGGGAGCCCCCGACTTCGGCGATCAGCTCGCTGAGCCGCTTCTCCCGCCTTCCTGTGGCGATCACCTCCATCCCATCCTGCCAAAGCCGTTTGGCTATCGCTGATCCGATTCCGGAAGTTGCGCCGGTGACCAAAGCTTTCATTTCTAACCTCTCGCTGCTAACTTGGTAAGGTGTGCAAGGAGCTGATTTGACCGGTACGGTCGGGGGCCTCGACCGTTTCATCGAGTTCGCTCGAGCCCTCCTCGACAAGGAGAGTTTAATACTGGACAGGAGTGAGCGGCTTGCGTACAGCTGTGATGGCTTGACCAGCCACAGGGCGCTTCCTGCGGTGGTTGCGATTCCGAAATCCCGCGATGAGCTGGTGCTGGTGGTCAAGGCGTTGGCGCGTTACGGCGTACCGTTTGTGGCTCGCGGCGCTGGGACCGGGCTCTCCGGTGGAGCCCTTCCCGACGCGGAAGGGGTCCTGGTGGTGACCGCAAGGCTGGATTCGATCATCGAGATAGATCCACTGTCGCGGCTCGCGGTAGTGGAACCTGGGGTAGTGAACTTGGACTTGTCCAAGGCGGTAGCAGAGCACGGGCTCTACTTTGCCCCCGACCCGTCATCTCAAATCGCCTGCACCATCGGTGGCAACGTGGCGGAAAACTCTGGCGGAGCCCACTGTTTCAAGTACGGCTTTACCTCAAACCACATTTTGGGGCTGGAGGTGGTCACTCCGACGGGAGAGCTGGTGTGGCTCGGGGGCGAGACGCTCGAGGCGCCGGGCCCCGACCTTCGGGGAGTCGTGGTGGGCGCGGAGGGGACCGCCGGCATTGTCACGCGGATTGCTTGCCGGCTGATGGCGGTCCCGGAGGCCAGAAAGACACTGATCTCCTATTTTGATTCTGTAGACGCCGCTGGAGATGCTGTGTCAACCATAGTCTCGTCCGGCCTGGTGCCAGCGGCCGTAGAGATGATGGACAACCTGGCGCTAAAGGCTTGCGAACTCGCTACCAAGGCTGGACTGGATACCACCGCGGCGGCTGCGCTGCTGGTGGAGCTGGATGGTCCCTCAGTCGAGGTCGAGGTGGGGTTCGCCCGCCTCTGTACTGTGCTCGAGGAGAAGGGCGCGCGGGAGATCTGGGTAGCGCAGAGCGAGGAGGAGCGGGCGCTGATGTGGCTAGCGCGGAAGGCGGCGTTTGCAGCCGCCGGGAGGGTTGCTCCCGCCTATATCGTGCAGGATGGCGTAATTCCCCGCACGGCGCTCCCGGAGGTGCTCACCGAGATCGAGGCGCTTGCAAAGTCGAGCGGTCTCGCCATTCTCAACGTCTTCCACGCCGGCGACGGCAATCTTCATCCCCTGGTCACCTACGACCCGGCCATAGTTGGCGCGACCGAGCGCGCCAACGAGGTAGCGGCGGTCATTCTCTCGCTTTGCCTCCGGGTTGGCGGCTCGATCACCGGCGAGCATGGGGTTGGGGTGGACAAGGTATGCCACATGCCGGAGATGTTCTCAACTTCCGACCTCGAGGCGTTCTCCCGGCTCCGCCGCGCGTTTGATCCAGAAGGCATCTGCAATCGCGACAAGCTCCTTCCTACCCCAAAGCTCTGCGGCGAGCGTGCCGGAAGTCTGTCGGGTGCCCCGGTTGTGAGCCGGTGACGGAGGTGCGGAGTGTCTATTCGCCGGAGACGCCGGCAGAGCTGGCGGAGTTTCTTGCCGGTTTCGAAGGGAGCGGCCGGCTCAAGCCGATCGGCGCACTTCGGAACCCCTTTCCGCTGGCCGCTGGGGATACCACGATTTCGCTTGAGCGCTTTGACTGGATCGACCATCGCCGCGAGGACTTGACCGTAGCGGCTGGAGCCGGCGTCGATTTCTTCGCGCTTCAGGAGTATCTTCGCCGGGAGAAGCAGCGGATCGTGCTCGATCCGCCTGCTGGGGGTAGCGTGGGCGCGATGGTCGCCACCTCCGCACACGGCTACCTGGCTCACCGCTACGGCGGGGTTCGGGATTTGGTAATCGGGGCCAGCATGGTCTTGGGAGACGGCTTGATGGCGCATTCCGGCGGCCGCGTCATCAAGAATGTGGCCGGCTATGACCTCACAAAGGTGTTGGTGGGATCGCGGGGGCTTGTTGCAGCAGTAGTTGAAGTGGTTTTTCGAACCCATCCCGCCGCCGAGTTCGAGGCGATGGCAGCGTTTCCGGTCGTCGCGGAGCGAGCGTCGGATTTTTTGGGTCAACTCTACGGATTGAAGGTCGACCCGGTCGGGATCGAGTGGGCCGCAGACACCGCCTATGCCATTTTCGAAGGCACGAGGGAGGGGGTCGAGAGCCAGTTGAGGACGCTTATCGAACACTTTGGGAAGGACGCCATCTACTCGGGCGACGCGTTTGGCAAGCTCATATCAGAGGTCCGCGAGATTCAGGTTCCGGGCGAACGCGAGGTGACGATCCGCTTGTGCGGCAGGGCAACCCGGCTGGCGGAGCTTTTCGACTTGGCGAGCGGGGCTGATCGCGTTTCGGCCCACCTTGGCATGGGCGTCGTCGACGCGGTCTTCCGCGATCTCACGGTGTCGGAGCTGGAGGGGTTGTTCGACTCTGCGGAACGGCGGGGACTGAATTTGGAGGTCCGCGCGATGGGGAACGGTGTTGCCGACGAGGTGCAGGCCGCAACTGTTGCCAGGCTGGTCTCGGGTTTTACCGGCAGGGTTATCGCCAGCTTGGATCCCAAGCGGCGCTTTTCGAGGGGGGAGCAAGGTTGACCGTGGAGATCGGAGACTCGAAGCGGTTGGAGTTGCTGGTTTCGGCTTGTGTCCACTGTGGTTTTTGCCTTCCGGCATGTCCTACATACGCCATCACCAAGGACGAGTGCGACTCTCCACGGGGACGGATCCTGCTGCTCGGGGAGGCGGCAAGATCGGGAGTGGTTGCACCGAGCGTGCGGCGGCATATCGACAGGTGTATCGGTTGCGAGGCGTGCGTACCGGTATGCCCGTCGGGTGTCCGCTACGACCAGATGCTGTCCATCGCTCGGCGCCTGGTAAACAAGAAGCGATCCATCTCTGACCGGATGTGGCGTGCGGCGCTCCTCAAGGTGCTGCCGTACCCGGAGCGGATGCGGCCTTTGAAACGACTGGCAACTTTGCTCTCCGGGAGCGTTTCAGTGCGCCTTCTCAGGCAGATGGGGCCTTTCGGCTCCAAGCTGGCAGCGCTGCTGCTTCAGGGCTGGGTGGCTGGAGATCTTGGACGGCAGGCGGATGCGAGCCATCGCGAGGGCCGTTCGCCAAGCGAAACCCGTGGGCGGGTCGCGCTCGTCTCGGGTTGCATAGCGGCGACCTACTTTCAGGGGGTGACCCAGGATGCCCGGTTTGTTCTAGAGCAAGAGGGAATTGCGGTTTCGGTGCCGGAAGGTCAAGGGTGCTGCGGCGCGCTCTCGGCCCACGCCGGCGAGACCGAACAGGCGGCCGGGTTCGCGCGCAGAATGATCGATGCCTTCGCTCCCGGCGATTTCGATGCGATTTTGGTGACGGCGGCCGGGTGCGGTGCGGAGATGAAGCGGTATCCAGAGTTGTTAGAGAACGACCCGGCGTACAGCGAGCGGGCTGCTGGGCTCGCGGGAAGGGTGATGGACATCTCCGAGTATCTGTGTGCTATTGATCCGATTGCTCCGCGGGGGAGGCTGGTCGCGAGGGTCGCCTACCACGAGGCGTGCCACCTTGCCTGGGCTCAGGGGATCCGGTCGGAGCCGCGTCGGTTGTTGAACGGGATACCCGGACTCGAGGTGGTGGAGAGCGGAGGGCTTGGGTGCTGCGGCTCGGGTGGACTCTACGCCCTAGAGGAGGTGGAGCTTGCAGACGAGATCGGGGTCAGAAAGCGCGACGCGGTTCTTGCCACCGGAGCTGCGGTCGTGGCGAGCGGTAATCCAGGCTGCAGCATTCAGCTGGCCAAGATCCTCGAGGGTGTCGAAGTCATCCACCCGGTCTCGCTGCTGGCCCGATCGCTAGAACAGGGCGGATCCCTGTGAGCGTGGAGGTGACGGAGGTGAGTTCGGTCGAGGAGATCCTCGGGGTTCGCGCGGCGGTCTTGCGGCCTGGCCAGGCGGTGGTGGCTGCCCGAAACCCCCAGGACGGTGAGGCTGGAGCGATTCACGTCTGCGCGGTCGTCGAAGGCCGGATTGTCGGGTGTGGGAGCCTTTACCCCGCTAAGTATCGGGAGATGGAGGCGCAGCGGATTCGCGGGATGGCGGTGCTCGAGGGCTTTAGGTCGCAAGGTGTCGGTTCGCTGATCCTCGAAGCCCTCAAGGAGCGGGCTATCTTCAGGGGCGTTGGACGGCTGGTCTGGCTCAATGCGAGGGTGCGCGCCATTCCCTTCTACGAGCGTGCCGGATTCGTCGGGGTTGGCGAGATCTTTTCCATTGAGGGGATCGGTCCGCATCGGTTGATGATTTTTCGGTGGTGAGTCTTCTCCTTGCCGAGCTGCTAGAGAAGGTGCGGTCCGGTCATCTGGACCCACTCAATCTACTACTTTTGGAGCAGGTCCATAGGGGTTTGGCGGAGGCTCGAGAGATTGACCAGCTATCCGTTGAGGCGCTTGCCGCCTCCTGGCTCATACGATACCGACTCTCGGCGCTGCTTGGCGAGGAGGACGAGGAGGAGATCGAGCCTCCGGTTGACGCCCGCCAGGAGGGTGCGCTTTTGAGGTTGGTGACTAGAAGCGTCTTTACCGGAGCAGCGGGCGAGCTTGCCCAGCGCCTGAAGGCGGCTTCGCTTGCAACTCCGGTGCGCGTGCACGCGGAGGCGGAGTTGGCGCCGGTCTCGATGGATCCAGAGGCTCTGGGCCCGGCGCTTGCAGCTGCTATTTCCAGGGTGCGAAGCCAAGCCGAGATGGTGACGGTTACCGGGGCCGAGGCTGTGGATATCACCCAGCTGAGCCGGTGGTTCCTTCGGCGCTTGGCGGAAGCTGGTTATGCGACCTTTCGGGAAATGGTCGGCGGACGAACGCTCCCGGAGCTGGTCGCGAGCTTTGTCCTGTTGCTGGAGGCGCAAGCTTTTGGAGCCGTTGAGCTGAACCAGAAGGGTCGTGATATTGCTATCGAGGTTACCGATTCAGCTAGGCTTGGCCTGGTTGAGGAGGTTTTGAAGGCAATCCCCGGGCCATGATGATGAACTTTGACACTCCGTTAGACTGCGGTGCTGTGGCTGAAACCGGGGTTTTTGCTGTCAGGGCGATCGAAGCTTTGCTGGGTGTGGGGGAGGGTCCGTTGTCGGTGGCCACGCTGGCTGCGGTGGCGGGGATCTCCGAGGAGGAGGTCGAGGGGGCACTCTCGGCTCTTGCTGTCGAGTACGCTCCCGGACGGCGGGGAATGGTTCTTGCCTACGTCGCAGGAGGGTATGAGCTGCGGACGGCTCCCGAACTGGCTGCGGTGGTGGGAAGGCTCCTTTCGGACGGCGGGGAGGGGCGGCTGAAGGCGGCTTCATTGGAGGCGCTGGCGGTGGTTGCCTACCTCCAGCCGGTCTCGCGTGCTCAGATCTCCGAGGTTAGGGGGATCAACTCTGACGCCGTCGTACGGGGGCTGGCGATCCGGGGACTGATCGCTGGCGATCGGGAGCAGGCAAGGCCGGGAGAGCCGGTTCTGTACTCGACGACGCCTGTCTTTCTCCAGCGGTTCGGTTTAGGAAGCATCGAAGAGCTTCCCGAACTCTCCCAATTCGTGCCATCGGTCGCAGTGATCGAGGGATTTGAGGACCGGCTACGGAAGGGGTAAGGCTTCAAAAGATTCTAGCCAAGGCGGGGTACGGCTCGAGGCGGTTGTGCGAGGACCTGATCAGGCAGGAAAGGGTCGAGGTTAACGGGGAACTTGCCGGATTGGGGACGCGGGCAGATCCCGAGACCGATCGGATCACCGTGGACGGTGCGCCGGTGGGAACCGCCGAAGACCTCGTTTACCTCCTGCTCAACAAGCCCAAGGGAGTGATCTCGACGGCGAGGGATACCCATGGAAGGCCAACAGTGGTTGGGCTGGTGGGTGCGTTCGAGCGCCTGTTCCCGGTGGGTCGTCTTGACGCCGAGAGTGAGGGGCTGATGATCTTGACCAACGATGGCGAGCTAGCCAACTTTCTCACCCACCCCGCTCACCACGTTGAGAAAGAGTATCTGGTCGCTCTGGAGACGCCGGTTACCCGGCGCCAGCTTGCGGCGTTAAGGAACGGGGTTGAGGATGGCGGCGAGATGCTAACAGCCAGGCGGATTGGCCAGCTTGACGAGTTCACCCTGAGAGTGGTGCTCATCCAAGGGCGAAATCGGCAGATTCGCCGGATGATGGCTGGTGTTGGGCTTTCGGTTCGACGGTTGGTCAGAGTTCGAATAGGCCCGGTAACCGACGGGGATCTCCGGCCAGGGGATTACCGGCCGCTTGGACCGGCCGAGCTCGTCGCGCTGCGCAAGGCCGGCGGCTATTCTTTAAAGCATGGGGTTTCGGGCGCTTAGGGGTGCTACCACCGTCGAGCTGGACGACGTTGAAAGTATTTCGGTGCGCACCAAGGAGCTTGTCGAGGGAATGCTCGCGCGCAACTCGATCAGCAAAGACCAATTGGTGAGTATTTTTTTTACGGCTACCGCTGACCTTCATGCCATGTTTCCGGCTGCGGCGGCAAGGCAGCTCGGGCTTGGAGACGTACCGCTCATGTGTGCACAGGAGCTAACCATAAGCGGGGCTGTGGAGAGGTGCATTCGGGTCATGATGCACGTAGAAGACGATCGGCCGAGGAGCGGCTTCCACCACGTCTATTTGCATGGAGCGGTTGGCCTTCGCGACGACCTGCCGGAGTAAGCGGTGCGGGCTCGCCTGATCGCTCCGGGGCGGGGTTTTGAGGGTGTTTTAGTCCCTCCCGGAGACAAGTCGATATCCCATCGTGCGGTTCTGTTTGCGTTGGCGGCGGCGGGTACCAGCCGGATTCGGAATCTTTCGACGGCAGAGGATGTAGTCGCTTCGTTGCGCTTTGCAAGCGCCCTTGGGGCGTCGGTGGTACCGGGCGAGGAGGTCGTGATCGAGGCGCGCGGCCTGGAGTATTTGACGGAGCCGAGTTCAGTGATCGACGTTGGCAACTCCGGAACGCTCGCTCGGCTTGGTCTGGGGTTGGCGACGATGGTCCCTGGGCTATCGGTTTTCGCTGGCGACTCTTCGGTTTCAAAGCGGCCAATGGCGAGAGTGATCGAGCCGTTGCGGCGGATGGGGGCGGTGATCGAGGCGCGCGGCGGGGATCGGTTGCCGGCTGCGGTTCGTGGAAGCCGGCTCGTTGGCCGGGAGTTCTCGCTCTCCATTCCTTCGGCACAGTTGAAGTCGGCGATTTTGCTGGCTGGCTTGGGCGCGGTGGGGCGAACCCGCGTTACCGAGCCGGTGCTCACGCGGCCGCACACCGAGGAGTTTTTTTCGACCTGTGGGATCGAGTTCGAAGAGGGCTTCGAAGGCAAACAGCATGTCGTCGAGGTGTGGGGCGGTCAAACTCCGAGAGCGTTCGATCTGGAAATTCCTGGAGATCCTTCAGCTGCTGCCTTTTTTATCGTCGGATCGGTCTCCACTCCGGGTTCGAAGGTATCGGTCTCGGGTATGTACGATGGAAAGACCCGCGGAGGCTTTCTTGAGGTTCTGGAGCGGATGGGCGCTAGCTGGGACGGGAGAGGAGCCAGCGCAACCCGTGCGTTGGAAGGAACTGAGGTAACGCCGGCGGAGGTTCCGTCTCTTATCGATGAACTCCCAGCGCTTTCGGTCGCCTTTGCCGCCGCGAGGGGGCGTTCGTCGGTGTCGGGGGCGGCTGAGCTCAGGGTCAAGGAGTCCGATCGGATAGCTGCCGTCGCGGAGATGCTCAAGAACTTTGGGGTTGAGGTCGAGGAGCATTTTGACGGATTCAGCGTCAACGGCGGTCTGGATTCGGTTCCGGGCTCGAGGACAGTGGACTCCCGGCTGGATCACCGGATCGCCATGTCGGGAGCGATCCTCGGGTGCATCGTCGGTGGCGAGACTGTCATCGACGGGGTCGAGACGGTTGCAACGAGCTATCCGAGCTTCTTTGACGACTTGACCAGGCTGGCGGGAGCTAGCGTGGAACTGATCCAAACCCAACGTTAGAAGGGGATATCCCAGAGGGCGAACCATCGGCTGACGTCATCCTCCAGCGGAAGATCATTCCCTACCACCGCCTTAAGCGAGAGTTCCTGCTCGTTGTCTCGGCGTTCGCGACCCGAAGGGACGAAGGGGTAGAAGGTACCTCGCTTGTAGAGGTAGACCCAGTAGGCGCGGTCTCCGGTGCCCCTTTCGGTGAAGCCGAAGACCGAACAGAGCAGCTGCGGCGAGAAGCCGTGATCCTCCAGGCTGCGGTTGACGCTGTGAACTGCGGCGACCAATGATTCGATCCCATCCGAAGTGATGATCACCCAGCGGTAGCCGAAGGAGTCGGTCTTGATCTCGACGGATGTGCTCTCGAACTCGGCGATGACCTCTTGGAACTCCTTTTCGGTGTTGGCGAAGGCGGCACCGGATGCGGGCATGAAGACTACGGCAGCCCGGTTGGTGGCGTCCAAGTTGGCGGCCACGGCCAACGTGATCGCTGCCGTGGGAACGGCAAAAAGGCCATCCAGGTTCGCCTTGACCTGCTTGCTCTTGCCGAGCAGTGCATCGAAAAGTCCCAACTTCGGCTACTCGGCCTTGCCAAGCTCGCGCTCTAGGGCATCCAGCTGGGCGATCCGGCGCTCAAGGCTCGGATGGGTGGAGAAGAGGGTCCCCATTGAAGCACCGGCTCCGTTGATAGCCGGAGTGAAGAAGAACGCGTTAAAGGCCTGGGCGGTTCTGAGGTCTCGGGTTGGAATCTGCCCAATGGTACCGGAGATCCGCAGCAGTGCCGATTTGAGCAGCGCCGGGCGGCCGATGAGGATGGCACCAGCACGATCGGCGGCTAGCTCGCGGTACCGGGAGAGGGTCCTTATCAGCAGGAAGCTGATGGCGTAGACGATCGCTGATACCAGCATGATCGCCATCTCGATGGCGACAATGTTCCCGGCTCCGCCCATATTGGAGTTGCCGCGGCCTCTTCCTCCGTAGCCGCCACCAAAGCCCCCCCCGGAAAACAGTTCGCTCCAGAACATAATTCGAGTCAGCAGTCCCGC
This sequence comes from Actinomycetes bacterium, assembly GCA_021819205.1. GTDB lineage: Bacteria > Actinomycetota > Acidimicrobiia > Acidimicrobiales > Acidimicrobiaceae > JAKARV01. The sequence goes on along the minus strand of JAKARV010000030.1, from coordinate 3,258 downwards.
AAGCACTCCGATGAAGGAAGCGATCGTCATAACGGCCACGTCGCGGTGGGCGACGTGGCTTAGTTCGTGTGAGAGCACCGCCTCCAGCTCCTGCGGGGGTAGGCGCCTCAGCAGCCCCCGGGTAACACAAACGACCGAACTCTTGGGGCTACGGCCGGTGGCAAAAGCGTTGGGCAGGTCGATCTCGGATATCGCGATCTTCGGCATCGGCATGTTGGCGAGCGTGGTGAGGCGGGCAACGATCTGGTAGAGGTCGGGCGCCTCCTGTTCGGTCACCAACCGGCCATGCATGCCGAAGAGGGCGATGCGGTCGGAGAAGAAGAACTGTGCGAAGAGGAGGGCGGCCGCAATTACCACTACGACGAGGGTGCCGACGCCCATGGCGATCAAGAGACCAAAAAAGAGCACGTAGACCAAGCCCAGCAAGAACATGGTAAATACCATCCTCGCGCTCAGGCCGCGATCCTTAACGTATCTTGACCCAGCCATGGAATCCGCCTCACTTTCCGCTTCCCTAAATATCAACTTTACGCCACCGGCTAAATTTTCGAGACCGGCTGCTCCAGCGGGCGCCTCCGCCCTTGGCATCAGCTTGTGGCTGCTAGCTTGCCCTATGGTTGCTAGTGTAGCACCTTGTGGAAATTGGCTCTAGACCGGTCGCTCGGGGGCTACTCATAGGTGGATAACCAGCAGCTGGTGGTGGCTGTCGACGGACAGGCGGGTGCGGGAAAGTCCAGTGTATCGCGACGCCTCGCCGGGGAGCTTGGCGTTCCGTTTTTGAACACCGGGGTGTTCTTCCGCCTTGCCGCTTTGATAATGGCGCGTACCGGGTGCACGGTGGACGGGTTGGCTGTCGAGTTTGCCGCTCACGAGATTGGTGTGGACGGCGATTCCGGGATACTCGATGGCGTTCGGGTAGAAGAAGAGCTTCGATCTCTTTCTGTCGCTGGGTTGCTCCCGAAAGTAGCGGCGGATCCGCAACTCCGGGCGGCGATACTTGTGCTTGAACGGCGTTGGGTCGCAGCGGCCGGCAGCGCGGTGGTTGAGGGGCGCGATATCGGTACCGTCGTTCTCCCCGATGCGTGGCCGAAGTTTTATCTGGTTGCCAGGGATGATGTCCGAGTTTCGCGCCGTCCGGAGGAGGGGAGGAAGCTTCTTGCGAGGGACCGCCACGATATGGAGAGGGAGGCGGCCCCGCTGCAGGCGGCTGAGGATGCGATCGTCATCGACACGTCGGATATGGGGGTAAGGGAGGTGGTGAAGCGGATGCTGCTGGTAATCGAGGCTCCCGGGAGAGGGTGAGCGAGCAGGGATATACCGCGCCGACCGGATTCGAGCGCTGGTTCTACCGGGGAGCTCGGACAATAGTTGGAGGATTCAACCGGGCCTTCTGGCAGGTGTCCGTGAACTACGAGGAGGCGCTCCCGTTGCCCCCGTATATCTTGTCTCCTACGCATCGCTCCAATATCGATACACTGCTGGTCGGATCGATCACCAAAGACCAGATGACATACATGGCGAAGTCGGGAATCTTTGTAAATCCAGCGGTTACCCGCCTGTTGCGGCTTCTTGGAGGCTTTCCGGTAGATCGCGGCACCACCGATCGGAGGGCGGTTGAGATTGCGCAGGCAGCACTGGAGTTTGGCTCGTCGCTGGTCGTGTACCCGGAAGGCACGCGAAGGAGGGGTGGGAGGGTTTCGGAGATCGAGGAGGGTGCGGCTTTTCTCTCCCTCCGGACCGGCGTACCCATAGTTCCGGTCGGTATGGCAGGTACCGGTCGGGCGATGCCGAAAGGGGTCCCGATGATTTTTCCGGTTCCGCTGGCTATCGAGGTTGGGAGGGCGATCTACCCGGGTTCGGTGAGGGAGCCGGCTGCGGGCAGGGTGAGGCGATCGGAGATTCGCACGCTCACCGACCTTGTCCAGCGAGATCTGAACCGGTTACTGGAGAAGGCGAGCCGATCCCAGGTGCTCTTCGAGCGGAACGCTCGCCGGTGGCGCCGCCTGCGCTAGCGTCGTGTACTCCCGCTAACCAGCCAGGCCAGCGAGTCGGCGGCGGACTCTTCGCGGAAGCGGACTCGTTCAACCTTGGTATTGAAGAGCAGGCTTGCCGCCGCATTGAGACCGGATAGTAGCTCGCGCAGTTCGGGAGGTGGAGGAAAGTACTCGTCTTCCTCCACCGTCGCAACCTCTGCGACGCCGTCGCTCGGGTTGAGGGCGGCTACCACGTCGGCGACGACCGACTCCGGAGCCGAGGCGCCCGCCGTGACCGCTACGATTCCCGCAAGGTCGTCGGGAAGCTCGGTTGCAGAGTTCACCCTGAGCACCCGGGCGATGCCGAGTTCCCGGCCAACTCGTTCGAGGGCTCGGGTATTCGAAGAGTTTGCCGATCCGATGACCACTAGCGAATCAGCCGTCTCTGCAAGGCTCTTTACCGCCCCCTGTCGATTGGTGGTGGCGTAACAGAGGTCCAGGCGGGCCGGTTTCCACAGGGATGGGTACACTCTCTCTGCCCGGCCGGCAATCTGCTCCCAGTCGCTCACCGCTAGCGTGGTCTGGGTTAGAAGGGCGACCGGACCATCGATACGGTCGAGACGGTCGAACTCGTCGGCGGTCTCGACCAGGAGAATCGACTGCGGAGCCTCCGCAGTCGCCCCAATCGCCTCCTCGTGGCCGCGGTGGCCAACGTAGAGGATGGTATAGCCGCGCTGGGCGCGGGTCTTGATCTCATGATGTACCTTGGTGACCAGCGGGCAGACTGCGTCGATCACGATCGCGCCCAGTCTCCTGGCTGCCTCGGTCACCTCCGGAGCGGAACCGTGGGCACTCAGCATGATCGGGGATCCGCTGGGCACCTCCTCGAGTGAGTCGACGAAAATCACCCCTGCGGCTTCAAAGGCCTCCACTACGAGGCGGTTGTGGACAATCTCGTGATAGCAGTAGATCGGTGGCGGGAACACCCGGACCATCCAGGTAAGGGCGTTTATCGCCTTCACCACGCCAGCACAGAAGCCGCGGGGCGACGCCAGGTATACCTTGGTGACCTCCACCGCTACAGCCTACCGGATGGCGTTGGCAGCGTTCGCCGGTTGGATATTGGCGTGCCGGAGACCGAGTCCGCATCCAGCTTTGCCGCTCCAGAGCACCTAGGCATTCCCAGGCACTCCTCTTCTGTTCGCTCTCCAGCCGCCGAGTCTCCCCGGTCCGTGCCGCGTGGACCGGACCCTGCGAGGCGGCACCAGTCGTGCTGATGCCTCCC
>JAKARV010000007.1 GCA_021819205.1 Actinomycetes bacterium | reverse complement strand
AAGGCGTCGGCCATCGCCTCCGGATCGGTGACGTCAGCCTGCTTGAAGACCACGCTGTCGCCAAGGGCACCAGCTGCTTCGTGTCCGCCATCCGCGTTGCGGTCGACGATAACCACCCGCAAGCCTCGCCCGGAGAGCTCCTGTGCCGCCGCGAATCCCAAGCCGGAGGCACCTCCGGTAACTACTGCAACCGAGTTCTCGAACTTCATTCCATCACCCTATCCCTGCCCAGCCCGAAAAAGACGTCATCTGAAGGATCGGGCAGCCTCCTGTGCAAGCCGGTCCACACGGGCGTTCATCTCGTCGTCGGAGTGACCCTTCACCCAGACGAACTCCACCTTCCGCCCCGAGTCGACCACCTCGCTCAACAGCTGCTCCCACAGGTCTCGGTTGGCGACCGGCTGGTTCTTGGAGTTCTTGAAGGAGTTCTGCCGCCACCGCCGCCACCAGCCTTCGTTAAAGCAGCGAACCAGGTACTGGGAGTCAGACCGTAGCGTCAGATCCCCCTTTACGGCTTGAATACCGCGGAGAGCAGCCGTAAGCTCCATCCGCTGATTGGTGGTAGAAGGTTCGCCGCCGGAGTCGAAACCAGCTCCGACCTCCAACCAAGCCCAACCGCCGGGGCCCGGATTTCCCAAGCATGCTCCGTCAGTGTACAAAATCGTCAACGTCACCCCCAAAACGAAGTGCCAGCAGGCAAACCCGAAACCAAAACACGCCAAACCGCATTTTGTGGCAAACCCCCGAAGGGCAACCTAATGCACAGCGGTCGCAACCAACGTACAAAGATGCAAGAATGGAGGGGTGATTATCGACGGATTCGCCCACCAGATACCCGATATTGACCCAGTCGAGACGCAAGAGTGGGTCGACTCATTCAACTCCCTCGTGGACTCGCGCGGCAAGCAGCGGGCAACATTCATGCTGACCAAGCTGCTCCAAGCGGCTCGGGAGCGGCAGGTCGGCTTCCCGGCCACGGTCTCCACGCCCTATGTCAACACCATCGATCCCGAGAACGAGCCTTGGTTCCCCGGTGACGAGCACATCGAGAGGCGGATACGCGCCTTCATTCGCTGGAATGCCGCCGTCATGGTCACTCGCGCGAACGCTATTGCCGAGGGGATCGGAGGGCACCTCTCCAGCTACGCCTCCTCTGCCTCCCTTTACGAGGTGGGCTTCAACCACTTCTTCAAGGGCAAGGACAACGGAGGCATTGGAGACTTCGTGTACTTCCAGGGCCACGCTTCGCCGGGGATCTACGCCCGGGCCTTCCTCGAGGGTCGGCTGACCGAGAGCCAGCTCGACCACTTCCGGATGGAGGTCGACGGAGAAGGAATCTCCTCTTACCCCCATCCTCGCCTTATGCCTGAGTTCTGGGAGTTCCCAACCGTATCGATGGGACTTGGTCCGATCAACGCCATCTACCACGCCCTCTTCAACCGCTACATGGAGAACCGGAAGCTCGCCAGTACCGAAGGAAGCCGGGTCTGGGCCTACGTTGGCGACGGAGAGCTGGATGAGCCGGAGGCGGCGGGAGCGCTCTCCGTGGCTGGCCGAGAACACCTGGACAACCTAATTTTCGTAGTCAACTGCAACCTCCAGCGCCTTGATGGACCGGTACGGGGGAACGGAAAGGTGATCCAGGAGTTCGAAGCCACCTTCCGCGGCGCAGGCTGGAACGTGATCAAGGTGATCTGGGGTTCCCGCTGGGACGAGTTGCTCGCCCGGGATGTCGACGGAGTCCTCCTTAACCAGATGAACACTACGACCGACGGGGACTTCCAGAAGCTGGCGACGGAGTCAGGGGCGTACATTCGCGAGCACTTCTTTGGACCCGATCCACGGCTGCGACGGCTGGTCGAACACCTGAGCGACGAAGAGCTGCAGCAGCTTCCGCGCGGCGGCCACGACTACAGGAAGCTCTACGCGGCCTATCACGCTGCGGTCAACCACAAGGGTTCCCCGACCGCGATCCTCGCCAAGACGATCAAGGGGTGGACTTTGGGACCGGCTATAGAGTCCCGGAACTCGACCCACCAGATCAAAAAGATGACCTCTGACCAACTACGGCAGTTCCGCGACCGCCTGCGCCTCGACGATTTGATCACCGACGAGATGCTGGCGGCGAAGGAACCTCCGTACCTGAAGCTTCCCGAAAAATCGATCGAGGCGGAGTACATGGCGGCACGGCGGAGGGCGCTTGGCGGTTCGCTTCCGAAGCGCAGCGTCAAGCCGGTTAGCCCTTTGTTGCCGGAAGAATCGAGCTTCGAAGAGTTTTACAGCGGCTCCGGCAAGCAAGAGGTCTCAACCACCATGGCTTTTGCCAAGCTCCTCCGCAACCTGATCAAGGATCCCAACGTCGGTAGCCGCATCGCTCCCATCGTGCCGGACGAAGCTCGCACCTTCGGCCTGGAGGCGCTATTCCGGGAGGCGAAGATCTACTCCTCCATCGGCCAACGCTACACGCCGGTGGACGCCGGCTTGCTGCTCTCGTACGTCGAAGCGCAAGACGGACAGATTCTTGAGATGGGGATCACCGAGGCGGGATCGACCGCAATCTTCACAGCGGCTGGGACCTCCTACTCCACGCTTGGCGTGCCGATGATCCCGGTGTACCTCTTCTACTCCATGTTCGGGTTCCAGCGCTCCGGTGATCTCCTCTGGGCTGCCTCGGACGCGCGCGCGAAGGGATTCTTGGTGGGGGCGACAGCTGGCCGATCGACATTGATGGGAGAGGGGCTGCAACACACCGACGGCCACTCGCATCTGCTCGCTGCCGCCTACCCCAACGTCCAGGCGTACGATCCGGCCTTCGCCTACGAGGTAGCGACCCTGGTACGCCACGGGATCGCCGACATGTACGGGCCAAACCACCGCGACGTAATCTACTACATGACCACCTATAACGAGAACTACCGGATGCCGGCGATGGATCCGGCAATCGACCGTTCACAGCTGATGGACTCGATCGTCAAGGGCGGATACCTCTACGCCAAGTACAAGGTCGACAAGGAGGGAGAGCCCTACTCCCAGGCGACGCCCCGGGATCACCGCCGCGAAGCGACCTTGCTCTTTTCGGGAACCGCCCATAGCGCGGTGACCGAGGCGGCGCAAGAGCTCGCACGACACTGGAACGTCGCCTGCAACGTCTACTCGATCACGTCCTACAAGCGCCTTCGCGAGGACGCGCTCGAGGCGGAACGGTTCGAGCGGCTCCACCCGGGTGAGAAGGCGCCGGTACCTTGGCTCCGGGAGCTGTTGGGGTCCGCGCCGGGGCCGGTCGTTGCGACCACCGACTTCGTCAGGCTCGTTCCCGAACAGATCGCCAACCACCTCAATCACTACTTCGTTGCCTTGGGAACCGATGGATTCGGGCGATCTGATACCCGCGAATCTCTCCGGAGATTCTTTGAAATTGACACCCCTTCGATCGTCACGTCTGTGCTTGCTGCCTTGGTGGCAATCGGCGAGGCAAAACCCGAAGAGGTCAACGACGCGCTCGAACGCTACCGGATCTCTTCCAATCGCGTCGATCCCACCCTATAGAGTTTGGAGTGCCAGGAACAAGTGAAGACCGTGGAGCTGTACCTAACCCCCAACGGCGAAGCCAACGACTATCTGAAGCGTGATGCCTTCGCCCTGCTGCTGGGGATGCTTCTCGACCAGCAGATCCCCATGGAGAGGGCGTTCGCCGCACCCTTCCTCTTGAACCGGAGGATGGAGGCGACGGGGCAGGATCTGGATCCCTGCACCCTCGCTTCCCTTCCCGGAGAGGAGGTTGCCGAACTCTTTTCGGCAAAACCCGCACTCCACCGATTCCCGCGATCAATGGCGGCAAAGGCTACCGCGGTCGCCTCGATCGTCTGTGAAGAGTACGCCGGCTCTGCTTCCTCCATCTGGGAGACCGCGCCTTCTGGAGCCGTGCTGCTCTCACGGCTCAAAGCGCTTCCGGGTTTCGGAGAGGACAAGGCGAGGATCTTTCTCGCCCTCCTCGGCAAGCGGCTGCAGGTCATACCCGAAGGGTGGCGAGAAGCCGCCGCACCATTCGGTGAGGCGGGAACCTTCCAATCGGTTGCCGATTCGGACTCGCCGGAGTCCCTGGAGAAGATCCGGCTTTACAAGGCGGCTATCAAGGCCCAGAAGGCAAAGTGAACCGTTTCGGCGATCGCCGCCTATACCTCTGTACCCCGATCCAAAAAGACCTTGCTGCCTTCGTTGAGAGCTGCGTAAAGGGCGGCGTCGACATCGTCCAGCTCCGGGAAAAAAACGCTCCCGACCGGGAGATAGTCGCCGCCGCGCGCCAGCTGTCGAGACTGCTCAGGCCGATGGGCATTCCCTTCATCATCAACGACCGCCCCGACATCGCCATCCTCTCTGGAGCCGATGGCGTCCACGTCGGCCAGGACGACCTGTCTCCGGGGGAGGTTCGTTCAATCTTGGGTTCGGGGGCGATAGTCGGAACCTCGAACCACTCGGCGACCGAGCATCTCCGGTCCATCCGGGAGCCGTGCGACTACCTCTCGATTGGCCCGGTCGCGGAGACCCCTACAAAACCTGGCAGGCCCGGCACCGGTGTCGACCTCGTCCGGGAAGCGGCTTCAGTGCGGGACGGACGTCCGCGGTACGTAACCGGTGGAGTGACCCCGCAGACAATTCCAGAGATCGCCCGCGCCGGAGGCACCCACTTTGTGGTCGTTCGCTACCTCACTACTTCGAACGATCCCCGCGGGGCTGCAACAAAACTCCGGCGCGCCATAGAGGCAGCGCTCGGCCGATAGTACCGGCAACGGGCACACTCGCCCTTTGACGAGCAAAGTGCTATGCTCCCAGCGGAGGATCGGCGATGATACAAAGCGCCGCTCGATACGAGGAGCTGACAGTGAGAAGAGCTTCGGCCTTGGGCCTGGTACTGATAGCTGCTGCTCTTGGCGCCTGTGGCCAAGCGCAGGCGACCATCTCCACTCCCGCCGGTACGGTCACCGCGAAGCAGAGTGGCCAGGAAGCTTCGGTGACCGTGCAGACCGGGAAGGGCACCGACACCGTGCAAGCAGGAAGCAAGCTCCCGTCAGGATTCCCGGTGTCGATCCCGCTTCCGGGTGCCGGGCACATATCCAGCGCGATCGCAAACTCGCAGAACGGCAAGACCTCCTACCTGGTAGTCTTCACCCTGAACGAGAGCCTCTCGGCCGGCCTGTCCGCCTACGACACCAAGTTGAAGGAAGCCAGCTTTAACGAGTCCGCCAATTTCGAGGTCTCGGGCACATCACAAAGCACCGGCAGCGCAATCCAGAGCTGGACCAACTCGACATGGACAATTGGAGTGGTTGGAGCGGGCGCAACCCCGGCAACGCCCGCAAGCCTAACGATCACCGTCAAGTCGGCTGCGGCCGGCTAACCCGGTCCCTCGCGGCCATCACCAATTGTGCGGCTTCATGGCCGGGGAAGCCAAGCGGTACGCTCCAACCATCCAAGGACGATGGCGTAGGTCCGTGGATCGTACTGCATGCGCTCGGCCATCGCCACGACCCGGTGAACCTCGGCTTGGAGCGCGATGCTGAGTTCGCGATAGCTGGCAGCCGGAGCCTCCGCCCGAACTATCAGCAGTACCGGGCAAGTAGGGAGCTGACCGCTAACTGCAGTGCTGAAAGTTTCGAACTCTTCACCCGGCTTGACGCGGACGCCGAACTCCCTTAGGTGGCTCCGGAGCAGATCGCCATCGACGAGCTCGTCGAGATCGATAGCGACGAGACCCACCGCGCGGCTGTCCGACGCAGCTACCGCGACCATCGCAGCGAACACCGCGCCAAAGCCGACCAAGACGCACATCTCCGAAGGGACGGCATCGAGAGCCAGACGGACATCCGCGACCAGTCCCGCGTAACTAAGCTCCCCGCCGGACTCCCCGACCCCGTGTGGATTGAAGGCGTAAACCTCCATCCCGGTGAGCATCGCAATCCGCTCGGCGAACTCGCTGAGCACCTTGGTCTGTGGCCCTCCACTACCGGTATTGGTGAAGCCGAAGCTCACCAAAAGAGCAGGCCTGCCCTCGTGCGCGGTTGCGGGATTGCCAACGACCACCGGCATGGAACCATCGCCACAAGGGATCTCGCTTATCGCCACCGCGTAACTCCTTCCTAAACTGTATGCGTGATCATACCGCCAGCGATCGACGGAGCCGAAGTTTGAACCCGGTAACGGTGATCGCCAACTTGGGACTCGGGCCAAAGTTTCGTGACCACGCCGAACTGTACTGGCGCGGTCTGAGGGAGTTCGCGCCGGAGGCGCTCCTCGTCGACATCGAGTCGCTGGTCGTGGCGCCGGTAGCCAGCCAATTTCGCGGGCACATCGTAGTCCTTCTCGACAAGGACGTAGCGCTCGGGGAGGCAGTTGCGGCAAGCGGCGCCCGGGTGGTGAACCCTCCCGAGGCGATAGCTGTCTGCGACGATAAACGGCGAACCTACACCCGGCTGACCAAGGCTGGCATACCGATACCCGAGACCCTGATCTTGCCGCCCCTTTATCCGAAGCAGCCAATGGGACAGCCGGTAACTGCGGCGATCACCACGGCAACCGGAGTCCCCTCGGTAATCAAGGAGGCGAAAGGTTCATTTGGCGCCCAAGTATATTTGGCCGGCGGCGAAGACGAGATCGAGGCAATCTCCAACCAGCTAGCCGACAGACACCTTCTCGCCCAGACTTACATCGCCTCTTCCGCCGGCAGCGACCTCCGGATCCAGGTGATCGGGGGGGAGGTCGTCGCCGCCATGTCCCGGCATAATCCGACCGACTTCAGGGCAAACCTCTCCAACGGCGGGATCGGATACCCTTACGATCCATCGAAGCGCGAGGCCGAGCTGGCGATCGAGAGCGCAAAAGCCGTCGGTGGCTTCAACGTTGGCGTCGATCTGCTGGTTGGGGAGAGCGGCCGGGGCGAGTACGTCTGCGAGGTGAATTCAAACGCTCACATCTGGCGGCTGATGGCGATTACCGGCGTCAACATCCCGTCGATCTTTGCGGCAAAGCTGTTGGGCACTCCATGACTCGTCCCTCTCTCCGCTTCGTCTACGACGAAGCGGGATTCAAGAGGAACGAAGTGTTTGCCGCGCGCCTAATGAAGGCGGCTCGAAAAGCCGGTATCGCACCCGAGCTTTGCGTCCTTCCGACTCGGTCCCCGATCCCGCGGCTTACCCCGGTCGATATCGCCATGATCAGGTCTCGCGTTCCGGAGTTGCGGTCCGCAGCCACTGGATCTGCCGGCCTCGCCGTCAACAACCCGAAGATCGCCCTGCTCGGGAATGATAAATTGGCCCTCGCCCGCTTCCTCTCCAGACACCAAATACCCCACCCGCTGACCTGGATGGCCAGCGCGCTCGGACCATGCCGGGAACAGCTCATCCAGAAGCCGCGCTTTGGCCATGGCGGGCTTGGGGTAGGCAAGGTTAGCAACCCTCGCTGCGGGCTGGACTCTTTTATACTCCAAGAGCCGGTACTTGGGGCGGATCAAGATGTGCGGGTCTACGTTGTCGGCGACCATCCGCTTGCCTGCGTGGCCAGGAGCGCCACCAGCGGATTCCGCTCCAATCTCCGCTTCGGCGCTACAGCAAGGGCGACAACGCTCGAATCGGAACAAAAGGCTCTGGTTATCCGGTTGATATCGCTGCTTGGCCCCGGGTACTACGGAATCGATCTCGTTGGACCGCCAGCCAAACCGATGGTGATGGAGATAGAGGACGTTGTCGGAGCGCGCGCTCTCTACATGTTGGGCATCGTCGATCCGGCAATGGCGGTGGCGAGCTGGATGGCTTCCCTGCTTTAGAAGGGCTACCTGCCCTCCCGCCCCTCGTAGTGCCGCTTGAACTCCTGGAAAGCCTCTAGCGACCTCGGACCGTAGACGGTTCCAGGGCCGCCGCGCAGCAGGATCACCACCGCGAGCGCCTCCGCCACCTCGGCCTCGGAGACGCCCATCCTCGCGAGCGCCCTGGCATGCGAGGCGATGCAGCCGTCGCACTGGACCGCATCCGCTACCGCCAGCGCAATCAGCTCCTTCGTCTTCGAGTCCAGCGCGCCTGGCGCCATGGAAGCCTTGTGAAGTTCGGCGTAAGCTTTCCACGCATCGGGTATCAGTGCCCGCATGTCTAGCGCCGGTTGGCGGAGCTCCGATTGAACATCGCGCCAGCGCGTACCATCTTCACCCACGGCTGCCTCCTATCCAAAATAAGCGGCAGCAAGGGCCGCGCGAAAACAGCCTAACCGAGAGCTCCGGGGCTAGACAACATTGCGGGCCTTATGCCGCAACGGATGGGATCGCCGAAAACGCAGCCACTGGATTGCGGCGGCGATATTGAGCAGCACCAAAATGGCCCCCACAGCAGCAACCAAAGCAAGGCTTAAGCGAACAACCTGTCCGGTCAGTAACAAAACCATCGACAGGATCACTCCGATACCATCGATCACCTGAATGCGCCTAGCCCAGCGGGGCCCCACGAAAAGAAGTCGCGAACGCGAGAAGGTCGCCCTATAGAGCTCGCCAACATAGCGCGACCGATCGACCAAAAGAAGCTGCGCCTCGTACTCGGAGTACTTGAGATCCCCGTTACGCAGCCTCTCCAGCAGGATCAACCGCGATCGCTCCCGCTCCTCGACTGTACAGGGAACATCCCAGCCCGCCTGCCTGACCCGCCTTATCGCCATGTCCTCGCTCTTTCCCGAACCACCGAGAACTTGATGCTCCCATTCTAGACCTTGCATGCTTGTGGGATACCCAACAAAGCCCGCTACCGTTCAGGGAGACCGCACCGCACCGGTCGATTTCAACCAGCGGTCCCACGATCCGTTTAAGCTCTGCAGGAATCGGAGGTGGCCATGAATTCAACCCCAAGGTACAGCGAGGATGGGTTTTCCATCTACTCTGTGGTCGTCGGACCGCTCAGCAACAACGTTTACGTGCTCCACGACCAGGACTCGGGGGAAAGCGTCCTTATCGACGCCGCTGACGAACACCGCCTACTCCTCGATATTTGCCGGGAACTCGGGGTCACCCGCGTCCTTGAAACCCACGGCCATAGCGACCACATCCAAGCCGTGGCGCCGCTCCGCGATGCTGGATACCCGGTCTACGTGGGAGAAGAGGATGCGGCTATGCTTCCCGGTTTCGACAAAGTACTGGAGGATGGGCAGGCTATTCCGATCGGCACGCACCGGCTCATTGCGATCCACACACCCGGTCACACGCCTGGGTCCTTCTCCTTCGCCGTCGATGGGCTTTCCTACCTCTTCTCCGGGGACACCCTATTCCCCGGTGGACCCGGAGCAACCTCCTTTGCAGGGGGCAGCTTCCCCACCATTATCGAATCCATCTCCAACAAGCTTTTCACTCTCGACCCAGAGACGGTTGTACTCCCGGGACATGGCAGCGCAACCACGATCGGGGCGGAAGTACCCCATTTGGAAGAGTGGGTGGAAAGAGGTTGGTAGCGCGTTCCAATACCACATTGGAGCGGCTGCTGCTTGGCTACCCCGGGCTAGCAACCCTCTTTGGCCGAACGGCGTCGGCCAAGCTGCTTGAGCCGCATCCGATCCAAGCTGAGATCGAGCTGTGCGCGCTTGCCGCGCAATCGGCAGCAGAACGCAGGGGCGGCTCCGCACCGGCTTTCGTCGCCGTTGCTGGAGGAATGCTGGACAACCTCGCATACGTACTCTCGCGAGCCGAGCCCGCCGCCGAGTTAAGCGGGGCTCCGATGGTTATCCTGGTGCTCGCGCCAAGGAGTGACGCGGACGCAAGGGAGAGCATGGAGGCTGCCATCGAAGTACTCCTGCTGGCGTTGGCCGCACTCGGTTATGGCTGGCGCCTCGGCCCCGGCCCCGAAGTTGGCGAGGCGATTGAGTCCGTTCTTGGAGTCCGTCCGGACAGGCGCATCTACCGCCTGGTCGAGACCGGCACGCCGAACGAGGCAGACGCGCCGACGCTGCCAGCGCTTGGACCGGAGCTTACAGTTATCTAGGCGTGCCCGGCCCGTAGTTCGGCAAGCGCCGCCGCCAATACCGGCCGCCGCCAAGAGATTTCTTTCTGAAACAGGTTGGATCACAACATGCACACGCTGCTAATACTTACTTCAAACCTGCCCTAACCGCCTAGAGACGCCGCCCCCGGAGATCGGGCACGGGTGGCCGCGACGATCGATCGTACCGTACATCGCGGCGATGGCGATCGGCTTGCCCGTTACCCGCAGCGCCGAGCAGACGTAGCCGAACCGGGACCAACAAATTCATGCCGATTCTGAAACTTTCTCAGCTTGTGTTGCGAAAAACCAAAGCTTCCCCTCGAACTAGAGGGGTAACCTCTGTTCAAGAAGGGCGGTGAGCGATGCGGATCCTCGTTGTTGATGATGAAGAAACCTTGGTAGACACGCTAAAGCGCGGGCTCGTTGCGGAGGGATTTGCCGTCGACACCTGCTTGAACGGTTTGGATGGAATCGAGCTTGCCCGTTCGACACCGTACGACTGCATCGTCCTCGACATCATGCTTCCTGGTCTTAACGGCTTCAAATTCACTTCGATGCTGCGGGACGAAGAGATATGGACTCCGATCCTCATGTTGACGGCAAAAGACGGCGAACTCGATGAGGCCGAAGCTCTGGACACGGGAGCCGACGACTTTCTCAAAAAACCCTTCTCCTTCACCGTGCTGGTCGCACGAATCCGGGCCCTTCTCCGGAGAAATGTCGAGAGCAGGCCTCCGGTTCTGGCAGCCGGGGATCTTTCTCTCGACCCGTCCAGCCACTCGGTGAATCGCGGTGACCAGCCCATAGAGCTGACCACCAGGGAGTTCTCCTTCCTCGAACTCCTTCTCCGCAACAAGGGGAAGGTCCTCAACAAGCGGGAGATCATCGAGCACGTGTGGGACTACGATTTCGAGGGAGATTCGAACATCGTTGAGGTCTACATTGGCTACTTGCGCAAGAAGATTGATACCCCATTTAGCGTCCGGTCGATCAAAACCGTACGGGGCGTCGGCTATCTGCTCGAGGAGGATGGCGGGACGCGTTCCGCCGTACTTCAGGACACGGCTACCGCCTGACCGCAAGGGGCTGCTTTGAGGCTGGCCTCGCTCAAGCGGCTCGAACGGCTGGGAGCTTCGCGGCATCGGTCGGTGCGCTGGGTGGCTCGGGCCATCTTCTCGGTGCAGACGAGGACGACACTAGCGGCGGTCTTTGTCGTCGGCTTCTCGCTGATGATGGCCTTTGGGGGCGTGGCCTTGATCCTCCGGTCCGATCTGACCCAGAATATCGTCAATACCGCCAAGAACGAGGCCTACGACATCGTGCTCCTGGTGAAGGATGGCCAACTCCCCAACCCACTCCCCCTACCCCGCGGCGATCTCGCGGCGCAAGTGGTCTCGAACACCGGGAAGGTGATCTCCTATACCCCAAATCTGAAGGGTGTCGCCGCACTCAAAAGTCCGGCGAGCGTCCCACCGGGAGGCACCGTCGAGATGCGAACCACGAGGAGAGCAAACCGGATCTCGATTAACAATAGTGAAGTCGACGACCGCACCGTCTTTGTGGCCATCCCAGTGCAGATGCCTAATGAACTGCTTCCGGCGCTGGGACAGCATCCGGCAGCGACGGCCGGCACCACCACCCTTTACGTCTATACCATTGCATCGCTCGCCTCGGTGGACCAATCGGTCCACACCTTGGTAGAGGTGTTCATCGCCTTCTACCCCCTTCTGATCATCGTCGTTGGCGTCTCTACCTGGATCCTCTCGCGCCGCGCATTCGCCCCGGTGGAGCAGATCCGCCACGATGTCGACGAGATCACCGGCTCCAACCTCTCCAACCGGGTCTTCCAACCCACCGGAACCGACGAGATCGCCAGGTTGGCAAAGACCATGAATGAGATGCTGGCGCGCCTCGAAGCCTCGGTACACCGCCAAAAGCAGTTCATCGCCGACGCATCCCACGAGTTGAAGAGCCCGCTCTCGGCGCTCCGCGCCTCCTTGGAGATCTCTCTCCTTCACCCGGACTCGACCAACTGGATCGAGACCGGTTCGATCGCCCTGACCGAGAGCGACCGGATGCAGCACCTGATCGAGGACCTCCTTCTCCTCGCCAAGACCGAATCGGGCATCAAGTTCAAAAGCGAGGTAGTCGACCTTGACGAGCTCGCCAGGGAGGAGGCGCGGCGGATCCGGCGTACCGGAACCGGGACCACCATCGACCTCTCCCACCTCGCGTCGGCACGGGTGGTGGGCGATCTGGAGCAAGTTCGGAGCGTGGTACGGAACCTGGCCGAGAACGCGGTGCGGCACGCCGCGAGCCGAGTGCTGATCGCCACTTCCACAACGAAGAACGGTTGTCAGCTGGTAGTATCTGATGACGGACCGGGAATCCCACCCGAGGAGCGCGTCGAAGTTTTTGAGCGTTTCTCGCGTCTCGACGCTTCTCGTTCTCGGCAACAAGGAGGGTCGGGACTTGGGCTGGCGATCGTTAGAAGCGTCGTTTCGGCCATGGGTGGTTCGATCTTCATAAGAGACGGGGAGCTTGGCGGGGCCGAGTTCGTGGTAGTTTGGCCGGAGTCGACCGCCAAGCCGCCGCCTACGCAGAAAAGACGCAAGAAGGAGAGCGTGTGAAAACGCAGAGCCAAGCAAGACGGGTCTATCATGCCAGCCGTGGCCTAACTCGGAGACAGCGGCAACGGCGGTCTCTGATCCTGCTCTGCGTCGCCGTGTGCACAATCTTCGGCTCTTGGGCCTCGATCGGAACGCTCACCGAGCCGGGAACCGCCAGCCTTGGCGTAAAGTTCGTCGAGTGGGTCAGGGGAAATGGGGGCGCAAGCTTTGTAGCCTTCTTGGAGAACACCTGGTACTCCTTGAACGCACCTCCAGTCGGAGGCAAACCCCCCAAGGGTGCGCTCAACCCGACGATTGACAAGAACGCAGCCGCCGCGGCGAGCAGCAACGCCATCCACCTTCCAGAGCCGGCTCCAATCAAGCCGTTCGTAAACCCGCCGCTTCCAAAGGAAGGGAAGTGGTCTCCGGAGGGACCGCTCGTTCACGGAATCCCGAGCCTCTACGTAACCCTGATGAGGCCAGACCCGATTCACACGTCACTGGTTGCCGGAGTGGCGTGGATGGACCCGCACCTCATCAACTTTCTCCAGTTTGCCGGCGCCCAAGAGCCTCCTGGCGGCCAACACTGGCCTTACATGTCGCCAATCCCATCCGGAATCGCCAACCAGCTGGTGGCCAGCTTCAACTCCGGCTTTAGAATGCAAGACGCCAACGGCGGGTACTACGCCTACGGCCAAACCGCGGTGCCGCTGCGGAACGGGGCAGCGTCCTTCGTCATCTACCAGAACGGCACGCCAAATATCGTCGTCTGGAACTCGGGGTCGAAAGTACCCTCATCGATCGCAGTCGTCCGCCAGAATCTGATCCCGCTTATCACCAACGGAAAGATCAACCCGCTGGTAAACTCCACAAACTTTGCGCTTTGGGGAGCTACGGTCGGCAACCAGTTGTTGGTATGGAGGTCCGGGGTTGGCGTAACCAAAAACGGCGCCCTGATCTACGCCAGCGGTCCCGGCCTCTCAGTCGCCTCCCTAGCCAACCTGCTGAAGCGGGCTGGCGCCGTCAGCGCCATGGAGATGGACATCAACTCCGACTGGACCAACTTCTTTTACTTCAACCATCAGCTTGGACAGCCGGCATCACCCACAAACGGGTTCCGGCTGGTCTACAACATGCTCCGGCCCCCACAAAGATACTTCGAGGGCACCGCACGGGACTTCGTCGTTGCCGAGGCCAGGACCACCCCGCTGAGAGGAAAGCTGCTCTCCGCCACCTAGGGATGGCGCTTAGCGCCGAAGCGGCAGGGCGCGTGCCTTAGCCCAATGAACGGGCTATCGCCGCCGAGAGGGTGTTCCAAGGAAGGGTCGCACACTTGATCCGAACTGGAAACTTTACCACGCCCTGAAGCGCGGCTAGCTCGCCGAGGCTGCGGACATCGGCAACCTCGGGCTCACCCGACTCCTCGCCATCAATCCCCATCATCCGGCGGAAGCGCGCAAGCACGTCGAATGCCTCGGAGATCGGCTTGCCCTTGACCGCCTGCGACATCAGCGAAGCCGAGGAACGCGAGATCGAGCATCCCTGCCCGGAGATGCGAATATCGGCGATCCGGTCATCCTCGATAACCAAATATAGCTTCACCTCGTCTCCGCAGAGCGGGTTGAAACCCTCTTCGACCAGCGCGGGTGGCGACTCGATCGACCCCGAGTTGCGCGGATTTTTGTAGTGGTCGAGAATAATCTCCCGGTAGAGATCGTCCAAGTCTGCCATCTATCGCTCCCTAGTTGAACAGCGCGTACGCATCTTCGAGCGCGGCGACCAGAGCATCGATATCTGCCTCATCGTTGTAGAGGTAGAAAGAGGCTCTCGCAGTCGCAGCGGTGCCGATCTGGCGCATAAGCGGCTTTGCACAGTGGTGCCCGGCCCTTACGCAAACGCCGTGCTGATCGAGGACCTGCGCCACGTCATGAGGATGGACGCCGGCAAGGTCGAAAGAGACCACACCTCCGCGATCGGCGGCAACCTTCGGCCCGTACAACTTAAAAGCCGAGCCCAGAGAGCCGGTTAGGTTCGCAATCGCATACTCGGTCAGCTTCAGATCGTGTGCCCGGAGGCTGCCCATGCCCACCGACTCCAGATAGTCGATGGCAGAGGCCCAGCCGACCGCTTCGGCGATCGGCGGCGTGCCGGCCTCGAACTTGTAGGGTATCTCGCTCGCGACAAAGCCGTCGAGCCGGACATCGGCGATCATATCGCCACCACCGAGGAACGGCGTCATTCGGTCAAGGATCTCCGAACGCGCCCACAGCGCTCCAATCCCGGTTGGACCCAGCATCTTGTGCCCAGTCAGGCAGAGCAGATCGATATCGAGCCCACTGACGTCCACTTCGAAGTGCGGAGCGAACTGGGCGGCATCAGCGAGAAAAAGAGCGCCGTGCCTGTGGGCCGCTGCAGCTAGCTCAGCGATCGGATTCACGGTTCCCAACACATTGGACATCATGGTCACGCCGAGAAGGCTTGCACCATCAAGGATGCTATCCAGCTCGTCAAGGACAAGATACCCGTCCGAATCAAAGGTGATGTACCGGATAGTAAAGCCGATCTGTTCCTGAAGAATTAGCCAGGGAACCAAATTGGCGTGATGCTCCATCTCGGTCAGCACGATGACCGAGTCCTGGTTGAGTAGCACCCTGCCCAACCCCTGCGCCACCAAGTTGAACGCCTCGGTGGCGTTCTTGGTGAAGACCACTTCGCGAGATGGGTCTTTGGCCCCTAAGAACCTTCCCACCTTCACCCGCGCCGCCTCGTACCTTGCCGTCGCCTCCTCGGCAAGCGTGTACACGCCACGGTGCACGTTGGAGTGGAAACGGCGATAGTACTCGTCCATCGCCTGCATCACCTGCTCCGGGCGTTGAGACGATGCCGCCGAGTCCAGGTAGATGAAGGGCTTGTCTTCATAGGGTTGCTGGTAAATTGGGAAATCCTTCCGGATCACCCGCACATCCAAAGTGTCCGCGGTCATCGCACTCCTGATGGTTGACGCCATCTTCCGTACCCCTCCTGATCGAGTTCCTCAGCCAACTCCATCCCCCCGGACTCGACTATGCGGCCATCGAGGGCGATGTGAACCGCCGTCGGCGTCAGCAAGTCAAGGATCCTCTGGTAGTGGGTTATGAGGACGGTTCCCATCTCCGGCCGGGAACCGCGGATAGTCTCCAGGCTACGGGCCACGGTCTTTAGCGAGTCGATGTCAAGGCCCGAGTCGGTCTCGTCGAGAATCGCAAACTCTGGCTCCATCAAAGCCATCTGGATCATCTCGTTTCGCTTTTTTTCGCCGCCCGAGAAGCCCTCGTTGAGGTGGCGGCTGGCAAAAGACGGGTCAAGACCCAACTTCTCGAGCCATTCGATCAGCGAAAACCTTACTTCCAGCACCGAAACATCCCCACCGCGACGGGCCTGGAGCGCCTGCCGAAGGAACTGGATTACCGAGACGCCGGAGATCTCCTCGGGGTACTGGAAAGCAAGAAAAATACCCTCCTTGGCTCGCTCGTCAACCGGAAGCTCGCCGATGTCGGCTCCTTTGAAGCGGATGGCGCCCCTATCGACCTGGTAGTCCGTATTGCCCATGATGGCGTTTGCAAAGCTCGACTTGCCCGAACCGTTCGGCCCCATGATGACGTGGAGTTCGCCGGGGAAAACTGTCAGCGAAAACCCTTTGAGAATCTCCGATCCCCCCGCGCTAACCCAGAGGTCGTCGGCTTCGAAAAGAGGTTGCGTATTGCTCACCAGGCCAGTCTAGTGGGCACAGATTTTGCCCTATCAATATAGGTGAAATTGCCACAGTTTTACAGCCTCTGGAAAGTGCGCAACGCATTGTCACGACTCTAGTGCTGCTCCACCGGCAGAGCTCCCGATACGATCCCGCTCCACAAGGGTGCACCGCGCAGCACCCCGGAATGGAAGGCGACAGATGCCGCATCCGGCAAGCCTACTCCAACGCCCCGTACCCGGTACGTTCCAGCTCTACTGCCAGCTCCCGGCCGCCTTGGGCAACCACCTCGCCGCCGGCGAGCACCACCACCCGATCGGGTGCGATCTCGGCAAGAAGCCGAGGATAGTGGGTTATCAAGAGCAACGCCATGCCCACCTCGTCTCGGAGGCGGCGAAGCCGCGCAGCAACCTGCTTGAGCGCATCGACGTCCAGACCGGAGTCGATCTCGTCCCCAATCACCAACTGGCCGGGTATGGCCGCCGCCAACACCGTTTCGAGCTTCTTCCGCTCGCCTCCGGAGAGATCGACGTTGACCCAGCGGGTGAGCAGCCTGCTGTCGAATCCGATTGCGCTGGCCTCCTGAGACACCAGCTCTCTCACCGCGCCTATCTCCATCCCCCGCGACTCGAAGGCCAGCTCGATCAGCTCTTCAAGCGAAAGGCCGGGAAGCTCCGGCTGGTACTGGGAGATGAGCGCAAGGCCCATCCGGCTCCTCTCGTCTGTAGACACGCCCAAGACCGACTTGCCCTCTACCCTGATATCTCCCCTGGTTACCTGGTATCCCGGCTTGCCCATGATGGTGGAGACCAGTGTCGACTTGCCCGAACCGTTCGGCCCCATGATCGCTACCGTCTCTCCAGGCGCGACCTCAAGCGAGACCCCCTTCAACACCTCTTTGGAGTCGATCTCGACTGCAAGCCCGTCGACCTCGAGAAATGCGCTCAACCCTCTACCTCCACGTAAACCTTCCCGTCGTCTTCGAGGATGACGTAGACCGGAACCGGCGCGGTTGCCGGCAGACACTGCGGCTTTCCGTCAACCAGCGAGAAGGTGCTGCCGTGCTTCCAACACTCGATCTCGCGCTCCTCTAGCAGGATATCGCCCTCGGAAAGCGAACATTTTGCATGGCTGCAGGTGTCCCCGATGGCGAAAAGCTCGCCACCGATCCTCACCACCGCCACCAAGCGCCCAAGCGCCTCGACCTTGGCTGCGGCCCCCTCGGGAAAGTCGGCGGACACGCCGACGAAGACCTTCACCGATCCCACTTCGCGTCTAGAGCCGAAGCGATCTCGCCATACTCCGTCTCCGATAGCTCTTGCATTCCGGCAAAGAAAGCACGGGCAAGCGCGCGAGTGGCCTCTTCGCGGCCAATTCCTTTGGACTGGAGATAGAACAGCAACTCCTCCTCGATCGGTCCCACGGTCGAGGCGTGCGAACACCTGACATCGCTGGTCTTGATCTCCAAGTTGGGCACCGACTCTGCACGCGCCTCAGGAGAAAGGATAAGGTTGCGGTTGGTCTGGAAGGCTTTTGACCCAGATCCGTCAGATGAGATGGTAATGAGACCGGAGTAGATCGAAACACCGTTCGAGCAGGCTGCGCCCTTGTAAAGGAGATCGCTGGTGGTCCTGGGGGCATCGTGCCAGATAAAGGTCCGAAACTCGGCGGTCTCTCTGGCTCCGGCCACGTAGGCGCTGCGGATCGTAGTGCTAGCGCCCGCACCTACGAGGAACCCATCCGTCCGGAGTCGGCTATAGCCGGTACCCGATGCAACCTCAACGACGTCGAAAGCCGCGTCCTGATGGACGCGGTAACGGAGGTGTCCGAAGCCTACCGATTGCGGCGAGGAGTTGACGTAGTACCGAAACTGCGTCCGGCTCCCCTTTCCCACCTCAAACTCGATGGCGTCGATCCCTAGTGAGGTGCCACGCCTCTCCGCGAGCAGCATCACCGTAACATCGCCCTCGCAGGACACCCGCAGCCATCCGTGGCTTGCATCGCCGTCTCCGTCATCCACCATCACTATTGCGACACGCCGCCCAGTCTCGCTGCCGGCCACCTTGATCTCGACCCTCGCGGGTGCGAGCACGGTCGCCAGCGACAGGAAGGGCTCCTCCTCCTGCCTGAGCAACTCGCCGGCAGCGCCAACCTCCTCAACCGCCAGCCAGCTGGCCGGTTCCGCCTTGACCAACCTCCCGGCCCCGATGACGACGACGGCGTCCGCCCCACCAAGACTCGAAAGCCGCGCCAAAGCGGCGGCTACCGCCTCGTCATCCGGAACCTTTGCCACGCCTCCAAACGCCGCAAGGTCCAGATCCTCGATGGGACTGTAGCGCCACGCCTCCATGGACTCCTTGGCCGCCTCGAGGCGTTCCAGCTCAAGCTCGCGAGCGGAGCTACGACCGGGAAGCTGCCAGGCTACCTCTCCACCCAAAACCTTCACCCACAACTCCTAATCGCCCACCACTGCGCCTTGTCTGGGCGCAAATCTACATTTTACCCTATCACGATAGTAGTAATAGCGGCTGCTTAACTCGCTACCTAGCATTTCGGTCTCGCACGAGACAGAATAATTGCTGTTGACCACCGAGCAAGGAGACCGCAATGATCAAGACAAGTGCCGAAGGGGGCGTGGGGCGGCTACAGCTTGCCAGGCCGGAGAAGTTAAACGCGATGGACGCCGAGTTCTTTGCCGAACTCCCCAAAGCAGTAGAGCGTCTCGAAATCGATGACCACGTCCGGGTTATCGTGCTTGACGCGGCGGGAAGAAGCTTTTCGTCCGGCCTCGACCTAGTATCCATGGCTCCGAACCTCGCCAGCAGCGCCACCGTCGAAACCATCACCAGGCTGCAGAGCGGTTTCATCAAGCTCGCCCTCTGCAAAAAGCCGACCATCGCCGCGATCCATGGACACTGCATCGGCGGAGGGCTCAACCTCGCTGCCGCCTGTGACATACGGATCTGCAGCAGTGACGCGGTCTTCTCCCTCCCAGAGGTGAAACTGGGGATGGTGGCCGACCTGGGAGCTTTGGAACTGCTTGGAGAGGTGCTGCCTCGGGCCGCGCTGGCTCATATCGCCCTCGCCGGGACGACCTTCTCTGCAAGCGAAGCCAACGCGTTCAACCTGGTAACCCAGGTCTTCGACACCGTCGAAGACCTGCGAGAAGGCACTTTCGCTTTGGCGGCACAGATCGCTTCGAACCCCCGGCCGGCGGTGCTCGCGCTCAAGGAGCACCTGCTAGCCTCGCGAAAGGAACTTCTGCCGGCAAAGATGGCAAAAGTTGCCGAAATCAACGCCGCCCTCATCGGCTCCGAGAGCTTCCAAAACTCCCTCCCAACCTTTCTGAAAGCCCGGGTTCACCTCCACGAAACTTCCATATAACCCCTAAGGTTGCTCAAAGCCTCGGGGTGAAAAATACTTGCAGAACCAGTCAAAGAGAGGTGCCAAGTGACCGATGACGCAAACGTCAACGATGAGAGCGGCCAGATCCCCGCTGATGAGCCGACACTTCCTGGCGGGCCAGCAAGTGGTGAAGCTGCAAGCGAACCTTACGGAAGCGATAACGGCGGAGGGGGGTCGGCGGGAGGCGGCTTTGGTCCCGTTGGCGAGGAGGAGATCACCTGGGTTCGCCCAGTCTCGGAGCCGGCAACGGCGACCGCCGGTGGCGAGGGGAGGAAGAAGAGTTCCCGCTTCTCCCCGACGACCGTAGTCGTCGCCGCCGCGGTCTCGGCAGTAGTCGCCCTCGCAACCAGCTTCGGGGTAATGAAGGTGGCCGGATCAAACACCACTCCCGTAGTCATCAAGCAGGTCAAAGCGTCGCCCACGACGCTCCAAGGAGGAACCCTGAGCGGCGGCCTCGACACCCCGTCCATCCTGGCGAAAGTGGAGCCAGCGGTGGTGGACATCACCGCTCAAGGTACCACCTCCAATGGGTTCTTCGGGCAGTCGCAGTTCCAGTCGGCGGGCACCGGGATGATCATCTCCTCCAACGGACTCGTCCTGACCAACAACCATGTAATCGCCAACGCCACTTCGATCCAGGCAACGCTCTACAACCAGTCAAACCCGCACCCCGTCAAGGTCATCGGTACCGACCCGGCGCACGATGTCGCATTGCTCCAGATTGAAGGGCTGTCCAACCTCCCAACGGTCTCCTTCGGCTCGTCCAAGCAGCTACAGGTGGGTGACCCAGTGGTAGCGATCGGGAACGCCCTTGCCCTGCAGGGACAGCCAACGGTGACCGACGGAATCGTCTCCGCCCTCCATCGAGGCATTTCGACATCGACCGAGAACCTCTCCGACATGATTCAGACGGATGCCCCGATCAATCCGGGAAACTCCGGCGGGCCCCTGGTCGACGCCGCAGGTCAGGTGGTGGGAATGAATACCGCGATAATCGCCTCGACCGGAAGCGAAAGTACCCAGGGTCTGGGATTTGCCGAGGCCATCGACTCGGTGCTGCCGGTGATCAAGAACCTTGAGAAGAACCCGAACTTTTACACCAGCCCCGGCTCCACGGGTACCTCCGCCTCTAGCGGCGCTTTCCTCGGCGTCGGCATCCAGACGCTGAACGCCCAGACCGCCAGTCAGCTCGGATACCCGTCTTCGGAGACTGGCGCGCTCATCGACTACGTCTATCCGGGATCGCCGGCTTCGCAGGCCGGCTTGAATCCGGGAGATGTAATCTACAGGTTCAACAACTCCGCAGTTGCCGACGCCAGCGCGCTCGTAAAGGACGTCAAAAGTTCCTCCCCGGGCACCTCGGTAACGCTTGGGGTCCAAAGCTCCAACGGAACTTCGACGATCACGGTCACGCTGGGGACAGCGCCAGCCACTTAAAGAGATCTGAGCAAAAGGCCTAACTTGCCAACGCGCCACTCTGATAGCGGTAAGCTGGCAAAAGGACTATACCCTGGCCACCAAGTACGGACTGGATCAATAGATGCCCATTTCCTCCTCCCAAAAGCGAACTCGGAACGAGCGGGTCCTGGTCGTCGACGACGAACTCCCGATAACCGAGCTCCTCTCGATGGCTTTGAGCTTCGAGGGCTACCAAGTCTCGATCGCCTCATCCGGACGAGAGGCCTTGGAGAGCGCCAAATCGTTCCGGCCCGATTTGATCGTGCTCGACGTTATGATGCCCGATCTTGACGGCTTCCAAGTTCTGAAGCGGCTGCGGGAGGAGCGGAACGACACCCCCATCCTCTTCCTCACGGCCAAGGATGCCCTTGAGGACCGAGTGGCAGGACTGCGACTGGGATCGGACGACTACCTGACCAAGCCGTTCTCCCTTGCCGAGCTGACCGCCCGGATCGAAGCGGTCCTCCGGCGCTCGCACGGCTCCTCTGACGCTCCCACCCGGTTAACCTTTGCCGATCTGATTCTCGACGACGAGACCCACGAGGTGATCCGTGCGGGCAACCAGATAGACCTCACCGCGACCGAATTCAAGCTGCTCCGCTTCCTAATGCTCAACGCCGGCAAGGTTGTCTCCAAGTCCCAGATCCTCGAGCACGTCTGGGACTACAACTTTGACGGCGACGCCAACATAGTCGAGACGTACATCTCCTATCTGCGCAAGAAGCTCGATGCCCACGGCGCCTCTTTGATTAGGACGATTCGGGGCGTCGGCTATAGCTTAAGACCGGCGGAAACTGGCTCCAGATGAGAAAGCCGCAGCGGTTAAGCGGCCTCTCCCTTAGATACCGCTTGCTGCTGATCACGCTAGCATCCCTGTTCGTCGGCATCGCGGCGATCGACGTAGCCACGGTAACCGCGCTCCGCTCCTTCCTCATCTCCCGGATCGACACCCAGCTGGAGTCCAACGTGGCACCAGCGGCCCGGCTAGTCATCCTCCGCGGTGGCGACGTCGGCAATTTCGGCTCTGCGCCTCTTCTCGCTCTCCCTTCGGGAACTTTCGGGGAGTTCGTCTTTGCCAACGGCTCCTCGATTACCGGGGAGTTCTCCAGTGCACAGACTCCCGCCCTCCTCCCGCCAAACGTGACCTCCGGACCGATCGGGCAGCAAAAAGTGTCGATACCTATCAACCGCGCGATGACGCTCCGCCAAGGCGACATCGCATACCGGGTCATCGCCGAGCCCTACTCCGCCTACGGCGGAACTATGGTGCTTGCAATCCCGCTGATCTCGGTCTCCGACACCATCGGACGGCTGGAACTTGCCGAGCTCCTGGTATCTGCCGGGGTCATTCTCGGCCTAGGCGTCCTCGCCACTGCCTCGATCCGGCTCGGCCTCTCCCCGCTCGAACGCATGCGCACTCAAGCCAAAGAGGTGACGGTAGGCGACGCCAAGGCCAAGGTGGACTCGTACGGCCCCGCAGAGGTGAGGACGCTGGCAGAGTCGTTGAACACTATGTTGGAACGGCTCCAGCTGGCCCTGCTCGACTCGCAGACTTCGCAAGAACGGCTACGGCAGTTCATAGCCGACGTCAGCCACGAGCTTCGCACCCCGCTTACCAGCATCAAAGGATACGCCGACCTCTATCTGCGAGGTGCCCTCACGGACGAGGACGGCGTCTCGGTGGCCATGGGGAGGATCTCATCAGAATCGACCCGGATGGCCGCTCTGATCGAGGATCTTCTTCTTCTCGCGCGCATGGATCAGAATCGCCCGCTCACCCTGTCGCCGGTCGACCTCTCCGGCCTCGTCTCCCAGGGGATCATGGATGCCCAAGCGGTCGAGCCGGAGCGGCGCTTCGAGGCTTCGATCGCCGATGGGGTGCTCGTTCTCGGGGACCAGCACCGCCTAACCCAGGTTCTCGCCAACCTGTTGGCGAATGTGAGAACCCACACTCCGGCGGGCTCGAAGGTAGGGATCACGCTGGAGTGCCTTCCCAAAGGAACCCCGCCCCCGGTGGGGTCACGCAACGCCAGGGGTGGCTCAGGAGACGCCTTCGGAGGGGTTGACGAGACGATAGGCATGCTCGATTACTCCGAGATTACCCGGCTCATGGTCACCGACTCCGGACCAGGCTTGAACCAGAACCAGCTAGATCGGGTTTTTGAGCGCTTCTACCGGTCTGATGAGTCGCGCTCGCGAGCCAAAGGAGGCGCGGGGCTGGGCCTCGCGCTGGTGGCCGCGATCGCCAGATCCCACGGCGGCGTTGCCTGGGCCTTCTCCCCGGGCGAGAACCAAGGCGCGACATTCGGAATCGATCTCCCCCGCCTCGTCCTCGAAGAAGAGGATCCATCACAAGCCGCACCGGACGAGGAGACGCCGTCTAAACTCCCCGCAAAGCGATCACAAGGAGGATCCAGATGGCGAGCGGGCCGTTAACACAACTTCGGGACCTTGCCCGAACCGCGATCAAAATGGCTTCGATCTCGGATCCCTCGGCGGCGATCCCAACGTGCCCCGGATGGCACGCGTCCGATCTATCCAACCACCTCGCGATGGTGTATCAGCTGATGGCGTACCGGGTACGCGAGAACGCCAATCCCCACCGAGGCGATCTTGTCGCCGCCGCGCCAAACGGAACCTTGCCGTCCAGCTGGCTCCAGCTCAACTTTGAGAAGGTCTACGACCTGCTTGCTTCCAGGCAGCCAAGCGATCCGGCGTGGAACTGGACCGGAAAAAACCAAACGGTAGAGTGGATCATCCGCCGGCTTACCCACGAGGTCGCCATCCACCTGATCGACTACTCGCTCGCCGTCCCTGGCCACCCCGCTCCGAGCGAGCTTGGAATCACGCCACAGCTGGCCGAAGATGGCCTGGACGAACTCTTTACCAGCTTTCTCCCGAGCCGGACCTCGAGCCAAGGCGACGGGAAAGCCCAAACCATCCACCTTCGTGCCACCGACCGTCCCGTGGAGTGGACACTCGCCTTCTCCGCAACGACATTTAGCGCCGTAAAAGGAGGCGAAGGAGCAGACGCGGAGATCGCCGGCTCCGTGGTAGACCTCTACTTGATGTGCTGGAACCGGCCGGCCGGTAAAATCGACGCCACCGGCAGCGAAGAGGCCGTCGAGGCGTTCAGGGCGCTACCCAGGTAGCCTGGCACCGCTAGCCGACCGAGCCGTCCATCTGCAGCTCGATCAACCGAGACCACTCGACCGCGTACTCCATCGGCAACGTCCGGGTAACCGGTTCAATGAATCCGTTGACGATCAGGCTCATTGCCTGGGCCTCCGACAGCCCCCGGCTCATCAGGTAAAATAGCTGGTCGTCACCGACTTTTGAGACCGTTGCCTCATGGCCAACCCATGAGTTGCGCTCGGATACCTCCATGTAGGGCTTGGTCTCCGAAATCGATCGGTCGTCGAGGAGCAGCGCGTCGCAACGAACAAAGCTCTTGGAGTTCTTGGCGCCCTCATCGATGCGGACCAAGCCGCGGTAGGTTGAGATTCCGCCGTCTTTGGAGATCGACTTCGATACGATGGTCGATGAGGTCTCCGGAGCGGCGTGAATCATCTTCGCACCGGCATCCTGGTGTTGGCCGGCGCCGGCGTAAGCAACCGAAAGCACCTCACCCGAAGCCTTCGGGCCCATGAGGTAGACCGACGGGTACTTCATGGTCAGCTGCGATCCGATATTGCCGTCGATCCACTCGACCCTAGCCTCGGCCTCTGCCCGGGCTCGCTTGGTCACCAGGTTATAGACGTTCGAAGACCAGTTCTGAATAGTGGTGTAGGTGATCCGGGCTCCCGGCTTGGCGATCAGCTCCACCACCGCGGAGTGAAGCGAGTCGGTCGAGTAGACCGGGGCCGAGCACCCCTCGATGTAGTGGACCTGAGAGCCCTCGTCGGCGATGATCAACGTCCGTTCAAACTGGCCCATGTTCTCCGCGTTGATCCTGAAGTACGCCTGAAGAGGCATGTCCAGCTTCACCCCTGGGGGAACGTAAATGAAGGATCCTCCCGACCAGACTGCCGAGTTGAGCGCGGAAAACTTGTTGTCGTTCGGGGGAATAACGCTGCCGAAGTACTTGCGAACCAGATCCGGATACTCCCGGAGGGCTGAGTCCATGTCGGTAAAAAGCACTCCAAGCTTCGAAAGCTCTTCGCGGTTGCGGTGGTAGACAACCTCCGACTCGTACTGGGCGGTGACGCCGGCAAGGTACTTGCGCTCCGCCTCGGGAATCCCCAACTTGTCCCAGGTCTTCTTCATCTGCTCTGGGAGATCCTCCCAAGAGTCCACCTGACGGTCGGTTGGCTTGATGTAGTAGTAGATATCGTCAAAGTTGAGCTGCGGCATGTTCACCGCAAACCACGGCGCCATGGGCTTCTTCCAGAATAAATCCAAGGACTTGAGCCTGAACGCCCGCATCCACTCCGGCTCTCCCTTGATCGCCGACATCTCTTCGACAATCTCGCGCGAGAGCCCCTTCTTGGGCTTGAATACATACTCTTGGGCATCCGCCCAGCCAAGCTTGTACTTGCCAAGATCGAGTTCAACAGAAGCCA
The DNA here is from genome assembly GCA_021819205.1 of Actinomycetes bacterium. Lineage (GTDB taxonomy): Bacteria > Actinomycetota > Acidimicrobiia > Acidimicrobiales > Acidimicrobiaceae > JAKARV01. The sequence continues at coordinate 52,249 of JAKARV010000007.1, read as the reverse complement.
TGCCGAAATCCCACCTAACTTGCCTTGCTGCCCCGTGCCCGGACAATTTCCACTACATCCATAGTAACTACTCGACAAAAAGTCCGGACACCATACACTCTGAACTCGTGAGCAACATACCGCAGGATCCTTTCAGCGCCGCCGGCAAGCCGCCGGAACCACCAGAGCTCGAAGCAGTCATTACGACAACCCTCGCCGGCAGGCAGGAAGATCCTTTCTACCAACTGCGCGATCTGGAGGATCCCCGGACTCGGAAGTACCTTGATGACGAGATCCAGTACTCGAACATCGTGCTCGAAAACCTCCGGCAGCCGGCGAACCAGATCGCAGCCGAAATCCGCAGGCGAGTGCCCGAGCCCGACGAGAGCTTTCCCTTGAAGCGGGGCTCTTACTCTTACGTCACCCGTATCGAGCCCCACCTCGACTACCCGGTAATGGTGCGGCGCCAGCCCGGCGTACCGGAACAGCTCGTGGTCGACGAGAACCGGCTGGCAGGCAACTCTCGCTACTTCGCCATGAGCGGTGTGGCGGTCGCCGACAACGAGACAACCATCGCCTTTGGCATCGACCGCGATGGCTCCGAGCGCTACACCCTTACGGTGGCGGAGATCGGGACGAGCGGTCCCATCGAGCACGAGCGGATCTTCCCCACGACCTACGGATTCGTCTTCTCCAACGACTCGCAGCACCTTTTTTACACGGTTCCAGACGAGACCATGCGCCCGGCATCGGTCATGCGCCACCGGGTCGGAACCGATCCGGCGACGGACGTGTGCATCTTTGCCGAAGCCGACGCGCGTTACTTTCTAGATGTCGGCCGGACCAAGGATCGCCGTTTTCTGACCCTCACAGCGGAGAGCAAGCGGACCAGCGAATGCTGGCTGATCGATGGGGAGGCCCCCGAGGGCGATCCCTGGTGCTTCGCCCGAAGGATTGAGGGGCTCCAGTACCAGCTCGACCACGGAGACGACGGATTTGTGATCATGGCCAACCCAGGTGGAGGCGACTTCTCGCTTTTTACCGCGGCTGACGCCGGAGCGAGTTGGAAACCCCTTCCGATCCTTTCCGAGGCGGAGATTCTGGAAGCCTTCGAGCTGTTCGGCGCCGGAATGGCGCTCCAGACCCGGATCTCCGGAGTCCCCAAGGTCTCTTGGATGCGGCGGGGCGAAGAGAGAATCGCCCTCGGCAACCCGGACTCCGCCGAAGGCGAGTACCTCGCCGGGAACCTGGAGTACGCGTCCGCCGAAATCACATACGAGGTGACCTCGCTCTCCGTGCCGGCGAGGGTCTATGGGTACTCGATACCCTCCGGATCGCGTACTCTGCTCTGGCAGCAGCGGGTTGGAGAACCCTTCGACAGCGATGACTACGAGTCCCAGCGGACCTTCGGAACCGCGGCCGACGGAACCGCGATCCCGATAAGCATCGTCAAGCGGAAGGATCTTCCCCTTCCCGCCCCGACCCTGGTCTACGCCTACGGAGCTTACGAAGAGCCCGTCGATCCCGCCTTCTCGATCAGCCGGCTCTCCCTGCTCGACAGGGGCTTCGCCTTTGCTGTTGCGCATGTTCGCGGCGGAGGAGAGTTCGGACGCCGCTGGTACGACCAGGGCCGGCAGCTGTCAAAGCTCAACTCGATCACCGATCTGCTCGCCTGTGTCGACCGGCTGGAGGAGATGCGATTGGCCGCCCCCGGGAAGATCGCCCTTCGCGGAGCAAGTGCCGGCGGCCTCACCGTGGGCGCGGCGATGAACGCGTCACCAACGCGCTTCTCTGCCGCAGTGCTCGAAGTTCCCTTCGTCGACTGCCTTACCACCATGCTTGACCCCTCGCTGCCGCTTACGATCACCGAATGGGAGGAGTGGGGGAACCCGGCAGAGTCGGAAGAGGTCGCCAAGTTGATCGCCTCCTATGCCCCGTACAATAACCTCAAGCGGGGGGTGGCCTATCCGGATCTGTTCCTCACTACCGGGCTAAATGACTCTCGCGTCGGCTTCTGGGAACCGCTCAAACTGCTGGCCAAGCTCCGCTCGATCGAACCGCGAGCGCGTGCGCTGCTGAAGGTCCAGGACGAGGGGGGCCACCTCGGGCCGACCAAGCGAGTTGAGGAATGGGAGGAAGAGGCGCAGCTCATTGCCTTCCTCGTTTCGACCGCTGCTCGGTGAGTCAGGTTGCTGAAGTGGCAGGGGCGCTCTCAAAGTAGAAGTCGTACGGACCTGGAGGGGCGTGAAAAACCACGGGCAACCCGTTGACCGTGAGGCTCAATACGCCAGAATTCCCCGTTCTCAACCAGAGTGACGATCCATTCCCGTTCAAGGTATAGCTGCCGCCGGCGGGAAGCGTCGAGTCCCACAAGATGGTCGATCCGGGTGCGGCGGAATCCTCCATCCAGCAAGGTGCCGAGGTCTTCATTACCACGCTGTTGACTCCCCCCGGAACCATATAGGTAGCTCCGTTGGCAGTCGTCGACTGTGGACTCAGCGAGACCGGCCGAACTGAGGCGCTCGGTTGTTTTGCACTCTTTTTCTTCGCAGCCTGCCGGGTTCGCACCGGAGCCGATGGAGTTTGCGGCGTTGCGGTCTTAGAACCCGAGAGCAGAAAGAAGACCCCGCCCAGCACTACCGCCGCCGCACCGGTACCGGCGACGAGCAACGGAAGTTGTCCGGCTTTGCGCGAGCGAACCGAGTAGATCCGATGGTTCTGCTGAGATTCAGGCTGTCCGACCGTGGGGAGTGCCGCTGTGGCACCAGCCAACTCCTCGCGGCTACCGTCGGCATGACCGCCAGCCTCCAACCGGTGCCATGCGGCGGTCGAAGCCGCCGGAGCGTCAGGGGCCGTGCTCTCGGCCGCCGAAGCCTTTTCCTTCGGTATAGTCCCCTTCGGAGGCTCGTTGCCTTGAATCCGAATCATGTCCGGATCGGTAAGATCGCTAAGCCGGCTGAGATCGAGCCGAACCGGGTTGCCGGTGATCTTCACGTGCCCGGAAGTACGCTCTCCGTGTTCGGAGACCTTTGAAATCACCTCAAGGGTGCGCTTGTGCAGCTCTACCGACTTCTTCTCGCTTGCCGCCCGCGCCACAGCCAGGCGCGCCGCCACCGCCAGGCCTAAAAAAGCAATTATGATCACGACTACTTCGGGCATGACACACCCCACAATTCCTTGCGTATACCGCTTTGATGTGTTGCTCGGTTCGAAGTCTACCAATTTGCGCGGTCCGTGCTACTCAAGCCGTTTGCGCCGTCGCACAGCCTAGAGGATTTTCTGCCAGCCGAACCCCAGGGCGAAGAGGACACGCGGAGTCAGGCGGAGCGGGTAAAAGCGGAATAACCCCATCTCGCGCCCAGTTTTGCAGCAACGGAATCTAACTATTTCCAGTGTGATCACCCGCTTTGCAGTGCACCAAGACGCGCCACCGGCAACGGCTTCGTTGCCAATCGGCATCCCGGCAAAACCAGCGAACCCTTCGCCCCGGCGCGCCGGTGCCGCCCTTCCACCCCTTGCGGCGGCATTGGGGTCAAAACCCCTTGCCGACCAGCTCCATGCAGAAGCAGGGGAATCGACTCTTCTCTGCGCGGCTACGAAACACATGGCCGGTTGCGCTTTGCCGAGGAGGCGGCTTCAAGTAGCAGCGCGGTGGTGCCGAAACTTAGACCGTGAACGCGAAGAAGATCCTGGACCATCTGCTCGAACAACTTGGCGAGCTCGATGGATCCGATCTCCACCTCAAAGCCGGCCAGCTGGCCAGGGCCCGGGTAAAGGGAAAACTCTTCACCCTTGACAGTGAGACGCCAGGCGCTGATGAGCTCTCCGCGGCGATGGGCGAACTGATGCCAGCCGCGAGCTACGAAGCATTCAAAAAGCTTGGCGAGATCGACTTTGCCTACTCGCTCTCCGATGGCACCCGCTTCCGGGTCAACGCCTTCCTGGCCCAACACGAGATCGGTTTGGCATTCCGCCGGATCCGGGCAACCCCTCCCACCGCCTCCCAGCTCGACCTTCCGCCGGCGGTAGAGCGGCTTGCCGAGACGCAGCGCGGCTTGATCCTGGTCACCGGGCCCACCGGGTCGGGAAAGTCGTCGACGCTTGCCGCCATGGTTGACGCAATCAATCGGAGTCGCGCAACCCATATCATCACCCTCGAAGACCCGATCGAGTTCCAGCATCGGGATATCAAAAGCCTGATCAACCAGCGCGAGATCGGCTTCGACACCCGTTCTTTCGCCTCCGCCCTCCGTGCCTCCCTGCGGCAAGATCCGGACGTGATCCTGGTGGGCGAGATGCGCGATTTGGAGACGGTCGAAGCGGCCATAAAGGCAGCGGAGACCGGGCATCTCGTGCTCAGTACCCTCCACACCCTGGGAGCGGCGGAGACCGTCAGCCGTATCCTCGACTTCTACCCTCCGCACCAGCACCATCAAGCACGGATATCCCTGGCCGACGTCCTGAGTGGCATCGTCTCCCAAAGGCTCGTGCCAAAGGCCGACGGAACCGGCCTTCTGCCGGCTTGCGAGATCCTGATCGCCAACGGCCGGATAAGGCAGGCGATCCTGGATCCGGCGCACTCCACAGACATCCAGACCGTGGTGAGCGAGGGCGCATTTTACGGGATGACCACATTTGACCAATCCCTCGCGGATCTGGTAAAGAGCGGACTGGTCACGCCTGACGACGCGATAGCCTCCGCCTCCAACAGCCACGACCTCGCAATCCGGCTGAAAGATTTGGGGGTGATCGCGAGCAGCGCGACCTAAGCTACCCCTTCTGACAGTGGAGCGGGGAGGCCAGATGGGGACGAAGTCCATCGAGTCGGCGATTGCGGGCGTTGAGATCATCACACCGGTGGTTCACGGGGATGAGCGGGGCAGCTTCCAGGAGACCTACCGGCGGTCATGGTTTCCGCTCGGCCGCGAGATGGTCCAGGGATCGCGTTCTGAGAAGGTGGCCGGGAGCCTGGTCGGCCTGCACTACCACCTTCACCAAGCGGACTACTGGTACGTAGTGAACGGTATCGCCTTCGTCCTCCTCTATGACCTGCGCAGGTCATCGGCTACCTACGACACCATCCTCACCCTTGAGATGGGCGAGACCAACCCGGTAGGGGTGTTCATCCCGCCGGGGGTCGCCCACGGGTTTGCAACGCTCACCGACATCACCCTTACATACCTGGTGGACTCCTACTACAACCCCTCTGACGAACTCGGAATCGCCTGGAACGACCCCCGGTTCTCCGGGGTATGGCCGCTCTCCAACCCGGTGGTATCGGCTCGAGACGGCAGCAACCCGATGCTTGCGGAGATCGAGAGCCAGAACTTGCCCAACGGAGTCCTCCGCTCAGCCGGATAGCCGGTTTCATGGCTCAGACGGCGTTGAACCGGAGCGGCCGAACGCTGGTTGAGGGGGAGGTCGGTCACGCTCGGCACGTTCTCCGGTTCCCTAACTTCATCGACCGGGTTTTCAACCCCTTTAATTGGAAAGCGCGGAATCGCCTAGCTGTAGGGCCGTACCCTCGGCGGCAAAAACTCCTTCTTCCACACCAAGACCTTGCGGCGGAAGAAGACTACCTCGACTCCGTCCTGGTTGTATCCTCGAGTCTCAACGGTAACTACTCCCCGATCGGGCTTTGTGGAGGAGGGTTTGACCTCGGCGACAACCGACTCGGCGTAGATGGTATCCCCGTGAAAGGTTGGGTTGCGGTGGATAAGCGACTCGACTTCGAGGTTGGCGATCGCGGACCCGGAGATGTCAGCGACGCTCATGCCAAGAACCAGTGAATAGACGAGGTTGCCAACCACAACGTTGCGCCCGTGAGGAGCCGATCTTTGCGCGAAGAAGGCGTCGGTGTGGAGCGGATGATGGTTCTCGGTGATCATGCAGAACAGGTGGTCGTCGGCTTCGGTGATCGTCTTCCCCGGCCAGTGCCGGTAGACATCCCCCACTTGGAACTCTTCAAGGGCACGGCCAAAGGGCCTTTCGAATACCGTCAACCTAGCCCTCCGCGTCCGGCGTCCCCTGGGGCATAACCATGGTCGAGAAGGAAGCGGTCCATCCATCCTCGCTCTGGCCATCGATCGAAAGCACCCAACGGAACCGGCCCCCCGGCTGGAGCGGAAGCGGTCCCAAGTTGATCGCCAGGTTGATCGGTATGTCGCTCCCCAGAGGAACCCCCTGCGGCGTCCCGATCTGGAAATCACCGCGGATCTCGATCGGCTGCGGCCCCTCGGGCGTATCGAGCAGCACCGGAGTTCCATCCTGGTCCTGCAGGTAGAGCTCCCAATGATGGCTGTCAGCAGCCTCCGCCCATGCCACGTTGACCTTGAGCGCGATCGCCATCGGAGAGAGTCCAGGGCCGGTAACCGACCAACCACCACCCAAAATAAAAAGCTTGCCTTCAGATACCTGAGCAGCGTCACAGAGAATCAATGTTGCATCCACGACGCTCTACGTTAGCTGGTAGAAGGGCACCTTGCCGTTAAAACCGGGAAGCGGGGCAAGACGAGGCGCAAGTTGCCCGGCGGACCTATCTACCCCGTTCAGTGGAGATGCGCCAGCGCAACCACCGCCACCAAGTTGAAAGAGGCGTGGGCGGTAATCGAAGTACCGAGCCTCCCGGTCGCCTTTACCAGCAGTGCGAGGATGCATCCGACCACGAAAAGGCCGGCAAACTGCAGCGGCTCGAAGTGCGCCAGCGCAAACAGAAACGAGCTCCCGCCAATCGCGAGAGCGCTTCGCAGCCACGGCGTTGCCTCCGCGAAGCGCCCGATAATCGTCCTGTAGGTAAGACCCCGGAAAAAGATCTCCTCGGCAACCGGAGCGCCGATCACCAAGATCACGAAGACCACGTAGATGCCACTTCCGCTCCCAATGCCGACGATGGTCTGCGCCGGCGCCGAGAGCTGTCGGGCAACTGCCGGATCCTGAAGGGTCACCGGCAAGTACAGCAGCGGGATCACTACCAGCTGCGCCAGCACGCCAACAGCCACGCCAACGGGAAGATCGACCGCAGGCTTCAGGTGCCACCTGACCATCTCGAAGAACCGCTCTCCAAAGTACATCTTGGCGGCAAGGAAGGCGGAACCAACGAAGACGACCCACAATCCGACCTCATTCATCCCGAGTTCAAATGGAGTGAGATTGGCGATGACCGACCCCGATCCTCCGTGAACCATGGCGATGGAGATGTCAAGAAATACGATGCTGAGCACAAAACTGAGAGCAAGGGCGGCGACCGGATACCAGAGCGGCGGAACCGCCCTTTTCCCTGCTTCCAATCCCGCCTCCATCCGACTCGACCGGCACGCAAACGAATTCGCACGCCTTCTTGAGCACCGGTACGCCCATTCATTTGGGCGCTAAACCCCCGTGCTCAAGGCATTGTTACAAATAGCGCCTAGCATTAAGGATATGAGCCGCACGCCACAGAATATGCGACAAGGAAACGGCAGCAACTCGCCGAACCTCAGGGAGAGCCGCGGGCGGATGGCCTTCGGCCTGCTTGTCGGGCTGATCGCCATGGTTCTCATGGTCTCGTTCATCAACAAGACGCCGACCGGAACCCAGCTGACCTACTCCAACTTCATGCAGCAGGTGGCCGGAAAGCAGGTCAAGTCGGCCCTGATCGACAACACCACCGGGCAGATCACCGGCAAACTCGCCAACGGCACCAGCTACACCGTCAACGGTCCGGTCCCCGCTTTCCAGAGCGAAGTAAGCGCAATGAAGAGCGCCCACGTCTCCTACAACTTCGAGACCACCGGGCCGAGCCTCATTGGCACCATCATCGAGTACGCCATCTTCATCGGAGGGCTGGCGCTGGTCTGGGTGTTCATCAACCGGAGAGCCCAAGGGTCGATGACCGGGATCATGTCGATAGGGCGCTCGCGAGCGCGGGTCTACACGGCCGAACGGCCCCAAACCACCTTTGAAGACGTAGCGGGATACCAGGGCGTAAAAGGCGAGGTTCGGGAGGTCGTGGACTTTCTAAAGGACCCGAGCCGGTTTGCCGAGCTGGGGGCGCGCATTCCCAAGGGCATCCTCCTTGTGGGTCCACCAGGCACCGGAAAAACCCTGATCGCCAGGGCTGTTGCCGGCGAGGCCGGCGTCCCGTTCATGTCGGTGAGCGGCTCGGATTTCATGGAGATGTTCGTCGGCGTCGGTGCGAGCCGAGTACGAGACCTCTTCCAGAACGCCCGCAAGCAATCTCCGTCGATCATCTTCATCGACGAGATCGACTCGATCGGGAGGAAGCGCGGGACCGGACTTGGGGGCGGCCACGATGAGCGCGAACAGACCCTCAACCAGATGCTTTCGGAGATGGACGGCTTCGATCCGGCGGAGGGGATCGTGGTCATGGCGGCGACAAACCGCCCGGACATCCTTGATCCGGCCCTGCTCAGGCCGGGAAGATTCGACCGCCAGATCGTCGTCCCGCTGCCCGACCTAGACGAGAGGCTAGCGATCCTCAAGGTCCATACCCAGGCGAAGAAGATGGCCGACGACGTCGATCTTGGAGTCCTCTCGCGCGGCACTCCAGGCATGAGTGGAGCTGACCTCGCAAACTTGGTTAACGAGGCCGCGCTCAACGCAGTGAGGCGGAGCTCCTCGCTCATCGAGATGGAGGACTTCGAGTACGCCCGCGACCGCGTGATCATGGGACAGCGCCGGGAGTCCACCATCCTCTCCGCGGAGGAGAAGGAGCGGGTCGCCTACCACGAGGGAGGCCACGCGGTACTGGCCTACGTTCTAAAGTACTCGGATCCGGTGCACAAGGTGAGCATCCTTCCCACCGGCATGGCGCTCGGCGTGACCCAGCAGCTCCCGATGGAGGAGCGCCACCTCTACCCCAAGGAGTACATCGAAGACTCCTTGGTGGTAAGGATGGGCGGACGCGTTGCCGAGCTGCTCGTCTACGGTGACCTCTCTACCGGCGCCAGCAATGACCTGGTTGGAAACACGGACCTCGCCAAGCGGATGGTGCGGGAGTGGGGCATGAGCGATCGGCTTGGCCCAATGGCCTGGGGTTCCCAGAACGTTGTCTTCCTCGGAGAGGACCTCCTCCACTCCGCCGAGTACTCCGACCGCACCGCACGCCTGGTGGACGAGGAGGTCGAGCGGATCCTCCGCGAGCAGGAAGCCCGAGCCACAAAGATCCTCGAGCGCCACCTTCCCGGCTTGACTGCGGTAGCGAACTCCCTGCTTGAGAATGAGACGATCTCCGGCGAAGACGTCTCCCGCCTGGTGGACGAGGCCTACGGCGAGCCGGTCCACCCTGACGGCAAAAAGCCCGCCAGCGTCACCAAACTCTCCGACTTCCGGCCGTCGAAGGAGATCTCCAATGGCAGGCTGTCGCTACCGGACCCGGCGTCGAGCACCGAGTAGGGCCGTGCCTAAGTCCCTGATCCTGGTCGCCACGGATCTTGGAGTTCTCGAGGCGACGACCTCTGGAGGCTTCCGAGCCATCCATCAAGGACTGGCCGGGACGGGGAGAATCTCGGCTACCGGCCCGTGGGCGCGGGAGGTGGCGAAACGATATCGGGGGGAGGACATGGGCATCGAGCTGACGCTCACCTCCAGCCACCCCACCTTCAAGCTAAGGCCGCTAACCCAGGCTCCAACGCTGAACGGCGGGGAGGGTTGCTTCCCTTCGAGCATCGACGACCTGGTAGCCCATGCCGATGCCGAAGAGGTCTACGCCGAGTGCCGAGCCCAGATCGAGCGGATCATCCTCTGGGGAATATCCGCCTCCAACGTCTCCGTCCGCGACGGCTCCGCCTGGTACCGGCCCGATCTCTTCGACGCGGTTGCCGACCTTGCCGAGGAGTTCCGGCTGGCGCTCGCCATCACTCCCGCGGCCAGTGAGTCCCGGCTCGGCTACGACGCCTACGGCCTCGCGACCGCACGAGGGGTCGCCACCATCGCGCAGGTGATTGCGGCGGAAGAAGATCTACTTGCCACCCCTTCCGCCCTGATCGCCTTCCTCGAGGAGTGGGCACCGGGTGCACCCGAGGGGATCACCGAGCTTCCCGTCGCCTTCTCCGAGGACACCCCCGAACTCCGCGCCTACTCCGAGCGTCCAGAGGTATACGCAGCTCCGCTCGATCTTGACATCGCGGAGGTGCGCCGCCTCCTGGGAACCCACGGCATCAGGCTCTCCTCCTACCGCGCATCCACAAGCCCGGAGATCAACCTACCGGCCCGGTAAAACCGGGCGTCAACGTTGTCGCCGCCTGCGGTATTATAGAACATATGTTCGCTATCTCTCCCCTGGAACCACCGACCCTCCCAACGCGAGATCCGTTCCTATCCCTCCTTCCCAGAGGAGGGATAGCGATTGGAACGACAACGCTGGTGAGCGGGCCAATCGGGAGTGGCGTCTACATGGCAACCGTCGAGTTGCTCGCCGAGGCCTCCAAATCCGGACTCAACATAGCCGTCCTCTCCATGCCTGACCTCGGGGTCGGCGCGCTGGCAGACGCCGGCTGGGATCTCGGGCATCTCGCCAGTATCGACGTACCCATCTCCGAAACCGCGCGGGCAGCCATGATCGCCATGGACGGCTTCGATGTCATCCTCCTGCCCATGCAGGCGATCGGCCAGCCTTGGCGGCGCGTCGCCGCCAAGGCTCGTGAGCGCAAGACCGCGTTGGTGGTGGTAGACCGGGGTGGAGACACCCGCCGGAGGAGCATCCTTTACGCCGGAGGCATCGACGCCATCGTCTCGCCTACCGGCATAACGTGGGACGGATCCCTGGAGGGAACCGTCTTTGGCAGGCCGGTCCTCGAGATCTCCATCGAGCATCGCGGACGGATCTTGAGATCGTCAAGCGCGGGATAATATGCTCGCCGCCAAGCCACGGCGAAGCCTGGTCGTACTCCCTCAAGGTTTGGCGGCCATGGCGATCGGAGCCACTCCCGGCGAACCGGTCGCCATCCTCGAACGCGGGGCGGTCGCTGCCCTGACCGCGGCCGCTCGCAACGCCGGCGTCAGGCTCGCCATGACGCGCGCCCAGGTGGTTGCCCGCGACCCAGCCACCCGGATAGCCACGAGGGACAGGTTTGCCGAGGAGAGGTGGATGGCGTCCCTGGAACGAAGGCTAGAGGAGGTGACGCCGGCCTTCCGGGCTTGCAACGGCTTCCTATCCGCCCCCATCCGCTCCTGCCTTCGCTACTACGGCTCGGAGGCCGCAGTCGTCGCCCGTACCGAGAAGCTCATCGCGGAGATCGCCGCGGACACCCCGGGGTTTCGAGCGCTCGCCGGAACCGGGGACTCCGTCTTCTCCGCAAGGATCGCAGCCCGGAACGGTCGCTTCTTCCCAGAGGGCATGTCCGCAAGCCTCCTAGGTTCCTACCCGGTGAGAAGTATCCTCCCACCCTCGATCGCCCGGGTATGCGAGCAGGCGGGATTGGCAACCATCTCGGGGTTTCAGCAACTGCCCGGCTCCTCGGTGGCTTCGCGCTTCGGTGCCCCGGGGCTGCGATGGCATGCCCTCTGCCGCATAGAGATCGACAGCACCTGTCTCGGCGACCCGATCGACCAGGGATTCTCGGTAGCCGTGGAGATCGAGGAGGCCCAGACCCTGGAACGGGCGCTCTTCTCGCTGATGCCCGAGCTGCGAAGGGCCATAAGCGCCGGTGAAGAGCAAGGCATGGTGCTCGCCAGCTTCACCATGAGGCTGGAGACCGCGAACGGGGTGCTCTCCAGGGTGGCGGAGATACCCGACGGAGGGTCCCCGAGCGAGATCATCGCCAGGTTGAGGTGGTTCGAGCAGGGAACGCGGGAGGGGCGCGGGAGGCTGCTCGCCATCGGGGTAGAGGCAAAGCGGTGGGTGCCGGCTAAGGCACGCCAACTCACCCTGGCCGGACAGGAGGTGAAGGACGGCGAGGTAACAGAGGTGCTGTCCCGGCTGGCGGCTACGTACGGCGACGCCAGGGTGGCGGTGCCGGTGATCGTAGGGGGGAGGTCCCCGCGCGAGCAGGCGAGCTGGAGGCCGTGGGATGGCCTCTGGCCCCAGCCGCAGGCGGCGTCGAAGCCCCAACTTCCCTGGCCGGGGTCGATGTTTGGCAGCCGCCCAAGCGTCGTGGCCAGGGATGCACTCGGCGTGGAGGTGATCGATGGCGGAGGCCAGGAGGTGAAGATCGATGCCTCGGGACTTCTCTCGGGGGATGCCGAAGTGATGGTGATCCGGGGGGAACGTATCGAAGTGCTATCCAGCCGCGGCCCATGGCTTGTCGTCGAGCGATGGTGGGAGCCGAGACGGCGGCGATACGGGCGAATGGCGTTGCTCACTGGACGTGGAGCCTACGTTGTAATCAGAGAGGCAGGCCGATGGTGGCTGGAGGCCGCCTTCGACTAATCGAACATCCGTCCGAATATGCTGTAATCATGGGATCGAACGGCCCCCCCATCTACGCCGAACTCCACGCGCACTCCTACTTCAGCTTTCTCGACTCGGTAGCCTCGCCGGAAGAGCTCGTACAGGCCGCGGCTAGCCTCGACATCGGCACCATCGCCCTCACCGATCACAACGGGCTCTACGGCGTTCCCAGATTTCTGCAGGCGGCAAGGGGGCTAGGAGTCACCCCCATCGTGGGCGCCGAGCTCACCGTCGGCTCCAGCGGCACCAGGGCCGGGGTTGTCGATCCGGTGGGTGAACACCTAGTAGTCCTCGCCGCCTCCCCGGAGGGTTACCGCGCGCTCTCCAAGTTCATCTCCAAGGGGCTCATGGATGCCCAGGCAAAGGGGGGGTTTGCCGCTACCCTAGCCGATCTCGCCCGCGCAAAGCCAGAGCGAGGGTGGGTAATCCTAACCGGCTGCCGCAAGGGACCGTTAAACCAGGCGATCCTCCGCGGTGGCAGACGCGCTCTCGAGGCGCGCACGCGAGAGCTGATCGAACTTTTTGGCCCCAACGATCTCGTGGTCGAGGTGAGCTACCACTTCGACCCCCTGGACACGGTGCGCATGGAGCTGCTATCCGAAACCGCCGCCAGCTATGGCCTGCTCGCCGCTGCCACTCAGAACGTCCACGCGGTAGACGCCCGAGGGCAGGCTGCCGGCACGGTAACCGCCGCGATCAGATCCAACCGTAGCCTCTTTGACCTCGATGGCCACCTCCCGGCGGGAGGGATCCCGAGGATCAGGCATCCACGGCAGCAGCGCCTTCTCTTCAAGCGCTACCCCGGACTGGTGGAGGCGACCCTGGAGATCGCCTCCCGGTGCGCCTTTCCGGTAGAGCTGGTGACGCCGGAACTTCCCCGCAATCTCGCCCCGCCCGGCTTCTCCGACTCAAAGTGGCTCGCCAAGCTCACCTTCGAGCGGGCCCCAGAGCGCTACGGCACCGAAGGGAACGAACGGGTCCCGGGAGCCTACCGGCAGATCCGTTACGAACTGGAGATCATCGACAGGCTGGGTTTCGCCGGCTACTTCCTGGTGGTAGCCGATATCGTCGACTTCTGCAAGCGGGAGGGCATCTACTGCCAGGGAAGGGGATCAGCGGCAAACTCCGCCGTCTGCTACGCTCTCGGGATCACCAACGCCGACCCGGTCGACCTGAAGCTCCTCTTCGAGCGCTTCCTCTCCCCGGAGCGCGACGGCCCCCCCGACATCGACGTTGACATCGAGAGCGGACGGCGAGACCAGGTGATCCAGTACGTGTATGACCGCTACGGCAGGGAGTATGCCGCCCAGGTCGCGAGCGTGATCACCTACCGCGCCCGCTCTGCGCTGCGGGACGCCGCCAGGGTGTACGGCGTTCCCAGCGCGCAGATCGACCTGTGGTCGAGGCAGATCGAGCGATCCGGGTCGCTCTCCGCCTCCCTCGCCGCCCGGGATCACCGGGGGGCGCCGCTCCTGGAACTCCCCAAGCCGCTGGCGGAGGCCGCGATGGCCATCGAGGGCTCCCCCCGCCACCTCGGCCTCCATGTAGGGGGGATGGTGATCTGCGACCGGCCGATCGTCGAGGTCTGTCCCATCGAGTGGGCGCGAAAAGCCGGGAGGAGCGCGATCCAGTGGGACAAGGACGACTGCGCCGCCATGGGCCTGGTGAAGTTCGACCTCCTGGGGCTCGGCATGCTCGAGGCCATCCACGAGATGGTAGACATAGTCCGCAACGTCTACGGCACAACGGTCGATATAGCGCTCCTCCCTCAAGAGGATGAGGTATACGAGATGCTCTCCCGGGCTGACACCGTCGGGCTCTTCCAAGTGGAGAGCCGGGCGCAGATGGCCACCTTGCCGAGACTCAAGCCCAGGCATTTCTATGACCTTGTAGTAGAGGTGGCTTTGATACGGCCGGGACCGATCCAGGGTGGATCGGTCCACCCATACCTGAAGAGGAGATCCGGGAAAGAGGAGGTGTCCTACCTCCATCCTCTGCTTGAGCGGTCACTGGCCAAGACCCTAGGGGTACCGCTCTTCCAGGAGCAGCTCATGCAGATGGCCATGGACGTAGCCGGGTTCAGCCCCTCCGAAGCCGACAGCCTGCGCCAGGCCATGAGTTCAAAGCGCTCGGCGGACAGGATGCTCCGCCTCAAACAGCGGCTGTTCGCCGGGATGGAGGAGAAGGGCATCCCGGACGGGGTCAAGGAGCGGATCTACGAGCAGCTCGCCGCCTTCGCCAACTTCGGCTTTCCGGAGAGCCACTCCGCCTCGTTCGCCTACATCGTCTACGTCAGCGCCTGGCTCAAGCTCCACTACCCGGCCGCCTTCTACGCCGGCATACTCAGGTCCCAACCCATGGGATTCTGGTCGCCGCAGACGCTCACCCGGGACGCGGTCCGCCACGGCGTCGGGATTCGGGGTCCGGATGTCAACCTCTCGGAGGCCAAGGCATCGGTTGAGGTGGACGGCGGCTCCTCCTGGATCAGGCTTGGGCTCCTAAACATAAAGGGTCTCGGAGAGAAGGGCGCCGCAAAAATCCTCGAACACCGGCCGTACCCTTCGCTGGAGGAGCTGGCTCGCAGGACAGGACTGAGCGAAGTCCAGCTTGAGGGGCTTGCTCGCTCCGGGGCGATCGACGATTTTGGCCACGGCCGGCGAGACCTCCTCTGGCTTGCCGGGTTGGCTACGGCAACCCGGAACGCCATTCCCGAGCTCCTCCTACCGGAGGACTTGCCCGACCTGGGCGAGCTCAGCCCCTACGAACAGCTCGCCATGGAGATAGCGTCGCTCGGGCTGTCGGTGGAGGGGCACCCCATGCAGCTCTTCCGACCCGAGCTGGAACAGCTCGGGGTCCTGCCATCCTCCTCGCTGCCGTCGGCGGGGGACGGCCGGCGGGTGCGGGTCGCCGGAGCGGTAACCCACCGGCAGCGGCCGGGGACCGCCAAAGGGGTGGTTTTCCTGAATCTGGAGGACGAGACTGGGCTGGCCAACGTTCTCGTCAAACCCGGGGTATGGATCCGCTATCGCAGCGAAGCACTGGCTCCGGCGGTAGTCGTCTCGGGAATCCTCCAGTACCAGGAGGGGGTCGCAACCGTCGTCGCCGGCAGTATCAAGCCGCTCCTCGAGGCCGTTCCCCTGCGATCGCGAGACTTTCACTGACCGACCCTCGAGGTTGCCGGCGACCGCATCCTGGCCGAGATGATAGCCGCCAAGGTCCTCACCGTAAAGAGATCAAAGAATTCGATGCTAGGTTGTCCGCGATGGCCTGGAGAGCACCGAAAACCACTGCCTTGCTCGTTGGAGCAGCAACCCTTGCGCTTGCCTCGTGTGGCACTGCGAAGAGTGCCACCACTACCGCAAGGACCGCCTCGGCCCCGGGAATCACCTCGACCAGCATCCTGCTCGGCTCCGACACCGCACTAAGCGGACCGTCCTCTCTCGGCAACGGATCCGTCCTCGGCGGGATCAAGGCTGCACTCGCCTACGTCAACGCCACCGGCGGCGCCTACGGGCGCCAGATCTCGGTTACAACCATCGACAACCAGTCGCAGCAGCCCGTGGCTGCTGCAGCGGCAGCATCACTCACCAGCACAATCGGGGCCTTCGGACTCATCGGAGACGGTCCCACCTCTGCCGCAAGCTACCTTGCCTCAGCTGCAAGCAGCGCCAACACCATCCAGCTCTTCCCCACCACCTACGCCTGGCCCGGCCCAAGCAGCAGCATCTTTCTCAACCCGACGGTCGAAGTCGAGGCGGCGGAGATCGCCACCGCTCTTGCCAAGCGATATCGTAGCCCCCAGCGAGTATCCCTGTTCGTACCCCCAGGCACGCCAACAGCTACCGCAGCGGCGGTCAGCTCCAAGCTCCCCAGCCGGTGGAGGGTGAATCTGGTCTCCTTCTCGCCGGCCGCGGCCAGCGACGGCTTCGGCCCCCAAGCGCTAACAATAGCTGCAAGCAAGACCACCATACTGGTCTCGTTTGCCGGAATCTTCTCGACCGCTTCGCTCCTCGCCTCCCTCGATGCCTCCAACGCCCATCCTGCGGTCGTGGTCACCCAGGCAACCCTCGCAGTCGAAAAACTCCGCGAGCTCTACTCCAACCTCACCCTCAAGGCCAGCTACCCATCCACAATCCTTCGCTTCTCTCCATACCTTCCCGCGACCCTGCTACCCAAGCCGTGGGCAGCGGTAGTGGCCAAGATCGCCAAGCATCTCCCTGCGGACGAAAGCCTCGACTACGCCACCACCACCGGAATTGTCATCGGAATGGCCGCGGTGGAGGAGATCGAGGCCGCAGGGGTCAACCCCGACCGTCGAGTCGTCCTCACAACGGCCGACAACGCCAAAGTCGACCTGCCCTCGACCGGCGGCTACTCCCGTTTGGGCGGCTTGCAAGGCGGGGTCCTTTACGGAAACGGGACACCGGTATACGTTACCGCCGGTAAAGCCACCACTTCCCCTCCGGGTTTCAAGGCTCCGCCGCGCCTTTGAGAACGGGATTTTTGCCGCTTGCAAGCCGGGTGCCCGTTAGCCTGTAATCGATGCCTAGGACTCTGATAGCCATCCACGCCCATCCGGATGACGAAGCCTCCAAGACCGCCGCAACCGTCGCCCGCTACGCTCGCGAAGGAGTGCGCTGCATCCTGGTCACGGCGACCGGAGGTGAGGAGGGCGAGTACCTGAACCCCAACTACGCCGGGCGCGACCCTGCCGACCTTCCCGAACTCCGTGCAAAGGAGCTTGCCCGCTCAGCCGAGATCATCGGCTACCAGAACGCCATCTCCCTCGGCTTTCGCGACTCGGGGATGGCCGGCACCGCCGCCAACACCGCGCCGAGTTCATTTGCGGCGGCGCCACTGGCCTCCGCCGCGAGACCGCTGGTGGAACTTTTCCGGCAGGAGAGGCCACAAGTCGTGATCAGCTACGCCGAGAGCCAGCTCTTTTACCCGCATCCCGACCACATCAGGGTATACGAAGCCACCAGGGAGGCACTAAAGCTTGCCAGCGATCGACTGGCATGGCCGGAACTTGGGGATCCGTGGGAGGTTCCAAAGTGGTACTGGTCCCTGTGGACCAGGGAGCGCTTTGAAACCGTCGCCAAGGAGCTTGCAAGCCGCGGCGTCGATGCTCCGTTCCGGATGCAGGAGCGCGACGGGGACGATCACCTGGTGACGACCAAGATCGACGTTAGCACGACGCTGGCGGTTGCACGGGACGCGCTCCTCGCCCATGAGAGCCAGATCGACCCCACTGCCCCATTCTGGTTCGCAATCTCGCCGGAAGAGATGGCGGCGATCTATCCGTACGAGGAGTATCACCTGGTTGGCTCGCAGGGTGCAGAGATCGAGGACGACCTCTTTTCGGGGCTGCAAGGGGCCTAGCCCAAGGCGAGGAACCGGATCCATGTGGCCAGTTCCGGTCCGCTATTCAGGCTGCAGAGATGGCCACCCTGGCGTTAGGATCTGCTGTTGACGATTGGGTGCGCAAGCCATCCAAGCAAATCGCGTGCAAGGAGCGGAAGATGGCAAACTGGCTTTCATCGGGATGGGTAGCAGACACATTGGAGCTTGGTGCGGCCATGCCGAGGCGCGAGGGAGCCACCGCGCTGCTCCAGTATTACCTTACCCACGAGGATACGGAGTACGCCTACTATTGGAGCATCACTGACGGCCAGCTGACCGGCGCCGGAATTGGCGAAGCCGAAGAACCGGATGTCGAGCTGACGATCAGCCTCGAGGATGCACGGGCGATGCAGCAGGGAAGCCTCGACGCCACCGCCGCATTCATGGATGGAAGGATATCGGTCACCGGAGATCTGGAGCTCCTGCTGCAGCTGTTGCCGATCACCAGCTCCGACGAGTACGTCGCGCTCGAGCGCACCCTGGCCAGCAGGACCGACTTCCACGCGATTGGATGATCGCATCTACCGGGAGGTGTGGGCACTCCTGGACCAGCTCCATCCGCCGAAAGCTCCCCTCGCGTCCTGGGAGAAGGCGCCTTCCGAGTGGGTAACCGAAGTCGATGTCGCCATCGAAGCCACGCTCTCTCCCGAGCTGGAGGCGATCCTCCCCGGCTCCAGGGTCGTTGCCGAAGAGTCGTCTGCAACGGGTCCGCCGCTTCCAACCGACGGCGCTGGACCGATCTGGTTTGTCGACCCAATCGACGGCACCGCCAACTTCGTCTCCCAAAACGGTGCGTACGCAACTATGGTTGCCCTGTTCGCCAATGGTGGAGTGGCGGGCGCCTGGACCATCGAGTGGAGGACCGGCGATCGCCTGGGGTACTGGGCCGGATTGGGCGTGAGCTTGAACGGGACCGCAATCGAGCGACCGGCGGTTGCGCGCGCCGGCCGGGGCGTGCTCTCCAAAAGGTACCTCCCACAAGCCACAGGCGACCGCTTGGATCGCGAGATTGCCAAGAACTTTCAGGTTGCTCGCAACGCCGGATGCGCGGCCACCGACTACCGTTCGCTACTCATCGGCGAGGTCGACTTCCTCCTCTATGAGCGGACTCTCCCCTGGGACCACGCTCCCGGGGTAGCGATGGTGAAGTCCCTCGGAGGATTCGCTCTCTTCGGGGACGGAACCGCTTGGATACCGGAGGCGAGGCCAGGGCTGGCCGTCTCTTTCAATCTTTCCGTAGCACAAAACCTGCTAGGGGCGCGGGCAAGAGCCATAGCTGCCAGCTGATCGGCAACTTCGGTCAGCTCCCGAGCCGTCCTGGGGGAATCTGCCCCATCCTTCCCGCCTCGTAGTCCTCGAACGCTTGGACCAGCTCCTCGCGGGTGTTCATCACAAAGGGCCCGTATCGGGCTACGGCCTCGCGAATTGGCTCGCCGCCAAGAAGAATCACCTCGGCAAACGTTTGCCCCGCGTTGGCAAGCTCGATAACCCCTCCGGTGCCCAATACCGCCAGATGGCTCGCCCCGAGCGGAACCCGCTTGCTCGACACCTGGGCAGTTCCCTGCATGGTATATACCAAGGCGTTGAACCGCTCCGGCCAAGGAAGGCGCAGCCGCGATCCCGGCATCAAGGTCACGTGGAGCATGTTTATCGGGGTGTGGGTGACCCCCGGCCCCGCCACCTCCCCGACGGACCCGGCGATGACCCGGACCACTGCGTCACGCTCCGAATTGGCTCCAAGCCCAACGCGGGAGCCATCGATGTCCTGATACCTAGGATCAGCCCACTTCTTTGCCTTGGGAAGGTTCACCCAAAGCTGGAGGCCGTGGAATAAGCCGCCGGCAACTACCAACCCTTCAGGCGGGCGTTCGATGTGGAGTATGCCTGAGCCGGCGGTCATCCACTGGGTATCCCCGGGGCCGAGGTCGCCTCCTCCGCCAATGGAGTCCTGGTGGACAAAGGCCCCTTCGAGCATGTAGGTCACGGTCTCAAAACCCCGGTGTGGGTGCCAAGGCGTCCCCTTGGGCTCGCCGGGACCGTACTCGACCTCCCCCATCTCGTCAAGGTGGACAAAGGGATCGAGCAACTCCTGCGGAACCCCGGCGAAGGCCCGCTTGACCGGAAACCCTTCGCCCTCGTAGCCTCCGGGAGCAGAAGTGATCTTCACCGGCATCCGCTCCGGGCACTCGCTTGGCGCCGCCACCAGCTGCGCCGATCCCAGATCTACGGCTTTGGCTCCCATGGCATCCCTCTCCTCCGGCAATGAAGCATATAATTGCACCTGCAACTATTATACCAAATCCAAAGGATCTCCGACGCCTACCTTCCCCAACGGGCGACGAAGCTCACCCGCTCCGGGACCAAAACCGTCCTCCGAAACTCGATCGGTTGCGCCCAGGACGATGCCTCCCTCTCGATGGCTAGCACCGGATGGGTTCTGCGCACCTTCAAAAGCTTGGCGTCCTCCCTAGACGGGAGTTCGGCAAGAACCTCGTCGGAGCCCGAAGTGATGGTCATGCTGGCTTCGCTCTCGAGTAGCTCGTACAGAGTCCCCTGGCTTAGATCGACCCCCGCCAGAACTGAGCCGTACTCGAAGACTATCCAGGCTCGCTCGAGCGCCACCGGAAGCCGATCGCTCCCACGAAGCCGCTCAACCAGCAGAAAGCGATCATCGTACAGCCGCAAGCGGCTAGCGACCTCCTCGGAGCGAACCTCTTCAACCCGGAGGACGCGGCACACCTCTTCAAGACCGGTGTCTGCCATCCGAGCTGCCAGCGAAAAGCGCTGGTTGTTTAGTGAATCGAAACGCTCCCGAGCGACTATGAAGGTTCCCCTGCCCTGCTGCGGGTCGAGGTATCCCTCCGCCCGGAGATGGCGAATCGCCTGACGAACCGTAGACCTGGAGACGCCGAATCGCACCTGCAGCTCCAACTCCGAGGGGAACTTCTCCCCAAACTGGTTGGTCTCGATGAGATGGCGAAGGTGCTCTACCAGCTGCACCCACAACGGAATCGGCGACGTGGGATCGAGGTCAGACACATTCATCTGCGCCACCCGCCCTCTCCTTGCCTTGCTACGCTCGACCTCCATCATAAAGGCTTGCGCCTAAAGATCCTGGCAAGTGCCGCATGGGGGCGAACGAAAGCCGATGTTCGGTCGAAACTCCCCACGCCATCAGCGCGGCGAAATGGCGGCGCGATCCGTAGCCCTTGTTTGCCGATAGGTCCCACCACGGGAGCTCCTCGTCGATCTGCACCATCAGAGCGTCGCGATAGACCTTCGCGGCAATGGAAGCCGCAGCGATCAGCGGGTGGAGACGATCGCCGCCAACAACTGTAACGACTCGGCTATCCCCGATGTAGTTGTGCTTGCCGTCGAGGAGTATCCGGGTCGCCGCCAATTCCGCCAGCGCGGTCAGCGCCGCCGTCCGGAGGGAGTTGGTAAGGCCCTCCCGGTCGATCTGAACAGAGCTTGCCTCTCCGATAGCAAAAGCAACTCCGGCGCCTCCAAGCTGGACAAGAACGCTCGCCCTTTTCTTGGGCGACAAGGCCTTGGAGTCTTGAAAGCCGCCACCGCTACCAAGAATTGCGCTCGCGCCCTCCACATCTCCATAGGCGGCCGCAACCACCACCGGGCCGGCCCAGGATCCCCTGCCCACCTCGTCGATTCCAACGTCCACCGCCAACAGGCTAGCCAGGAACTCTCCCTATGCTGGATGAAGTGGTGATCCAGCCGGTCGTGATCCAAAAGGCCCTTGGAGAGTCGAAGTCTCGCCTCCGCGGTCACCTGGACGAGGCCGGCCGCCGGTCGCTCGTCACCTACTGCCTGGAGAGGACGCTGCAATCGCTCGCCCCCTATCGGCCGATCCTGCTCGCCCGGGGCCCGCTGGATCTCCACTTCGGCTCCAGGGTGGACCTTGTGCAACAGAAGGGCGAGGACCTGAACCAGGCGCTGTCATCGCTTGTCCAGCTCTTGGTGGCGCGGGGAGTATCCGCGGTATTGGTGGTGCCCGGCGATCTCCCCTTTATCGAAGGCCTCGGTGGCCTTCTCGAGGCCGGAGGAGAAGAGCCGATCCCGGCGCTCGCTCCCGACCAGCGAGTTGCGGGCACCAACCTGCTTCTCGCCCCCACGGCACCGGGCTTCAAAACTTACTTCGGCACCAGCTCCTTCCAGCTTCACCTCCAGTCCCTGCGCGCTAGATTCGGCAGGGTGCGCATCCTCTCCAATCGAACCGCTTTCGACATCGACACCGCGGGCGACTTAGACCTCGCCCGGCAGCTGTTCCCGTCCTCGCCGCTCTGGAGCCAGCTCTGAGCGCCGCAAAAGGGCAACGGGAGGGGTTCGCGACCTACCTGGCAACCCCTGAACCATTCACGCTCGACACGCCGACGGCCGTCCTGGCCTTTGGAGCCCATCCAGACGACGTCGAGTTCGGTGCCGGTGCAACCCTCGCGCGGTGGTCCGCATCCGGCTGCGCTACAAGCCTTGCAATCTTCACCGACGGCCGGAGGGGAACCTGGGATCCGCAGGCCGATCCGCTGGAACTCGCCCTCACACGCTCCCGTGAGGCCGTGGCGGCGGCCAAAGTTCTCGGCGCGACATCGCCCCCCACGCTCCTCGGAGAGATCGACGGCGAGCTCGCCTTCTCGCTCGGCCTGGTCATGAGGGTGGTGGCCCTGATCCGCAGGTCGAGACCGGAAATCGTCCTCACTCACGACCCCTGGAAGCGCTATCGAATCCACCCAGACCACCGAGTCGCCGGAGAGGTAGTGGTCGACGCAATCTCAAAGGCGCGTGACGCCACCTTCTGGCCGGAGTTGGGGCCGGCGTGGCGGCCAACGGCGCTAGTTCTTTTCGAGGCCGAAGTGGTGGACTTCCGCCAGCCGATGGACGGCTTCATCTCCACCAAGGCGATGGCGCTTGCCGAGCACCGGAGCCAGTATCGCTCGAGCTATGGCATAGCTGCCGATGTCGACCCAGTCGCCCACCTGGAGGAGCGCATACGGGCTGCCGCCGGGGTCCCAGATACCGGGATCCCGGCGGAGGAGTTCAAGCTGGTGACCGACCTTTAGTTGATCCGCTTCTCCATCCCCTGCCAGTACGGCTCGCGCAGCTTGAACTTCTGCAGCTTGCCGGTCGCGGTGCGAGCCAGCTCCTCACGAAACTCGAAGCTGGTCGGGCACTTGTAATGGGCCAGCCGCTCGCGGCAGAACTCTCGCAGCTCATCTTCGGTCACCGAAGCACCGGCCTTGGCCACCACGAGCGCCTTCACCGTCTCCCCCCACTTCGGGTCTGGGACGCCAATCACCGCGACCTCTGCCACCGCCGGGTGCTGAAAGATAGCGTCCTCGACCTCGATCGAAGAGACGTTCTCCCCTCCAGTGATGATTACGTCCTTCTTCCGGTCGAGTATCGTCAGGTACCCCGAGTCGTAACTTCCTCCATCACCGGTGTGGAACCACCCGTCGGAAAGCGCCTTTCCAGTCTCTTCCGGCTGGTTCCAGTAGCTCTCGAAGACCTGGTTTGCCCGCGCGAGCACCTCGCCATCGCCATCGACGGCAAGCGTTACCCCCAGCCCCGGGGTGCCGGCCCTGGAGAGCCGGCGAGCAACCTCGGCCGGGTCCAGAGCGTCCCACTCCTTTGGCTTGCGGTTGATGGTGAGCAGCGGCGCCGTCTCGGTGAGGCCGTAAATTTGGATGAACTCCCAGCCAAGCTCGTGCTGAATCCTCTCGATGGTCCGGGACGGTGGCGGCGCTCCCGCCACCACGATCCGAACTTGATCCCGTCCCGGGACAGGAGATCCTCCGGATCGCCGTTTCTCCGCGGCGTCGAGCACTGCCGCCCATACCGCCGGAGCGCCGCAGGCGAGCGTGATCCCTTCGGCCGCAACCCGCTGGAGAATGCTCTCCCCATCGATCTTTCGCTGGATGATGTGCGGCACCCCCATGCCGGTAACGGCGTAAGGCATCCCCCAGCCGTTGGCGTGGAACATTGGAAGGGTATGCAATAACACGTCACGATCGCTCACCGTCGCGTGCCAACCAAAGGTGACCGAGTTGGTCCAGAAGTTCCGGTGGGTGATCTGGACTCCCTTGGGCCTCGAAGTCGTCCCCGAGGTATAGTTGATCGAGCAGGTAAAGTCCTCGTCGGCCTCCCAATGCGGCACCTCGTCGTGGGCACCAGCTGGAGCGAACAGTTCCGCATCCTCGACGCCATCGAGGATGATTTTCTTGGCAACCTTAACCGCAGAGAATGCTTCCGCATACTCGGGATCCACCAAAAGAAGCTTGGTGCCGGAGTGGTCGACGATGTACTGGACCTCATCGGTGTTCAACCGATAGTTGATCGGAACCAGGATCCGGCCGTACCCGGAGACTCCGAAGTAGGAGATGAGAAACTTGCCGGCATTCGGCGACACAATGCCAATCCGATCGCCAACACCGTAGCCCATCGCATCCAGTCGTGAGGCCATCCCGGCAACCCTCTGCCCGAGTTCGGCGTAACTGATCCGGCCGAGAGCCCCCGGAAAATCTGGTTCATCCACCAATGCCGTCCGATCGGGAAACACCGTCAAAGCCCGAGATAGAAAGTCGTTAACCGTTAACGGAACCCTCACCGAAACCCCCCTTTGCCCCACTCCGAACAGCCCTTATAGGTGCCTCCAAGCGAATGATAGCAGCTATCTGCCCTTGAAGCCAGGTTTGCGGCCCTCGCCGAACGCCGCCACGCCCTCGGCGTAGTCGGCAGATGCAAATATCCGCGCCGAAAGCTCCTCGAGCTCACTTCCGTCGAGGGTACCCCCGAGCTGAAGCTTGGCGCCCTGCTGGGTAAGCGGAGCGAGCCGTGCCATATCGGCAATGGCTTTGGCTGCAACCGCTCCAGAAGAAAACACCCGCTCGGCCAGGCCGGCTTGGAGCATGGCACCGGCATCGAAGCGCGGGGCAGCAAAGAGCATGTACCTGGCAACACCAGCTCCAACCAGGCCGCGGAGGCGCTCAAGAGCCGCGTGGGGATAGAGAGTTCCAAGGCGCGCCGCCGGGATCGACATCGAGCAGCCTTCAACGCCGAAGCGGAGATCACAAGCAACCGCCAGCGTCACCCCGCCACCAAAGCAGTACCCTTCGACCAGGGCAACCACCGGCAGCCGGCACTGTGCGATCGCCAGCGCTGCAGCTTCGGTCAGCCGGTCGTAGGCCGCGCTCGCCGCTCCGCTCCGCTCGGTGCCGAACTCGGAGATGTCGGCACCGGCGGAAAATAATCCCGCCGACCCTCTGACGCAGACGACCTGAACAGCAGGATCGAGTTCTATCTGGGCCACCACCTCCGGTATCGATCGCCACATCTCCACCGAAAGGGCATTCCGCCGCTCCGGATTGTCGATCCAAAGGGTCGCCACTCTGCTAGCGGCGTCAACCTCGGCGTAGACCGAACCGGCCACGGCTAGCCGACTACCTCCCCGGCCACGATAGCGGCGCCCCCCGTGGCGCGCGCATTCGCCTGCTCGTGACCAAAGTGAGAGAGCGAAGATGGCCACCAGGTAACCCGGCCTAGCAGGACGACTAGGGAGGGGACCAGGAGCGTGCGGACTAGGAACGTATCCATGAGCACTCCAAGCGCGAGCCCGACACCGATCTGCTCCACCTCCGATTGGCCGGCCGAAGCTAGCCCAAGAACTAGAAAAGTTCCGGCAAGAACCATCCCTGCAGAGGTGATCGTCGAGCCGGTGGCTCCAACCGCATCGATCACGGCTTCACGAATCGGCTTGCGGTACGACTCCTCCCTGATCCGGGTCATCACCAAAATGTTGTAATCCTCGCCCAAGGCGAGCAGGAAAAGGAAGAGCATGAAGGGGAGGATAAAGATCAACCCGGAGTTCCCGCCGATCAGCATAAAGATCAAAACCGACAGGCCCAGCGCGGCAAAGTAAGAGAGCGCCACGCTCACCACCAAAAAGAGCGGAGCCACCGCGGACCTGAGGACGAGAGCCAGAAGTAGCGCAATGATCACGATCACCAACGGCACAATGTGGATCAAGTCGCTGTTAGAAGCGGAGGAGACGTCATAGGCGGCCGGGGCCTCTCCGGCTACTCCGGTTGCACTGGCGCCAGCCTGACGGCCGAGGCTGGCGGTGAAGGTGCGCAACGTGGGAACCGAGTTGATCGCCGGGTTGAGGCCGGGGTCGCCGGCGGTAAGAGTGACCGCAAAAAGAACCGTTTTCCCATCCGGACTGATGTAGTTCGCGGTCGCATGGTAGAGCTCAAATGCCCGGGCGGCGTTGGCGGAGGCGGCATAGCCGAGCTTCGCGGAAGAGAAAGAGCCGGCCTTTGCCAACGTCCCAGGTCCGGCGCTTGCCGAAGAGGCGGAACCGAACTTTGCATGCAGCCGCGCCAGCTGGCTCGTGGTGAGAGTGATGCCAGCGGGTTCAAGACCGCTGTTGACCTGCTGAAACAACCGAGAACCCGAGATCTTTGCCTGCAAAAAGCTCAAAGTCTGGAGGTGTTGCCAGATCGGCGTGTCGAACTTGAAAATCAGTTCGGTGGGGTTATAGGCGGCGTGGGGAAAGTACTTCGAAAGCGCCTGATTCCCAGCCGCGGCGCTCGAGTTTGACGGAGCGGAGGTGTTGCTGGCAAAACCAGATGGACGGTTCAGCGGGGCGAGGACCGCCAGCCCAGCAAAGAAAAGCACCCCAACGGTTAGCGTCAGCCGCGGCTTCGCCACCAGCCGTCCGGCGACCCTCCCCCACCATCCATGGCTCGGAGCCTCGGTCTTGCCAACCTTGGAAGGCCAGAATGCGGCCCGGCCAAAGATGGCCAGCAGCGCCGGCTGCAGGGTCACGCCGGCGAGCAACATCAGGAAGACCGCGATGCCGAGCGGATATCCGAGTCCCCGGTAGAGGCCAAAGGTTGCACCGGCGAGCGAGAGCACGGCGGCGATCACGGTAAGCGCTGAAAAGGTTATCGACTCTCCAACCTTGGAGACCGCAAAGCGAACCGCCTCCTTCGCACTCTTGCCGCGGCGCATCTCCTCTCGAGTTCTAAACACCAGGAAGAGGCCATAGTCCGTTCCAGCCCCCAGCACCAGCACGATCATGAGCAACTGGGTCACGTTGGAGACCTGGAAGTTCAACACGCTGGTCAGTCTGGCTACGATCGGTCCCGCTAGCACCGAGACCAAAAAAGCTGGTATCAGCGTAAGGAAAGGGGCCAGCAGCGACCGGAAGACCGAAAGCAGCAGAAGAAGGATGAAGAGCACCGAGTAGAGCTGGGTCGAGTTTGCGCTAGTACCGTTCTGGCTGGCCTGGGCGACCGCCGTGGCCACGGTCCCAGCGAGGTGTATCTGCAATCCGGAAGGCGGCGGAGGGGAGCCGATTTGGCCCTGGACGGCGTCGACCAAGCGCTGGTTGGAGGTCGCGTTAAACTGCGACTTTTGCGACAGTACCTCGATCTGCTCGGCTCGCCCCGAAGGCGCAACCGCGCTCACTTCAGCCTTGATGACTCCGGAAACTTTTTGAAGCCTTCCGGCAAGGCCATTGAGATAAGCGCTTTCGGAAGCGGTAATCGGGGCGTTTGGCGAGTCGGCGACGACGATGACGATTGATGCATTGGTCTTCTGCAAAGTGGCGGCGAGGTTAGCCGCTTTGATCGATGGCGAGTTCTGCGGCAAAAAGTTTGCAAAGTTGTTCTGGACCACCGACCCCAATGAAGGAAGGAAGGCGAGGGCAGCGATCAGGGCGCCGATCCAAGCAACCACCACGAAGTACCGGAAGCGAACGCTCCAAGCGCCGAGTCGCTCAAAAATTTTACTCATCTACCCGAAATTCTCCACTGTTCTACCAGCTAGCTTGGCTATCGGTTAATACTTGTGAACTTTTTATCGGTTCCATGTTATCAACGCTGATTGGGAAAGCCACAACGAAACTTACGCCAACTAGGCAAGCTTCTCAGGTTTTGCCGGCACCCCGCCCTCCCAGATCAGCGTTCCAAGGTTGTTGGTCAGTCGGAAGAGTTCGCTCCGGTCGGCCGGCACCATCCTCAACAGCGCCTCGCCCAGGGGCGCCAGCCGCGTGCCGAGCACTTCGTCGAAAAAGCCGTCCAAGCGCTCCCCGGGCACAACGATCGTGCGCCGGTGATCGATCGGATCCTCTTGCCGCTCAACCAGTCCGAGCGCATCCAACTGAGATGTAAGCACCGAAGCGCTGGCCAAGTTGACGCGCATCCGGTCCGCCAGCTCGGAGACGCTCATCTTCCCGAGCGCGGCAACCTCGATGAGGACGTGAAGATGGCGAGGGGTGATCGACCGGCCATCGCAGTAGACCGGCGCCTGGCTGGACTTGAGCAGGCCTACGATGGGAAGCAGCCTCACCAAGAGCCCTACCGCCTGGCGAACGTCCTCACTGGCACCGCCAAGTCCGCTCAGTATCGGACCCTCATCGCTAATTCCGGTCAACCGCTCCTCCGCTACCTGCTCCGGCAACGCCTGCAAAAGACTCCAGGTGGTTTGCAACGCCATTCTAGCTTGAAACTTCCGCGCAAATGAGCTGGGCACTGGCAGCCGACGTCCATCCGCCGCTTAAGTCCCGCCCAAGGCTCCGTAGACACGGATCGGGTGGAGCAAGATCAGAAGCCGAGCACCGAGCGTTGGCCTCGGCGGCCGGCCATACTTCAGCTCGAACGCGAGGGCAGCCTCGTCAATCAGAGCGGGCTCCCGAGACAGCTCCACCTCCCCCTCGACGGTCAGGTAGCTCGACTCCGAGAAGAGGCACAGGGTGGCGAGCGGAGTCCAAGAGAGATTCCCCACTTTGACCGACGCCGCCTGGCTGAATATCCCCACGGACGAACGGAAAAGATAGGGGTTGATCAGCACCGAATGGACAGACCCTTCGACCCGTATCGTGCTCAACACCCCATGCCTAGAGGCGGCGAGCGCCCGCTCCAACCGCGAATCCACCAACTATGCCCGGCCCTGATCCGACAGCGCGCCGGCGATGGCCGTGCCCATAGCCCGGGCTATCTCCAAGGCGGCTGCGCTCACTTCACCCGATGCAAGCCTCCCGAGGGCGAGGACAAGGCTTGCGGCCCAAGCGTCGGAGTGGGCGACCACGTTGAACCGGCCATCGGAGATCACCTCCAAGTTACCTCGCGCCAGGTAGTCGAGAACCACTTCGGCAGCGGGCTCCGCCCGCACCTCCATCCAGATCCCGTCCTCGAGCGCGAGCAAATCCTCCCGGTGGAGCTCGGAAAGGGCCAAGCGGCGCTCCCGCTCCGCAATGCAGCCATCAAACGGAACGGAGCAGATCTGCGAGATCCGGTCGAGCCGATATCTCCTGGGTCCGCCGTCACCCGCGGCATAGAGGTACCACAAGCCGGAAAGAAAGAAGATCTGCAGCGGTACCACGTGACGCGGACCGATCGCGGAGTAGGGAGATGCGTACTGGAACTCCACGCACCCTCCGGTTTCGATCGCGCTGCGCAAGGCTCCGACCTCCGGGGGGAGGTCGAGATCGTCCAAGTACACCAGTGAATCAAGAATCCGCCTGGAGAGCGCTGTTGCGATCTTCTCCCTAGCCGAGCGGAGGCGGTCGAGGTCCTCGGGCAACAGGTCTTCGCCGGCCGCGGCCACCACCGCCTCGAGAGTAGCAAGCGTTATCATCGCCTCGATGGGGCCGACCATTTTCGGCTTGGCAAGCGGGGTCTCCAAACTTACCTCGACGTAGTCCTCCTCCCGATCGACGACGACTTCAAGCAGAACGTCCGGACTGTACGGAGGGACACCGCAGAGCGACACCGTCTCCAGCAGGCTGGCGACACTCTCCACCGGGACACCGAGCGCACCGGCGACCTCCGTTAGCCGGGCGCTGTTCCCCCGGCTCCTAAGGAAGGCCAGCAGGTTAGAGACGGTCGCAAACCGCTCCTGGATGCTCTGCTGCCTCCGTTTCGGCTTCAAAAAGGCCCGCCTCTCGCCGCCCACCGACCAGCGGGCATCGAGATCGGAAAGGGCGCTCTCTACCGCAGATCGCATCCTCGCCCTGATTTCGGGCGGCGCGATTGGAATAACCTCGCCTCCGTAGCTAATCAGATCGGCAATTACCAGATCGACATTGGTGGTAACTATCGTCCCGGTTGTGCGGTCCCCAAGCGTCGTGAGATCTCGAGCTCCCAAGGCGGCGAGTGCCGCCTTGGGACCGGCGAGTTCGATCTCAATCCGATCGTCCACCTCCAGGAGCCACGGGTGAGGAGGGAGCGCCGACTCCAAATCGCGCCCGCTGGGGCGCTCGAAAACCGGGCCGGCTGTAATCGGCTCCGACAGCCGGTCGGCACGATAGCTTCGAAGGTCGCCCGACGGGGTCTCGGCAACGAGGTACACCCGCCCCCACCGAGAGAGAAGACCCAGAGGGCGCGCCTTTCGCGGTGTGCCCCGGTAGACGAAAGATATCTCCTGCGAACGCCTGAGGCAATCGGTAACGGCGTCAGGAACGCGAGAAAGGTCGGAAACCTGCCAGATTATTGGGGCTGCATGCCGGTAAAGAATGCCAAAGCGGCTGTTCAAAACCGTACCCGATCCATCGGCAAAGCTGGCACACCCGAGCGCGCTTTCAAGCGCGGCCGCCTCCTCCACGGTCAGGTCGAACTCGAGCTCGACCTCCTCCTTCCGGATCCGGTAACCGACCACCGATCGGCCGGGAAGAGTAACCACTTCCACCGGAATACCCAAATCGCGAAGTGAAAATTTGACCCGCTCAAACGCCCGCAGCCTGGCATCGCGCCCCTGGGGAAAACCCGGCACGCTGTCGAGAATCTCATCATGGGTAAGGGGGTGGTCAGTGTTGACCAGGATCTCGAAGACGTTTATCAGCCTCTCCAGGCTCTCGTCAGCGGCCATCGCCCTCCCCCTAGACCATTTCGGCAGCCAGGATCACCAAGGACCTTTGACCATCACCATACCGCGGCCGCCAGCCGGTGCCAAGCACCAACTAGCGCTCCACTCCTCGGTAAGCTGGCAAAGGTAAATGATCGCCCTTATCGCCGGCTCAGCAGTTGGATCCAGCCTTCTCCGGTAGCGGGAGCGTTGACATCCTCCCCGCCCTTGCGGGCGGGGAGGATGTCAACGTATTGGGAGCGGTTCCGCTCCTCCTCGCGAGCTTTTCTCCCGAACGATACGAGCGCCTGCTTCGCCTCCGGGCAATCGACGCCATTTCCGGCTTGGCTGCCCGGCCTCTCTTGGCCATCGTTGCATACGCAACCCTGATGATCGGAGCGATGCTCCCGCCCATCGTTGCCGCTCAAGCACACTCGACCATCGCCCTCCTCGATCTGCAACTCCTCCTTGTGGTCGCGGGAATAATCCTTTTGGCTTCCGGCCCTGCACCTGCTCCCGGGTACACGGAGGCTCTCGACTGGGGGAAGGGTCGGTTACCTGATAGCACAAAGCCTCGTGCCATCGGTCCCTGCAATCGTGCTCATCTTCGCTCACCACGCCTTCTATCCGGGCTTTGCCCAAAACGTACACCTGCTTTTCGGGGTCTCCGCCATCGCCGACCAGCAAGTTGCCGGTGTTGTCTCCAAGCTGCTCAGCCTGGGGGTCCCCTGGACGGCTGCGGTGCGGATCTTGGTGAAGGCGAGCAACCGCGAGGCCGCTGGCGAAGATCCGGAGCCGATGACCTGGGCTGAAGTGCAGCGCGAACTCGACGAGCATCGGCATACCGGTGGCGATCAGCCCGGACAGAACCCCGAGCCTCCCGGCTAGACTGCATAGTCAATTCGATGGAGCGGCAAGCAGCGGCTGCCGTCGGCGTGGCCGCCAGCGGCGGCAGCCATGGTTGCAAGTGCGGCCCGCCCCTAGATTCCCGAGGAGTACCCCTGACCAGCCAAATTCGAAACGTTGCCATCGTGGCCCACGTCGACCATGGGAAAACGACCCTGGTGGACAAGCTGCTCCGCCAGTCGGGAGCCTTCCGGGACAACCAGGAGGTCGCCGACCGGGTGATGGACTCCCTCGACCTCGAACGCGAAAAAGGGATCACCATCCTCGCGAAGAACACCTCGGTATTCTACGAAGGCGTCAAGATAAACCTGGTCGATACGCCGGGCCACGCCGACTTCGGTGGAGAGGTAGAGCGGGCGCTCTTCATGGTCGACGGGATCCTTCTCTTGGTTGACGCCGCCGAGGGCCCCCTACCCCAAACGCGGTTCGTTCTCCGCAAGGCGCTGGAGCGCAAGCTCCCGATAATCGTGGTCATCAACAAGGTGGATCGGTCGGATGCCCGGCCAAGCGAGGTGATCGACGAAGTTCTCGACCTCTTTATCGAGCTAGGAGCGACTGAAAGCCAGATCGACTTCCCGATCATCTACGCCTCCGCAAAGGCCGGTATCGCAGACAACGAACTCCCGATCGGCTCCACCGATCTCCATCCGCTCTTCGAGGCCATCCTCAAGCACATCCCACCGCCGGACGCCAACTCGGAATCGATGCTTAAGGCACAGGTTACCAACCTCGATGCATCTCCATACCTTGGGAGGCTCGCCATCTGCCGGGTCCTATCGGGCCGCCTCCTCCGCGGTCAGCCGGTATCGCGGATCGCGAACGACGGCACCGTGACCCGGAGCAAGCTCGGAGAGCTCTTCGTGACCCATTACCTCGATCGGGAGGCGGTCGATGCGGTCGATGCCGGGGAGATAGCGATCGTCGCCGGCTTCGAGGACATCAACATCGGCGAGACCCTCTCGGACCCGGCCGACCCCACCGCACTACCGCCACTCACGGTAGAGGAGCCGGCGATCTCGATGACGCTGGGGGTTAACACCTCTCCGCTCGCCGGGCGAGACGGGAAGAAGCTCACCGCGCGGCTGATATCCCAGCGACTTGCCCAAGAGATCATCGGAAACGTGGCCATCCGGGTGCTTCCCACCGATCGGACCGATACCTTCGAAGTTCAGGGGCGTGGAGAACTGGCCCTTGCCGTCCTGATCGAGACGATGCGGCGTGAAGGCTTCGAATTGACGATCTCCAAGCCAAAAGCACTGATAAGAACCGTTGATGGACAACAATTGGAGCCATACGAACTCCTCGAGATCGACGTTCCCGAGGAGTACTTCGGCTCGCTTACCCAGATCATTTCGGTCAGACGGGCAACCCTAAGCAACATGATTCAGATGCCGTCGGGGTGGATGAGGGCAACTTACCTGATCCCTTCGCGGGGCCTGCTGGGAATCCGCGGTGATCTGCTATCGGCAACCCGAGGAACCGCCATCATCCACCACACCTTTGAAAAGTGGGCGCCGCTAGAAGGGGAGATCAAGCCAAGGTCGCAAGGATCCCTGGTGGCAGACCGCACCGGCGTAGCCACCACCTACGCACTGCTGAACCTCCAGGAACGCGCCTCGCTTTTCAGCGTCCCTCAAGACGAGGTGTACGAGGGCATGGTGATTGGAATCAACTCCCGACCCCAGGACATGGATGTGAACCCCACCAAGGAGAAAAAGCTTACCAACATGCGGTCATCGACGGCTGAGGAGCTGGTTCGCCTAACCCCGCCGATCCCGCTGACGCTCGAATCAGCGCTCGAGTTCATCTCCGACGATGAGTGCGTGGAGGTGACCCCCACGAGCGTCCGGGTGCGCAAGGTGGTACTCGCGTCGTCTGCCAGATCCAAGCAGAGACGGGTGGCCGATTAGCGAAACTGCAAAACCGGACACCCAGCTTTCCGGAGCGCGGTGCCGGTATGCTTGCCAGGGTAGCGGCAGTTGCACGCTCTAGAGGTGGGGAGGCCAGTACGCAGCAGGTCCTAGTTATTGGCGCGGGAATGGCCGGTCTGGCCGCGGCTACCTACCTCGAGAGGAATGGGGTCTCCGCCCTAGTGCTTGAAGCCTCAAACCGGATCGGCGGCAGGCTTGAAACCAGGGAGATCTCCGGCTTCCTCGCCGACCGGGGGTTCGCGGTAATTCTTGAGGACTACCCGGAGCTGAGGCGGCTTTTCAAGCCGTCGGAGCTCAACCTCTCCCGCTTCTATCCCGGCCTGTATTTGGACATGCCCGATGGCTCCCGGGCGCTCCTCTCCGACCCGCGAAGGATCCCGGGAACCTTTGCAGAAACTGTGAAAGTGTTGCGCAAGCTGGTGGCGTCTCCGCGCATACCAAATCGAGCAACCTCGCACCCGCTCGATTTGGCCCGCCTCTTCTCAATGGCTCCGGAGCCGCTTGAAACGTACCTCCTCGCACCGTTTGCCCGCGCGGTCACCCTCGACGAGACGCTAGCGGCCCCGGTCAAGCTGGGTTCGTTTCTCGCAAGACGGTTCCTCGGCGGCCCAGCCTCGCTTCCGGTCAGCGGCGTTAAGGAGCTCCCGGAGATCCTGGCCGCGAAGTTGAAGGTACAGCTCGGAACCCGGGTTGAGTCGATAGCATCGGGGTCGGTGCGGCTCGAGGGCGGCGAGGTGATCGAGACAGAGTGGATAGTGGTAGCCGCGGATCCGGCTGGCGCCGCCTCCCTGCTCGGATTTTCCCAGCCGCCGATGGCCGACCAGGGGTACGCCTACTTCCTGGCCCCCGAACGGCCGCTCGACCTTCCCGCGGTCTACGTGCCCCATCGCGGGCGGCCGATCTACACCGTGGCGGTGATCACCGACGCAGCCCCGAGCTACCGCTTGGGAGACGACCCACGGCACCTGGTGTCAATTTCTTTCTCGCCCGAGATCTCCGCCACCGAGATGCGCCGAGAGCTTGGGGACCTTTTCCCGTCCTTTTCCAGCTGGGAGGAGATCGAAAGCGCGGTGATCAAGGCAGCGCTCCCGCGATCGTCCACACGGCTTCCGCTCGTATACGCCAAGGGAGTGGTGCTTGCTGGAGACTACCTCGCTTCGCCCACTCTCAACGGCGCCATCGAATCGGGAAGACGCGCTGCGGAGCTGGTTATGGCGGCGGTCTACGCGAAGAACAAAGCGAGGGAACAATCGTGATCGAGCCGACGCTTATCCCCGTGCAGGCAGCCTCGACCGGGTCAACCAAGGCGGAGCTCCGGGAGCTTTCGGGACGGCGAGTGATGTGGATCTCTTCCCGGCCCACCACACGGCGTGGAGCGCTAAGCGAGCGGGATGGCCTGCGAATTGCCCAGGCCGCACAGCTGGCAAACCGGAACGGCCTTCCGCTGGTTCTGGAGCTCTCGACGTCCGGCGCGAAGATAACCGATGGCGTTCCAGCGCTGGCAGGTTGGGGGGCCGCGGCCCACGCCCTCACCGCGTGCTCGGGCCGAGTGCCGATCCTGATCGGGCTGACCGGGCCGGCGGTCTCCGGCCCCGCGTTGCTCCTCGGAATCGCCGACTACGTAGTCATCGCCCCTGACGCATTCGCATTCCTGAGTGGAGCGCAGGCGGTAGCCGAGTTCACCGGAATGACCCTCGGGAATCAGGAGCTTGGCGGAGCGGACGTCCTTCTATCCAAGTCAGGAGTGGCTTTCGAGCGCGCGCCGGACCGCCGTGGGGTCGAAGAGGCGCTGCTTCGATTCCTCGGCTACCTGCCCGACTCGACCGACGCTCTGCCGTCCCGGATCGCTTCCAGCGATCCCGAAGGAATCGACCTCGACACCGTCGTCCCCGCCTCGCCTACCGCCGCCTACGACGTCCGCGACGTGATCTCCGGTGTCATCGACGCCGGAAGCTTCCTTGAACTCCGTGCGAGATGGGCAAACCAACTGGTTGTTGGTCTAGGCCGCGTCGAAGGGCGCACCGTCGGGGTGGTTGCAAACCAGCCGATGATCATGGCGGGCACTCTCGACATCGCCGCCGCCCAGAAGGGGGCGCGCTTCGTCCGCTTCTGCGACTCCTTCAACATCCCCTTGATCACCATCGTTGACACTCCGGGCTTTCTCCCCGGCAAAGACGTCGAGTGGCGGGGGATGATCCGTCACGGGGCCGAGCTGGCCTTCTCCTACGCCGCCTGTTCGATTCCAAGAATTTGCCTGATCACCCGCAAGGCCTACGGGGGAGCCTATATCGTAATGGACTCCAAAGGGATGGGGAACGATCTCACCTTCGCCTGGCCATCAGCCGAGATCGCCGTGATGGGTGCCCAGGGGGCGGTCGAGATCCTTTACCGCAGGAAAGGCGAGGAGGAGAGGGCGCAGCGCCAGCAACAGTACGAGCACACCTACCTCAGTCCCTGGATCGCCGCAGAGCGCGGTTACGTCGACATGGTCATAGAACCCCACGAATCGCGATCCCGGATCGCAGCCACTCTGGAGATGCTGATCACCAAGAAAGAGCGTCTGCGTCCAGCCAAGCATGCCAACTCACCGCTGTAGCAAGCGCCAATCCGGGAAGCTCTCTGGTCCTGCCCTCGCCGCCTCCCGTCTTTCGCTCCCGGCCGAGATAAGCGTCAAGCACCCGGTCGTGCCCGGAGCGGTCGTCCATGCCCAGCTGGTGTACCCGCTGGAAAAGCCGGATCACCTCCTGCTCTGCAGTTCTTGCCCGGTAGAACGGCAAAGCCGCCGGTCCGGTAACCCTTCCGCCGCCCAGCGCGAGAGCCCTGAGGCGGTAGCCAGAGATCTTTTGGACGGCGGCATCGTCGACTATCACCCGGGAACTCCCACCAGCAAGGAGGTCCAGGGCCCCGCTCCTCGGAGCGGACAGGTATACGGACAGGCTGCCTGCCAATGGGGGCCGCCTCGACCCGTAGTAAGAGACCGCAGGCGCAGGAGTTGTTGCGCTTCGCGCGCCAATCGACGCAAACTCGAGCCGAGACGCCGGAACGCTCCACGCTCCCGACGAGTCTTCGATCTCGACCACGGCGTTTGTGATCGAGATCACCCTTCCGAGACGGCCGCCCGGCCCAGCAACGCGCTCTCCCCGGAAAAAAGGGCGGCTTCCGACGCTTCCAACGACCAACTCTGGATGGGAGGCGGCGATCTCGCCACGCAACCGGTTCACTAACCCCACGGAGTCAACAACAAACTGGCGGTCGGAGCCGCTTTGGAGCGAAGCGGTGGCCTCTTTGACGAATGCGCCCCAAACATCGACGGGACGCTCGCTCACAAACAGGCTTCCGCGAGCAGCGGTCACCTCGACGACCGGCGAGGG
This sequence comes from Actinomycetes bacterium, assembly GCA_021819205.1. Classification (GTDB taxonomy): domain Bacteria; phylum Actinomycetota; class Acidimicrobiia; order Acidimicrobiales; family Acidimicrobiaceae; genus JAKARV01. Next base: position 15,416 of record JAKARV010000007.1, on the reverse strand, counting down.
CTGGCGGCACGAGCCGTGGCCGGGAGCGATCACCGCCATCTTCGTGCTCCTTGAGACCGCGGCGATATCGCTAGCCGGCATCGACCCGGCGTCCACCAAGACATCAAGGCCGCGCCCAAAGGCGGGAATCTGTCCCAAGGAGCGCAGGTACTCCTCTTCCCGTTGCGATCGCCCGATCAGCTTCAGCGGGCGTCCATGCCCAGCGGCAGCGATGGCATCGAGCACTGCAGCCGCCGAAGTCGAGCGAGCGGGAAGGAGGTGAACGCGATCAAGGTCGGCACCGGCCATTGCCAGGCGGCGTTCCAACGGAATCCTGCGGTAGGCGCGGGCTAAAGAGCCGTCCAGTTTGAGCCGCTCATCGCCTATTCGAGTTGGCAGGCCCCGCTCTACGGCCGCAGCCACTTCCGGGGGGAATAGCGCTGCCAGAGTCTTCGACAAAGCACCTTCCACCCCGGTTTCAAACCTTGAAAGCTGTTTGGCCAGCTCCGCAAGAAAAGGGTCTGGGATCCGAAGTTGCACCGGCGGCTCGTCGCGAGGCCACCCCGGCGGAGCCGTGCGGGCCTTCGCTCGCCATAGCCGATCCAACTCAGGCTGGGAGATCGATACCCGCTCCCTCCGGGTCTCTAGCGCTGCCAACTGCCGTGATCGCGGAGAAGCCGAGCGTGCGCTGGAAAGAACCTGCAACCTGCGCGAGGAGAAGGTCCGCACCAGCTCCGAATCTTGACCCTCAACTTCGAGACGGCCGAGCCCCTCACCTTGCAGGGCAATTCCGGCGGGGAGGAGACGCTGCTTGAGTTCGCTCCGATAGGCAAGCTCGTACGCGGGTAGGGTGCGCGACATCCGCCAGTGATCTATCGCACGCTCGCCTCCGAAGGCGGAGATCCGGTTAGCCACAACCACGTGGGAGTGGAGATGAGGGTCAAGTTCCCTCGATAGCTGGTGCAGAAACTGGACTCCTCGAAGCCCTCCTCCCTCCAGCCGACCGTCCCGCCCCTCCGCGGCTAAGTCGATCCGCTCGATCAGCGAGATGGCGGCCTCGACCGCCCCCAAATGCGCCCCTACTACCTGCTCCCGCACCGCTGGGGTACCGAGAGCGTACGCGATCGAGACCGACTTGGGAGCGGCCACCACGAGATCGATAAACTTGACCCGCGAACCGCCGGTGGCGGCTCCGGCAAGAGCACCGACAAGATCGGCGGCCGGAGGTGGATGGAGTCCCCATCCACCTCCAATTAGCCTTTCAGCCAGCGCAGATTCGTCGCCCAACTCGGAACGCCGGTAGTATTCCAGCCCTCCACGGATTCGAAACAGCCGCACTTGCACTCCCCTCTACAACCCGAGGGCCACGTGGCGGCCGATCCAGCTGCTACAGAGCACTCCAAGCGGTTTCAAAGGCGTCACGGAGAATCGCGACGATCTCGTCGAACTGCGGCGTGTCGATGATCAACGGAGGTGACAGCTGGACCACCGGATCCCCGCGGTCGTCAGCCCGGCATATCAGTCCGAGATCGAACAACTTCGGAGTAAGGATACCACGAAGCAGCCGCTCCGACTCCTCGTTCGAAAATGTCTCACGCGTCGCTTTGTCCTTGACCAGCTCGATACCGTAGAAGAAACCGGCTCCCCTGATCTCGCCGACAATCGGGAGATCCAGCAGCGTCTCGAGCTTGGACCGGAATTCCGGCTCTTTCTCCCTGACGTGGTCGAGAAGCCCATCGCGTTCGAAGATATCCAGGTTTGCCAGGGCAACCGCGGCCGAAACCGGGTGTCCGGCAAAAGTAATCCCATGGAGGAAGGTATTAGACTCCTTCAGGAACGGCTCCATCAGGCGGTCGGAGGCGAGCATCGCCCCGATCGGAGAGTATCCAGAGGTCATCCCCTTGGCGCAGGTGATGATATCCGGCTGGTAGTTGTAGCGTTCGGCTCCGAACCAGTGGCCAAGCCGGCCAAAAGCAGTGATGACCTCATCCGAGACCAACAGGATGTCATACTCATCGCAGATCCGCCGCACCTCTTCGAAGTAGCCTGGAGATGGGGTGAAGCAACCACCGGCGTTCTGGACCGGCTCGAGGTATATTGCCGCCACCGTCTCAGGCCCCTCGTACTCGACGCGCTCGCGAATATCCCGCGCACACGCAAGGGTGCAAGCGCTCTCACCGGCGCAATCCAAGCAGCGATAGCGATCGGTATTTTGGACTTTGATCGCCCCAGGAACCAGCGGTTCAAAGGGAGCTTTGATCCCGGGTAGACCGGTCAGGGATAGCGCCCCGAAGGTGGTCCCGTGGTAAGCCAGGTTGCGCGAGATCACCTTGGTCTTCTCCGGACGTCCGATCAGCTTGAAGTACTGTCGGGCCAGCTTCCAGGCGGACTCAACTGCCTCGGAGCCGCCGGTTGTGAAAAAGACCCGATTTATGTCACCAGGCGCCATCGCCGCCAGGCGCTCCGCCAGCTCTACCGCAGGCTGGTGAGCGTAGCTCCAAAGCGGGAAGTAGGCAAGTTCGGAGGCCTGCTTCGCTGCCGCCTGTGCCAGCTCGGTACGGCCATGGCCCACCTGAACCACGAAAAGGCCGGCAAGCCCATCCAGATACCGCTTGCCCTTGGAGTCCCAGACGTAGGCGCCTTCGCCCCGAACCATCACCGGGACCTCGTGTTCCCGGTACGAACCCATGCGGGTAAAGTGCATCCACAGGTGGCGCTTTGCCACTTCAGACAGATCGGTGTTCTCCATCATTCCTTCCTTAATCTCAAGACCCTCGGATTTATGTCCCCGGCGCAGCGTCCCGTTCGATCGCATTTCGCCATGGGCCCAATCGCTTCACGGCGAGGCGGCTACCGCGTGCCCCAGCTATAAGTCTGCTTCTCCAAACGCAGGTAAACAAATACCTCGGCTTCTTCAACGTCCTCAAGTTGCCGGATATGCTCGCTGAGCAACGCAAGCAGGTGATCATCGTCCTCACACACCACTTCCACGAGCAGGTCGTAAGTGCCTGCGCAGATCACGACGTAGTCGACCTCCGGAACCTCGGCGCAACGTCTCGCGACCGCGCGAAGATCTCCCTTCGCCTTGATGCCGATCATGGCCTGGCGGTTGAAGCCAACCATGGTCGGATCGGTCACGGCCACGATCTGCATCACGCCTGAGTCGATGAGCCGCTGTACCCGCTGCCGGACTGCTGCCTCGGAGAGTCCGACCTCCTTTGCCAGCGCCGCGTAGGAAGCCCTGCCATCCTGTTGCAGCAGCTCAATAATCTGCTTCGACGTCTCGTCAAGAGTGACCAAGGCTCCGCCACCCTCCGCGCCCCTGCCAGTCCTAAGTGGGCCCTGGCCGCGCACCGCAGAAAACACGCGAACGTTTCCTCTTCGGCTACTCTGCAACTTGCTCCTCCCGACCGCTTCTCTAGGCTAGGCAGTGTTGTTACTATTTTGACCGTTTTGACTGCACTAGTCAATTGATTACGTAACAATAGCAAAACATTTTTGCGTAATCGCTTGCAAAGACACTGATAACTTGTTTAAGTTATGCTACAGAGCAGGTATCGGGCTGCCGTCGGCCAGGTGCCGGTGCCGCGGCGCACCCGTCCAAAAGCGCAAAGGAGGCCAAGTGAGCGAGAAGTTCCAGAACTTCATTGATGGAGAGTTTGTCGACGCCGACTCCGATCAGGAGTTGAAGATCGTCGACCCAACCACCGGGGAGGTCTATGGCACTTCGCCAGCCTCCAACGGAAACGATATCCAACGAGCATTTGCCTCTTCCGCGAAAGCCTTTGAGAGCTGGCGCTGGTCGACGCCTTCGGAGAGGAGCCTTCTCCTTTTTCGGCTTGCGGACGCCATCGAGGCGAATGCCGAAGAACTGGTGGAGGCAGAGTGCCGAAACACCGGGAAGCCCAAAGCACTGACGATAAGCGAAGAGATCCCTCCGACGGTCGATCAGATCCGCTTTTTCGCCGCTGCGGCCCGCAATTTGGAGGGGAAGAGCGCCGCCGAGTACATGGCTGACCACACATCCTTTATCAGGCGGGAACCAATTGGGGTGTGCGCTGCCGTCACGCCGTGGAACTACCCGATGATGATGGCGGTCTGGAAGATCGCTCCCGCCCTTGCGGCGGGTAATACCCTGGTGGTGAAGCCATCGGATACGACTCCGGCATCAACCACCATTCTCGCTCGCCTAGCCGGCGAGCTCTTCCCGCCGGGCGTCCTCAACGTCGTTCTCGGAGACCGGGATACCGGCAGGCAGCTGGTCTCCGACCCAACGCCACGGCTCGTCGCGATCACCGGCTCGGTTCGGGCGGGCCGGGAGGTCGCCCAGGCCGCAGCGCTCGATCTTAAGCGGGTCCATCTTGAACTCGGCGGGAACGCACCGGTCATCGTCTTTGCAGACGCCGACCTTGCCAAGGCAGCGGAGGGGATTTCGATTGCCGGATTTTTCAACGCCGGACAGGACTGCACCGCCGCCGCCCGAGTGCTGGTGCAGCGTTCCGCCCACGATGAGTTCGTTGCCGCACTCTCGGCGGCCGCGGCAGCCGCCAAGGTTGGCTCACCCTCCGACGATGACGTCCTCTTCGGCCCGCTCAACAACGCCAGCCAATTCGAGCGGATCAGCGGCCTGCTCGAACGGCTCCCCTCCTACGCCAAAGTGGAGACCGGAGGCCATCGGGTTGGAACCAAGGGGTACTTCTTTGCCCCTACAGTCATCTCACAGCTCCAAGGGAACGACGAGATTGTCATGAACGAGATCTTCGGCCCGATCATCACCGTCCAGCCATTCGACACCGAAGAGGAAGCGATTGCGCTCGCCAACGGAGTCGAGTACGGCCTTGCATCCAGCGTCTGGACCCGCGACCACGGAACTGCGATGCGGGTCTCCCGGGCGCTGGACTTTGGTGCGGTCTGGGTCAACACCCATATTCCCATCGTTGCCGAGATGCCTCATGGCGGTTTCAAGCACTCCGGCTACGGAAAAGACCTCTCCATGTACGGATTTGAAGACTACACCCGGATCAAGCACGTTATGAGCTACATCGGCAAGGAGTAGCCGGCCGAGCAGGGCGGTTTCGCTGGTAGCTATTCGGGTCAGAGGAAGAAACGCCAAGGCGCTGACTATTTGCCAAGGATGCCATCGTGATATCACTGGTGCCCAGCTTTAAAACCGGCAATCATTGGAAAGGTGCTCGATAGCGATTGCAGGTCTGGCCAGGTTGTCTCTTTGCGCTTCGAAAGAATGCGTCTACCCAATCGGAGGAGCTGCGCTACACTATTCATGAGATGTACATCGTGTCTAAAGGAAAGAGCCTTGCCGAGCCCGGGTTGGCGGTACTCGTTGGGAAGAGATGACCGGCGTGCGGCGAGATCCCGGGCAGCGCCACTGGTTGTTCCGCCTAAGATTGAGCGGGAGCCGGGATGCATTCTTTGGATCACGGTGGAGGGCCGACGCCACCACCACGAAGTGAGGGGGCTGCCCAAGGATGTCACAAGCGGCATCGGAGCATCACCAGCGCCGTCGATCTCAAATCATCCTGTATGGACAAGGCCAATAACGGGCTAGGTCATAAGGCAAGGAGCGAAGCATGGCTGACCTATTCCTCGTACGCCACGGAGAGACGGTTTGGCACCTCGAGAATCGCTACGCCGGTTCAACCGACATCGACCTCAGCCACCAAGGCCGCACCCAGGCCCAAGCGCTAGCACGGTGGGCCCGCTCAGCGAACCTGGATGCGATGTGGTGTTCGGAACTCCGGCGTTCCCTGGACACCGCTGCACCCTGTGCAAAAGCATCCGGCTTGGAGCTAAAAATTGACGCGAGGCTGAACGAGGTTGGCTTCGGCGTGGGAGAGGGTCTCACCCTGGACGAGCTGGAGGAACGGTTCCCGCAGAAGGCAGCGGCCTTCCAAGCTGATCCGGTGGCCCATCCCCTCCCAGGGGGTGAGGATCTCCGAGCTGCGGCGCAACGCGCTGTCGCGGTCCTTGGTGAGATAGTTCACGAGTTTCCCAGGGGGCGCATTCTGGTCGTAAGCCACAATTCGCTGATTCGGCTCGCGCTCTGCCAAATCCTAAACCTTCCCTTGACGGAGTATCGCAACCGCTTCGAATCGGTGCGCAACTGCCACCTCAACCAGGTGCAAATCACGCCTGGAGCACCGCCGGCGCTACTCCAGTTCAACACTCCCCTGCGCAAGAGCCAAGCTCCAACGGGAGAAGCAGAAGAATGCCTCGGCTAACCCATGGCGTAGTCCAAGAAAACCGCGACCGAAGCAAGGCGGCAAAGAGCGCCAGCGAGCACAACCCGAGAGTCGGCGATTGCGACGGAACGCGCGTCATCGACTCTAGCGACCGCTCTATCGCGCTGGCAATCAGCGCGCTAAGGGCTGGCAACATCGTCGCTGTACCCACCGAGACGGTGTACGGCCTTGCCGCCGATGCCTCGAACCCCGGAGCTGTGGCGCGTGTGTTTGCCGCAAAGGGCCGTCCTGTCGACCATCCTTTGATCGTGCACCTTGCGAGCGGAACAAACCTTGCCGACTGGGCGCGGTGCATCCCGGATGCGGCGTACCGCCTTGCAGAGGAGTTCTGGCCTGGCCCGCTAACGTTGATTCTCGAGCGACAGCCGCCGGTCCTTGATGTGGTCACAGGTGGGTTGAGTACGGTGGGCCTGAGAATCCCATCCCATCCTGTCATCCAGAGGATACTTCAAGGCTTTGGTGGGGGTTTAGCAGCCCCGTCGGCCAACCGCTTCGGACGGGTAAGTCCAACAAGCGCCATCGACGTTTGCGACGGGTTGGCCGGAGTGGTCGGCTTGATCGTCGACGGTGGACAATGCGAAGTGGGAGTGGAGTCAACCATTGTCGCCTTCGTTGGCGACGAAGCAACCATTTTACGACCCGGTGGCGTTAGCAGCGAGGCCATTGCCCAAGTGCTCGGGCGTAAACCACTGCCCGCTACGCACACTTCAGTGCGGGCGCCTGGCACACTGGCATCCCATTACGCTCCAACCACCCCGCTGGAGATATGCAGCGCAAACGAGGCGACCCGACGAGCGGCAACACTGGCTTCGCACGGCATGCGCGTTGGGGTGCTGACGTTGGCACCCGCCGAAGTTCCCGGGGTGGTGGTGAGTTGGAATGCGCGCGGTGACGTTGGCATCCTCGCACGGTCACTCTATCACTACCTGCGGCTGGCGGATTCAGAGTCCCTCGACATCCTGGTCGTAGAAGTGCCACCCGCCCACGGCCTTGGCGTTGCGGTCGCCGACCGCTTGCGCCGTGCCGCGCACCGGCCTACCGCCTAACTCGCTGGCCTTATCGCCGCTGGCGATGGGGCCGGCGAAGGATCTTCACCAACTTGTGGCTCCCAGTCCGAGCTATCCGCGCTTGCCTTGATCATGCTGGCACCGAGAGCCCCCCAAATTGGGTAGCTAACGAAACGCGCGCCGGCGATTCGACCGCCCAAAGCACTGCCGCGGTAAAGAAAAGTGCCACTACTCCGCGAACGCTCCAATGGCCAAAAACGCCAAAACTGCGCTCGCCGTTGCTGCAATGCTCAACCAGAAGTTCCCAAGCCTGGAGGTGGGCTGGCGAAACAAACTCGATTGACCGACCCGACATCCGAGCAGATCCCCTTGGCCATCAGAACGAGCTCGACTTTGTTTACCCCGCGCTTGACGTGCTCCGAAACGAGATGTCTGAGCTTTTGCGCTTCGCAACCGCCAAGCCGTTAGCCCCTGAGTTTGGGCAGCAGCCGGTCGAGCAACACCGACATCGGGCACCATCCCGTAGAAGCCAGCAAAAGTTGGTTAGCCCCCACCAAGGCCGGGATCAGTGCAAACCACGGATTTACAACGGCCGCGAGGGCTGTACCGACAATGGTGAAGGAGCCCGCAAGAGTAAACAGAGTGCGCTGCTTGGACCAAGTCATCGTCGTCTTGCAGGCAGCACGACTCCGTCGGCCACTATTGGTCTGGAGTGTAGGTCTCAAGTTATTCACGTAGAACACTCTATCGGATACCCGTAGGGGTACATGCTTTCCAATCCCATCGCGCTCTTGGGCGCTTGTTGCCGGAATTAACCAACTTCGCCGGCATGCACTACCCAGTTCTTGAACTCGATAGCTGCACAACCATCGCCGACTTCGCGGCTCGGCGCCGCTTCTGTTGCGGTTGCCAAAGCACCGCCGGCAAAGACCCTCCGACGCAATGGAGCAGAAAACTCGCAATCAAATCAGGCGCGGCCGTGGCCGCTTTGCGGATGATTCTCTCGTGCTTGGCGGACTCACCTATAAGCGCGATGTCCGGGTCGAAGCCTCTGAGCCACGCGACCACCGCTGTTGGAGCGTTTCGATACACAACTTTTCCAAAGCACGGAACTTTTCCCAAAAGGCTTCCGCCAACAGACATGAGGGTTTCGTTGCCTCTTGGCCTAGTGTGCCCAATACCGATCGGTACATCCACGACACAGTTGGCAACAGCGCAGAGCCAAGCCATCGCCACGCCACTCGCGCCTACCCAACCGGGACATTCCAACTGGCGCTCCATCGAAAACTCCTTGCTCTACCCGGTTCGGGCACTCAAAGCAATGACCGAGGACGCCACCTAGAAGTCTTAAACCGTTTGAGCCCCCTGCTTTCCCAGGATCGCGGACAGAGAATCACCAAAGCCTCTGACGATCGCATCCACCTGATCCTCGCTGATCACCAACGGAGGCATCCAGCGGATTACGTTCCCAAAGGTCCCAGCGCTCATGGCGATGATCCGGTGGGATTGGTATAACTCGCGTAGCAGCTCCTGCACCAGCCCTGAATCGGGCGCTCCGGTCTCCGGATCGACCATCTCGACGCCGACCATCAACCCAAGCGCCTGCACACGACCCACGTTAGGATACTTCTCGGCCAACTTGAGCATTCCAGCTTCGAGCTGGGCGCCGCGGGCCCGGGCGTTGCCTACAAGGCCCTCCTCCTGGATGACATCGATGGTGGCAAGCGCTGCCGCGACTCCCAGGGGGTTTCCCCCATAGGTTCCCCCATGGGATCCAGTGGGCCATGCGGCCATCACCTTCTCGCTAGCGCCGATCGCCGAGATCGGAAAGCCAGAGGCGATGCCCTTCGCCATCACCAAGATGTCCGGAACCACTCCAAAGTGCTCTACCGCGAACATCCGGCCCGTCCGGCCAAAGCCGGTCTGGACCTCGTCGGCAACGAACAGTATGCCGTGCTTGCGGCACCGTTCAACCACCCCAGCCAAAAACTCGGCGGTGGCCGGAAGATACCCGCCCTCCCCCAGGACCGGCTCGATCACCATCGCCGCTGTCTCCTCGGGCGCGGTCTGTCCCACCAAAAGATAGTCGAGGTAGTCAAGCGCCTCGACGGTTCCCGCCCGGCGCGATCCGCTAGCCGTAGGAAACCCGGGGAAGAGCGAAACGAACACTCCCGCGGGAAGCGGCATGTATCCCGCCCGGTAGCCGGTCCGCGAAGTGGTCATCGCCATCGCCTGCGCCGTCCGGCCGTGAAACGATCCTTGAAAAGTGATGATATTTGGCCGTTTGGTATACTGCCTCGCAAGCTTGACCGACGCCTCCACCGCCTCCGCGCCAGAGTTGGCGAAGAAGAAGGTGTCGATCCCCTCCGGGGTGATCTCGTCGAGCCGGTCGGCGAGCCGCTGGAGGCCGTCGTGAGTGTAGATATTGACCTGCGCGTGAATGAATCGGGAGGCCTGCTCGGCTACCGCACGAACCACCCGGGGGTGGCTGTGCCCCGTCGACGTCACGGCGATACCGGAGGTAGCGTCGAGGTACGCCGTGCCATCTTGATCGTAGACGACCGCCCCCTGGCCCCGAACGACCATTAGCGGGGTCAACTTCGACCAGACCGGTGCCAGCTTACCCATCAGAAGTTACCTCCAATGCCGACAAGCCTCTCGGCATGGATCACCGCTGCAGCGCCTTGGCTACCACCGGGTGGACAATCTTCCCACCGGCAACGTTTAGCGACCCGGCGAGCTTCGGTGACTCCGGATCACGGGCAAGCTCGATCAGCTTGGGCGCGACAGCGGCCGAAAGTGCCCTGGAAGCAGTCCTCGGGTATTGGCCCGGCACGTTGGTTACGCAGTAGTGGATGACGCCAAGCTCCTCGTAGACCGGATTTGAGTGGCTGGTAGGACGGGCAGTCTCTACGCACCCGCCCTGATCGATAGCAAGATCAACGATCACCGACCCGGGACGCATGTTGGCTACGTGCTCCCGCAGAACCAGTTTGGGAGCCCTCGCCCCGGTAACCAGCGCCGCACCGATGACCAGGTCGGCGCCGGCTACCGCCTCGCCGATGGCGTGCTCCGAACTCGCCAGGGTTGCCGTAACCGTTCCCTCCTGATGCGCCTCGTAGAGCCGGTGAAGATCGATGTCGATCCCGGTCACCTCGGCATCCATGCCGCGGGCACCGCGGGCCGCCATGGTTCCGGCAACGCCGAGACCAACCACCACCACCCGCGCGGGTTCGACTCCCGCAGAGCCCCCAAGCAGGACCCCAGATCCCATCGCCAGGTAGTGGGCGCCGACGATCGCCGCAGTCCTGCCGGCAACCTCGCTCATCGGGGCCAGCAGGGGAAGTCCACCACGCTCCTCAAGCGTCTCAAACGCGTACGCCTCCACCCCTTTTGAAGCAAGCGCGTTCGCAAGCTCCGGCTCCGCCGCAAGATGCAGGTACGCAAAGAGCTTGAGCCCCTCGCGGAAGTACCGCCACTCCGCCTGTTGAGGCTCCTTGACCTTCACCACCAGTTCGGCGGCCCAGACCTCTTCGGCGCCAGAAACCACCTTTGCGCCGACCGCCTCGTAATCGGAGTCCGCAAAACCCGCCCCGACCCCGGCAGTTGCCTGGACTAATACGTCATAACCTGCCCTGACTGCAGACTTTACCGCCGAAGGGTCGAGAGCGACCCGCCGCTCCCCATCCTTGGTCTCCTTCGGCAGGCCGATGCTCGCTACCATATGTGATCCTCCACTCTTGCCGACCGGCCCGCTAGGAACGCAAGCCGCCTCTATACCTGTCAACAATAGAGCATTGTAACCCCGACCGCCCGTGAAAAACCAGTTCCGATTGCCGTACAACACCGATTCTTTAGAAAACAAGTGGTACAAAGCGCGATACCGCAGGATATCGGCGCCGGCATCTCGGGAAGAAGGTGGCGAAATTGGCGCTATCCTTAGCCATTGTGAGTTCGCTCGTACCCGCTGTCTCTTACCGCTTTCCCCGAGCGGCCATCTCCACCATCGACCCCCTGGCATCCGCCGCAGCCCTCGGCATCCTCCAACGCGGAGGGTCCTCCAGCGATGCTGCAATCGCTGCCAACGCCGTCCTGTCGGTGGTTGCCCCCGATCAATGTGGACTCGGAGGCGACCTCTTCGCCCTTGTGCTGGCCCCACCGTCGGCTCGGGGGCCCGCCCAGGTATACGCGATCGACTCGGTCGGTAGGGCAGGATCGAAGGTCAACGCGGAGGAGCTCCGAGCGGGGGGCAACACCACTATCCCCCGGGGAAGCATGGCCGGGGTCACCGTGCCCGGCTGTGTCGACGGCTGGCTGCTGTTAAGCCGCCGTTTCGGCCTCCTCCGGCTTGACGAGTTGCTGGCGGATGCCGCCCGCTACGCCCGCGATGGCTTTGTCGCCTCCGACAGGTTGATTAGGCACGTCTTTGAGTCGGCCCAGCTGCCTGCGCTCCAGCCGCTGGTTGCGGCGATCGGCAATCCGGCGAGCCCCAACCGGATTATCAACCGGCCTGGGACGGCCAGGGTACTCGACGCGATCTCCAAGCTGGGACGTGATGGCTTCTACGCCGGGGAGTTCGGCGCGGAGTTGATGCTGATGGGGGCGGGGCAGTTCACCGCGGAAGACCTTGCGCAACCGCTCGCCGCTATCTCCAACCCAATAGCGGTAGAGGCTTTCGGATACAACGTCTACGCCAACGGCGCGCCTTCGGCGGGGTACCTGGCGCTTGGCGCCTTGGCCTGGCTCTCTCGCGATGGAAAGTGCCCCCAATTTGCTTCATCCGGATGGTACGCCCAGCAAATCCAGGCGTTTAAAGCCACCCGCTGGCTTCGCGAATACCACTACGACGGCTCGCTGGTAGGGGAGTTGCTCGCCAATCGCGCACCCTCCGGGGAGTTGCGGACCGCCGAGCCTGGAGGAACATCCCCAGATACCACCGCCATAGTCGTCTCCGACCACTTCGGCTCAACGACGGTCATCGTTCAGTCGAACGGACACGCCTTCGGCTCCCGGCTCGCGACTCCGGACAGCAACATTTTCCTCCACGATCGCGGAGCCGTAGGCTTCAACCTGCGGGAAGGAGACCCCAACGAACTCCGTCCCGGTGCGAGACCGCGCCACACCCTCTCCCCATTGATCGCGACCGACGGTACCGGCAAGTTACGGCTGGTGGCCGGGACGATGGGAGGAGACAAGCAGCCCAGTATTCTTACGCAGCTGGTAACCGGCGTGCTTCGCGACGGCGAGGAGCCCTCAAGCGTTCTTTCTGCCGCTCGCTTCTCCTTCTCGATCCCCCCTCGGGGCGATCAGGCCGGCTTCGATACCTTCGACTATGGGGAACCGGGAATTTCGATCGAATCCAACCTTCCGAAGGAGACACTCGTAGAGCTGGAGGCGGGGATCGGTGAGCTCAGTCGGGTCAGTCCGTTCACCCCGGCCGCCGGAGTGTCACATCTGATAGTCGCCACCGACGACCAGCTCGCAACCGCTGTAGACCCGCGGTCGGAGGGGGGCTCGGTCATCGGCTTTTGACCTGTCCGGCAACGTCGACCTCACTGTAGTAACCTCGCTCTCGTAGCTACGTGGCCGGAGGGAGCGGAGATGACCGGAGAGTTCGATATTGAGGCGGCCGAACAGCGGCTAAAAGCAACCAGGGGCGCCGGGGGCCAGGGAACCTTCACCTCCGACCTGAGCGTCAGGGAGTTTGCCCTTCTCGACGAGATTGGATTTGCCCCTCTGGGCTTCGTGATGGGAACTTCCATCTACCACGTCGGACTCCAAATTGCGCGGTGGAACGTATCCCAGGAACTGACCGTGCTCACCCAGGCGATGTACTCGGCCCGAGAGCTAGCCGAAACTCGAATGGTGGCCGAGGCCAAGGAGCTTGGCGCCGACGGAATCTGCGGCGTAGAGATTCAAATGCTGATGTACGCCTGGGGTCAAGAGGTACTTGAGTTTGTGGCGACCGGAACCGCCGTGGGCCACTCGGAGCACTCATCGGCAATCCGGCGGCCCGACGGCCAGCCTTTCACCTCCGACCTTTCGGCGCAAGAACTATACATTCTGGCAGCCAAGGGGTACACCCCAACCGCCTTCTGTCTGGGAACCTGCGTATACCACGTCGCCCACCAGTCGGCGTTTGCCAGTCTGCGGCAGATGGGACGCAACATGGAGATGGCCACCTTCACCCAAGATGTCTATACCGCACGTGAACTAGCTCTCTCACGTATGCAGGCTGAGGCGCAGAAGTCGGGTGCCGACGGGGTCGTCGGCGTAAAGACGTCGGTCTCCAACCACATCTGGGGAGAGCACGCCACCGAGTTCCTCTCCCTCGGCACCGCCATCAGGCGCCTTTCCGTTGGACCGCTGGCCCCCAAAACCAGCTTTGTGCTCAACCTGGACTAGCCATGGCAACGATTTTCGCCGGTTACAGCCAGGGGCTCAACCACTACGAGGTCGATCCGGCAGTAGCCAAGATGATGCGCGCTGTCATCCCCGTCGATTACGAAGACCGGCTTCGGCAGATGGGCGCCCTCGCCGGAAGCGAGGTGCTCGAAGTGGGGCAAGCAGTTGACCGGGCTGGGACGGTCGAACTTCGCAGCCACGATATTGACGGAAACCTGGTTGACGAAGCGGTTATCTCCACCGAGCACCACCGCCTCTACGAGCGCCTTCGGAGCATGATCGCAACCCCGGAGACACCGGCGGGTTTCGTCGGCCACTTTGCGGAAGGTTACCTGCTTGCCGATCCCGGCTTCTACTGCCTGATCACGCTGTCAACCCAGGTTGCCACCGCGCTGCGCGAGCTCCACCACACGCCCAAGCCTCTCCTGGACCGCCTTTACCACGGCCCCAGCTGGGGAGCGACCTGGTTTACGGAGGCGAATGCCGGGAGTGACCTCGGAGCCACCTTGACTCGGGCAACGGCAAACAACGGAGAGTACCTCCTCGACGGTGGTGACAAGTACTTTGCCTCTGGAGCGGGGCTTGCCGACCTCGCCATCGCCGGAGCCAGAATAGAGGAACGGCCAGGAGTGAAGGGGTTGGGGCTTTTCTTGGTCGAGAAGAGTCGACCCGACGGCACCTTAAACTTCCGAGTGCTCCGGCTGAAGGACAAGCTGGGCACCCGCGGCATCCCCACCGGAGAGGTAGAACTGGCAGGCACCAGGGCAACTCTGCTCGCAGGACCCGGAGAAGGAATCCACCGGATTCTTGAGAGCCTCACGTTGGCAAGGGTAGCCAACTCGGTGGCGTCAGCAGGTATCGCGCGGATAGCTGCCATGGAGAGCACCATACGGGGGAGCCGGCGCAACGCCTTCGGAATGCCGCTGGCGAAACACCCGCTTTTCGCCCGCGACTTGATCGAGATGCGCATCGAGCACCTTGGGATCGCCGCCCTCGGCCTCCAGATGGCCAAATACTTCCACGAGCTGCGCACGGCACCGATGCCCAACAGCCCCGACTTCCTCCTGCTCCGCTTCATGAGCCACATCACCAAGGTCCACACCGCCCAAATGGCAGCCTCAATAACGCAACGGGCCATGGAGTGCTTCGGCGGGAACGGCTTCATTGAGGAGTTCCCGATAGCGCGCTGGCACCGGGAGGCGTTGGTATTACCGATTTGGGAGGGGACCGCAAACGTCCATGCTCTCGACGCCAGCGAAGCCGCAGCCAGGATGAAGAGTTTTGATTCTGTGACGGAAGAGCTTGCCGGGCCGGTTCCGGCCAAGCTGCGGCCTGGGTACTCCAAGCGGCTGCAACTACTCCTGGCAACGCTGGTGGAACAGCCCTGGGAACGCAAGGTAGCCGTTGCCGAGATCGGTACACTCGCCCGCGCCTCTGCGCTGTACCGCTTTGCCGAGGCCGAACCGGCACTCGAAGCGCTCGCCAATCTCGCTCTAAACAATGAACAGCCGGCCTCCGCATTTAGGCTCGATCCTGCGCTCCAGTTTGACCTGTAGATAGCCGCCAGTGCTCCCTTTATAAGGCACGGGGTGACGGAGGCCAATCATCCCGTGCCGATAGCCCAGGATCCCTATCGAGGTTACCCCCGATTTCCCGTGTGATCTAACCGTTGAGCAGCGCATAGGGACGTTTTGACACGGTGAGGTGTAGCCAAGATAATACTTCTGCTCTCTGCATGGGTGTGCTACGATGCCCCTGTGACTAG
>JAKARV010000029.1 GCA_021819205.1 Actinomycetes bacterium | reverse complement strand
ATCCCCAATGACCGCGGGCAAGTGAACTCAATCGTAGAAATCGCTTCCCGCGAACGCGTGTCGATAGTTCCCCGGGGATCCGGCACTGGCCTGAGCGGTGGCGCCAATGCCTCTGCTACTTCAATGGTGCTCTCAACGTCCAAACTTAACCGGATTTTGGACATAAACGAGCGGGACCTGATCGCCGAGGTAGAGGCAGGGGTAACGCTCGCCCAACTCGATGAAGCACTCGCCGGAATCGACCTCCTCTACCCGGTCTATCCCGGCGAGATGGGCGCTACCATTGGCGGAAACCTGGCCACCAACGCCGGAGGCATGCGTGCAGTACGCTACGGCACCACGCGCAACAACGTAGCCGGTCTCGATTTCGTCGACGGTTACGCTGCGACCGTCGCTGCGGGAGGACGTTTCTCCAAATCAAGCTCGGGTTACGACCTTTCCCAGCTTTTCATTGGATCGGAAGGAACCCTGGGTATCGCGGTTCGCGCACTCCTGCGGATACAGCGCCGACCACGCTTTTCCCGCTCGATCTTGATCCTTTTTCCCGACGTCGACGCAGCCAGCGAAACCGCCCGTGACGTGCTTGCTGCTGGGTGCAAGCCAGAGATACTCGAGTACCTTGAACCGCAGACCTTTTTGCTGATGGCCAGCACGGTCAAAGCAAGCGTTCCGGAGAATCAGATTGCCGGTGCTCGATGCCTCCTGCTGATTGAGCTTAAAGGTTTTGACGAAGCTACCGTCGACCGGGAACTTCTGATGCTCGAAAACGCCGTCTCGAAGGGTTCGGCAACCGAGATCTTCGAGTTGCCTCCCAAAGCCGCGCAAGACGTGCTTCGAGCCCGGGAGGCTGCCTTCTGGGTTGCAAAGTCGGCAGGGGCACGGGAGATTGTTGACTCAGCGATTCCCCCCTCCCGATTCGGAAGTTTCCTGGCCGAAGCGCGGCAAATTGCTGCGGACCATCGGGTGGAGATCGCCGCCGCCGGACACTTGGGCGACGGAAATGTCCACCTCTCGCTCTTTGCGCCGAAGTTGCATCCCGCCAAGAAGGCGGCAGCAGAGATTGTTCAGCTAGCTGCCGAATTCGGCGGGGCGGTCTCCGGAGAACACGGCATCGGACTGGCAAAACAATCCGAGTTTCTTTCCAACCTAGACGAGAGGAGCTACCGGATAATGCGAGCGATAAAACAGGTTTTCGACCCTGTCGGGATCATGAACCCGGGGAAGGTGCTGCCGTGAACGGCGCTGAAGTTCTAACCGCCACGCTCACTCAAGGTGGAGTGGACACCGTCTTCATGAACCCCGGAACAACCGAGCTCGACCTGGTTGACACGTTCACGTCGGTGCCAGGGATGCGATGCGTGCTAACGCTCTTCGAGGGAGTCGCCTCCGGCGCCGCCGACGGCTTCGGAAGGATTGCCGGATATCCGGCCGCGACCCTGCTTCACTTGGGGCCCGGCCTCGCCAATGCCGCCGCCAACTTTCATAATGCTCGCCGGGCCAGAACTCCGGTCATCTCCATCGTCGGCGAACATACGAGAGCACACCAGCCGCTCGATCCACCGCTGGCTTCGGACATAGCGGGAATAGCGAAAACCCACTCCAAATTTGTCGAGGCCATAACTAGCTCGGACCAGATCTGCACGGCGGTTGCAACGGCTCTTGCAACCGCCACTACCGCGCCCAAGGGGGTTGCAACGTTGCTCTTCCCCGCGGACCTCGCATGGGAGCCGTCTAGGCAAAGCGGAGAGCACTTGGCCGCTTCGCGTAGCTGGACTCCGGATACTGAAGCTCTCAAGCGCGCTGCAACCGCACTTGTTCGCCCGGGAGCGGTAATTTTTGCCGGGGGAGATGCCCTGCGCAAGCCTGCCCTCAACGAGCTGGCAAAGCTCTGCTCCCGAGGTGCACAAATCTTCGCCGAGACCTTTCCTGCCGTCCATGAGCGAGGGGGAAATCTCCCTCGGATCAGCAGGCTTCCTTACCTGCCGGAACAGGCGATTGCGCTACTCGAGCGGGCAACCGCCTTGATCTTGATCGGCACCCCGCAACCGATTTCATTTTTTGGTTACCGAGGAACGCCATCCATTCTCACCCCCAGTGGTTGTGAAATCATCGAAGTCGTTCCTCCCGGCTTCCCGTGCTTAGGGGCTATCGAGGCGCTCGCGGAAGAGGCCGGCCTATCGGATCCCTATCTGCCGCCAGTTCCCACAGAACCGATGCTGCAAGCTCAGCAGAGCCACCTCGACGCTGTCGGCCTGGCATCGGCTATCGCCTCCTCGATTGAATCCGGCACGATCGTCGTCGACGAGGCGAATACCGGCGGTGTTGCTCTTCAGGGGCCGACCAGCGACTCGCCCGAACATATTTGGCTAACCGTGCCGGGAGGCTCCATTGGAGAGGGAATTCCACTTGCGATTGGGGCTGCACTCGCCGAACCCAACAGTCGGGTGCTCGCACTGGTCGCTGACGGCTCGAGCCTCTACACCATTCAGGGACTATGGACAATCGCCAGAGAGCGCCTTCCGGTAACAGTGGTAATCCTCAACAACCTCCGCTACGCAATCCTCCAGTACGAGGCGTCGCGGCGGTCTCCAGTAACCGAAGAACTGCGCAAGTTGACCAGCCTCGATTCGCCAGCTATCAACTATCGGAAGCTAGCGGAGGGGTTTGGCATCAAAGCCGACGTGGCGCACACCCCGTTCGAGCTTCTTCAGCAGTTGCACGGCGCGGCACTGCGGCCAGAGCCCGTATTGATTGAAGCGGAGCTTTTCTAGTCACGCGGATCGTATGCTTTCCAAATCGGCAAGCGCCGCTTGGAGAACGCGAGCAAGCCGGTCTTCGGTTGCCGGGTCACCTGATCTTGCGATTCCGGAGATGAAATCATCGGGAAACTGCCATGCCGTGAGAGCTCGAACGGTCACGTCTCTGGCGGTCTCCCCGTATCTCTCCTGTTCGAAAGCCTCTCGATCCTCCGGGCTTTTTCCAAGCGTGGCCGCATACCCTTCAGGATCCTGCTGGGCAATGAGAATCCGACCAAGCTCAGCAACGAGCCCGGCGCTCAGTGCGACCAGTGGCTCTACGCCGTATGCCGGCGCCAGCCGGTGCGCGCATTCGCTGGTAGCACTGCACCGGCTTGCAAGCGCTTCCGGGTAAGAGCCGTATCGGCGGGACAGCTCCGCAATCGCAAGCGTTCTAAGACCGAGAATCCCAATGATAGAGCACGCAAAATGAAGATTCTCTACCATACCTGCAAGTCCGTAGTAGCTCGAGTTTGCCATTCGGAGAACGTTGGCAGCAAGACCAGGATCACGACTCGCAAGCGTCGCGATCTCCGAAAATCCGACGTCATCGTCGCCAAGCGCAGCCAAAAAGTTTCCAAGTACGGCTCCTCCGCGGTGGCCAAGCCGCTCGAGATCAATGCGCATCGGAAGGTCCTCTCCGTTTGGTTCGATACATTGCTGCATCTGATCTTCCGAGGACCGTCTCGGTGCTCTCGCCCGGAAGGGCGGCGGCAACACCTACCGATATCTTTACCGTGAGCACGGCCGATCCGAGAACCATCGGCTCTTCGAGCAGAGTTCGGAGTTCCGCCTCCGCTTCAGCCGCCGACAGCTCCGCCACCTCCCCTATGGCCACAAACTCATCCCCGGCGTAGCGGTAAGCCTTGAATCGGCTTCGGCGGAACCGCTCCGCCACTTCCGACAAAACCCGGTCCCCCACCAGGTGCCCCAGCGTGTCGTTTATTTGCTTAAAATTGTCGATATCGCAAAAGCCAACCAATAACTTGCCACCCGGTGGCAGCGCTTGAAGGTGTGCATCAAGGTCAGACTCAAGCCGTCTGCGGTTGCCGAGTCCGGTGAGCGAGTCATGCTCCACTTCGAAGGTAAGCTTCGACTCGCGTGCTGCAAGTTCGCTGACATCCAAGGCAGTTCCGATGAAGGAGAGGCTTCCGTCCCGAGCTTTGACTGGGAGGATCGAAAGATCCAAATACCGGGAACTTCCCTTGCAGGTCACGAATTGGAGGGTGGTCTTTACCGGAGTTCCGGTAAGTGCAGTGAGAGCAAGGTCACGTACCCTAGCCTCTTCGTCCGATCCAAACTGTCGCAACCAACCCGTGCCGAGCATTTCGCCAGGAAGCACGTCGCACAGTTCCGCCATCGACGCATTCACGTACGCCAACCTCAACCCGCTCTCCGAGATAAAAATGCCAATGGGAACGTTATCCGCCAGGACCTGCAACTTTGTGAAATAGTCAGAGGCTTTGGCGTTTTCGTAGTTTGCCGGAGCAAATTCAAACATCCAAGCTTCCGGACCTACCATGGTGGAGGTGATTACAACCTCGATCAATTTACCGCTGGCGTGCACTATTGCGGCATCGGTTCTGGAGTGTCGGAGGCGGTCGAGGGAGACTTCGCCAGCAAGAGGAAGCGAGCCGCCAAGCAGATCGTCCGTTGAAGTCGCAATTAAATCCGCGAGGGCGTCATTTGCCCAGGCAACCTTCCCCTCAGAGACGAGCACCAGCGGCCGGGGCGAACGATCAAGGTACTTGAGCAGTTCGTCCATAGAAGCGCTATCGGCATCCGACAACGGATGTTTAATTAATTCGGCGCGACAACGTCCAGGTCCGCACCGGTCATCCCGGACACGTCCTTGAAGCCTTTAGGCGTGGAGCCCCGTAGTGATCAGGAAGAGCCCGGAAAGGACCACCGCAAGGACGGGAATGGTGAGCATGAATCCGTAACGGACGTACTCCTTCCAACTCACTTTCAGCCCGCGGCTGTCCAGCACGTGCAACCAGAGCAGGGTCGCCAGCGATCCGATTGGAGTGAGCTTTGGGCCGAGATCGCAGCCGACCACGTTTGCGTAGGCGAGGAAGTGGGAGTTGGCAAGGTGCGACTGGGTGATCGACAAAGCTCCGATGAGTACCGTCGGCATATTGTTCATCACGCTGGAGAGCAGGGCAGAACCGAACCCAGCAGCTAGGATTTCGGCAAAGCCACCGTAGTGGGCGACCGAACGAAGTCCGGAGGCAAGCAACGACGTCAAGCCCTCGTTTCGCAAGCCGTAAACCACCACGTACATCCCCAGCGAAAACACCACGACTTGCCATGGCGCTCCGCGAACCAGCTTCGGCAGATCTATCGCCTGTTCTCCGTCGCCGCGCGAGGCCGGAAAGCTTACGCGAAGCAGCTGCCTCCGCCCGGCAACCCCGGCCAGAAGCAGCGCCGCAAACCCGGTAACGAGTGAAACCGGTACGTTGAAGTGGTCGCTCAGCACGTAGCCCGCAAGAAGCGCCGGCAGCACCATGAGCCCCGCCCTGAACGTTGCGAGATCGCGAATGGCGAGCTGGGGCTGTTCAAGCCGACCAGTATCAAGGCGTAACGGAATCGTCCGCCTAAAGACCACCCAAAGCGCAAAGGTACTGGCGACGATCGCGACCAGGTCCACCGGAATCATTATCTCGGCGTAGCGCGTGAACTGAAGACGGAAGTAATCGGCAGAGACGATATTCACCAGGTTCGAGATTGTGAGCGGAAGACTGGCGGCATCGGCTATGAAACCAATTGCCAGAATAAACGCAAGTTCAGCACGGGATTCAAAACCCAGACTGAGCAGGATTTCGATAACAATAGGCGTTAAAATCAACGCGCCACCGTCATTGGCAAAGAGCGCCGACACCAGCGCGCCAACCGCGATGAGAAATACGAATAGCTTTGTCCCGCTTCCGTTGGCCGCCCGCGCAAAAACCAGCGCCGCATAGCGAAAGAATCCCGCCGAATCAAGGATGATCGAGATAAGGATTATCCCCACAAAGGTGAAGGTCGCATTCCAGACGATGCCCCAGACGGTCCCAACGTTCGCGATGGTCACGACACCGGCGCCTAAGGCAACGATCGCGCCGGCACTCGCCCACCAGCCGATGCCGATCCGCCGGGGTTGCACGATCACCAGGGCCAAGGTAACCAGAAAGATAAGAACCGCTACCACTACCACAAGGACCGACCAAAACCCTGGCTTGAATTCTTCATGATCAAAGTAGTATAAATGCGTGTCCATTGATATGTGCTTACCATCAACACTTCTCGAGGAGACCAGTAACTTGCTAAAGGTCCTTGCCGATCCGAACCGGCTGGCGATTCTTGCCATACTTCTTGATGGCGAGCGATGCGTTTGCGAGATTGGAAGTGGACTAGGACTTGCGCAACCCCTGGTCAGTCACCACCTGAAGCAGCTGGCCGCTATCGGTGCCGTAACTGTCGAGAAAAGGGGCCGTTGGCACTACTACCGTTCCGCTCCGGGACTGATCGAGAAACTGTCCTCGAATCTTCTTGATCTCCATCTCGCCGGAACGGCACTGATCAACGACAAGGGAAGCGTGTGCGAATGAAACCTGACATCATCTTTATCTGTGTCAAGAACGCCGGCCGGTCGCAAATGGCCGCAGCTTTCGCTACCGCAGCTTCTCGCGGTACGCTTCTAGTGGCTTCGGCCGGGTCCAACCCGGCAACCGAGATCCACTCCGAGGTACTGGCGGCGATGTCCGAGATCGGAATTGACCTTAGCAAGCAGAAACCGCAGTCAATCCTCCAAGCCGCGCCTGATGGCGCCCGGGTGGCTGTAACCATGGGTTGCGGCGACACATGTCCGACCCTCAACGCTGAACGGCGGATCGAGTGGGATATCGAAGACCCGTCCGGGAAGCCGCTCTTTGCGGTTAGGGCAATCCGTGATCACCTCAAAAAAAAGGTGGAGATCCTTCTACGGGAGCTTGGCTACGATTTCCAGTAACTACTCGCAGCTCATCTAGAGCCGAAGTCCAAGTGCAATACTCGATAGCGCAAAAACAGCAGCCAATAGGATCGTAATTCGATCCAAGTTTCGCTCGGCGACGCTTGATCCAGCAGCAGCGCTACCGACCCCGCCGCCCATCAGGTCGGAAAGCCCGCCACCCTTGCCGGAGTGGAGCAGCACGAAGACGGTCATCCCTATCGCCGCAAGCAGCTGGAAACCAATTAAAACGTCAGTGAACAACGACCCTCACCTCTAGCCAAAAACCGAGACGGTCACGCGTCTTTAATCAACTGGGCATAGCCCTCTGGATCCAGGCTAGCGGTTCCAACAAGCAGCCCGTCAATACCGGGTGCAGCCATGAACGCGCTGGCGTTCATGGCGTTGACTGAGCCGCCATACTGCACCCGAACCTGGTTCGCCGCACGGTCCCCACCCCGGATAACTACAGTTTCCCTAATTATTGAAGCAGCTTTTGCCGCATCTTCTGGCGAGGCCGGCTGTCCGGAACCTATCGCCCATACCGGCTCGTAGGCTACGACAAGTTTTGAAAGCGAATCTGCCGGTATTGAAGCAACCACTGCCTCGAGCTGTGCCACAATGACCGCAGCCGTAGCATCGCTCTCCCTCTCCTGTAGAGTTTCTCCTACGCAAACTATCGGAGTCATTCCCGATCGAACCACCGCTGCGGCTTTCGCGGCAACCAGCTCCACGCTCTCCCCATAGAGCCGACGACGCTCCGAGTGCCCGACTATCACGTAGCCAACACCAAGCTTGGCAAGCATGGGAGCCGAGACTTCGCCGGTAAACGCGCCACCCTCCTCCTGATGGCAGTTTTGCGCACCCAAGACGAACGGCATGCGGTCACTCTCAAAGAGTAGCTGCAAAGACCGCAAGTCCACGAAGGGCGGGTGTATCGAAAGCTCGGCATACCGGAACTGCTCAGGGCGTAAAACACGATAGAGCCGTTCTACCGTGGCGATCGCCTCCAAGTGGTTGTGATTCATCTTCCAATTCGCCGAGAGCAACCGCGTGCGACCGGTCGCCGAAGATGGAACCGGCAACAACGCATCCGATCGCCAGTTCATGAAGGAACGCGAGCCATCCGGAGAGCTTCGAGTCCCGGCAGATCGCCATTCTCGATAAACTCGAGCGCGGCGCCCCCTCCGGTAGAAAGGTGGCTAATCGCACCCGCCAATCCGGCCATTCGAACTGCCGCAGCGGAGTCTCCGCCACCTACTACCGAGTACGCCCCAGACTCCGACACTGCCCGCGCAACCCCAAAAGTGCCGCCATTGAACCGGGGATCCTCGAAGACGCCCATTGGTCCGTTCCAGAGTATGGAGCGTGCCCCCCGAATGATCCCCGAGAATACTTCGAGGCTGTCAGGACCGATGTCAAGGCCACGAAAGCCTTCGGGTATTCCACCGGAAAACCGGACTGCCGCCTCGGCCCCGCCTCTTGCTCCAAACTCGTCAGTCGCCGAATTGCCCAGGATATCAGTCGGAAGAACGACCTTTCCGGTATCGAGCAATTCCCGGCAGATATCGATCAGGTCCACTTCTACCAGTGAACTCCCGATCCGCTCTCCCATTGCGGCAAGAAAGGTAAAGCACATTCCGCCACCGACAATCACCGTATCCACCCGGCTTATCAAAGACCTGAGAAGTCCAAGCTTGTCGGAAACCTTGGCTCCGCCGATAACCGCGACGTAGGGCCGCTCCGGCTCTTCAAGCAGGACTGACAGCATTCGCACTTCGTGTGCGAGGTTCATCCCGCCAAAAGCGGGGAGCAATCTTGGCACCCCAACTATCGAAGCGTGCTTCCGGTGAGAGGCGCCGAAGGCATCGTTTACATAAATATCCATCCCGAAGGCGAGTTCAGCGGCGAACCCAGCGTCGTTGGCCTCCTCGCGTGGATCAAAACGCAGATTTTCCCGAACTACAACATCCGGATAAAGTGCGTTGATCGCTGAAGCCACCGGCCGCATCGAGAACGCGGGGTCGTTGCCTTTGGGCCGCCCGAGGTGTGAACAGACGGTTACCTCCGACCCCATCTTCACCAGGTACTCTATGGTGGGGATGGTTGCTTGAATCCTAAAGTCATCAGCGATGACCCGCTCGCCGTCGCCACCGTCAGCGAGCGGAACATTCAAGTCCGCCCGAAGCAGGACCCTCTTCCCTTGAAGGTCCTGAAGGCTGTCGACTCCGACGATCTCCATTAGCTTTGAGCTCCAAACTCTCGTCCCACCAACACAGCGAGATCAAGCAGGCGGTTCGAGTAACCCCACTCGTTGTCGTACCAGCCAAACCCCTTCACCAAGGTGGACCCATTGCCAAGATCCATGGCCATGGTGAGAAGCGAGTCAAACGTGCATGAGGCGGGAGAACCAACAATATCGGACGAGACCAAAGGCTCCTCCGAGTAGACAAGCACCTTGGAGAGCGGCCCGCTCTCTGACGCCATCCGGAATGCCGCGTTGACATCGGAAGACGTTACCTCTGCTGGAACTACTACGTTTATATCGGTTATCGAACCATCTACCACCGGAACCCGCATCGCCACACCATCAAGACGCCCCCTCATCTCTGGTAAAACGAGCGACGTGGCCCTCGCGGCACCCGTCGAAGCCGGAACAATATTTACCGCCGCCGCGCGCGCGCGCCGTAGATCCTTGTGCGGCAGATCGAGCAAGTTCTGATCGTTCGTGTAAGCGTGAACAGTAGTCATCAGCCCGCGTTCAATGCCAAAAGCTTCGCTCACCACCTTGACCATTGGCGCAAAACAGTTGGTGGTGCACGATGCGTTGGAGATTATATGGTGGCTGGCCGGGTCGTACAGGTTGTCGTTTACCCCTATAACGAAGGTCCCGTCAACGCTGGTGCCAGGCGCCGAAATTATCACCTTCTTGGCGCCAGCATCGCGGTGGGCTACCGCCTTGGCGGCATCGGTAAAAAGGCCAGTCGACTCGATTACACAGTCAACACCGAGCTCTCCCCAAGGGAGCGACTTCGGATCGCGTTCGGCAACGACCTTAATTCTGCGCTCGCCGACCAGCATATCGCCACCATCGATCGTTACCGGTTCCACAAACCGCCCATGGGTCGAGTCCCGAGAAAGAAGATGGGCGTTCATGGCCGGCGATGCCAGGTCGTTGATAGCGACAATTTCCAGATCAGATCCAGACGCAATCGCGGCGCGTAAAAAGTTGCGCCCGATCCGCCCAAATCCGTTGATCGCCACCCGATATCCCATTACGAGCTCCCTTCCTCGACCAGCTCTCCACAAACTAATGTTAGCAAGGCGAGATAAGCCCATCTTTGCCGCTCTCACCCCACTAATCCCCCAAAGGGATGAATACCCCTACCTTATGAGGTTTTGAAGCGACTTTGCCAACAGATCCGGTTGATGCCGCCGTCCGTCCACATCACCAACCTCGGCAAAGCAGACCTTACTCGAAACAACGCCCGCAGCGGCAGCAAACCTCGGGTCGGCGACACAGGCGTCAAAGCGGACGCCGTGCCGTTCCAGGGCATCCAGATGATCAGCAAGTTTGAACCCGATCGTCTCGTTGGCCTGCGGCTGTAGATTGACCACGAAAACGACATTTCCCTTTGTATTGGCGAGTGCTTCAAGGATGCCCGGAGTCACCAAACTCGCAAGCACACTGGTATACAGCGAGCCCGGTCCAAGAAGAACAACATCCGCCTGTTCAATCGCCTCAACCGCATCCCGGCTGGCCCGGGCGGCGGGTTCCAGCCAAATTTTGTCGATCCCGACCATCTGATGCACTTTAAGTTGCCCACAGACGATCTCTCCGCGCGTCGAAGAGGCGCATAGCCGCATTGGCTCTTCGCTGGCCGGTATCACTACCCCGTCGGAGCCGAACCATTCACCCAAAATTGCCAAAGCTTCCTGGAAAGACCCGGAGAGGTCCCGGAGGGCTGCAATCATCAGGTTTCCAACTGCGTGCCCGGCAAGCGCTCCGGTGCGCATCCGGTACTCGAGCAGTTGGGCGGCAACAGCGTTGTCGCGAGCTATCATGCACGACAAGATTCGCCTCGCGTCGCCGACAGCGGGGAGCGAGGGGTCGACATCGCGAAGCATTCCCGTCGAGCCACCGTCGTCCGAAACTCCCACGATCGCGATCGAATTCGCGCCAATGGTCCGAAGAGCATCCAAGGAGGCCGACAACCCATGGCCTCCGCCGATTGCCACCCCTAACACGGTTTACCTCGCAAGATCACGGTGCTGGGTCTGCGCCCGGAACCCTGACCCTTGTATATAGGAGGCGACCACCTCTGCTATCACAACCGAACGGTGCCGCCCTCCAGTGCACCCGATCCCGATGTTCAGGTAAGACTTCCCCTCCTCCACAAAGCGAGGCAAGAGAAACTCGAGCAACTGGAAGAGTCGATCGAGAAACGGCTGAGTATCCGGTTGGCTCAGTACGAACTCCCTAACCGGCAAGTCAAGCCCGACGCGCTCCCGCAAATCGGAGTGCCAGTATGGGTTCGGCAAAAAGCGGGTATCGATCACCATATCGGCATCGATGGGAACACCGAACTTAAAACCAAAGGAAGTAACCAACACCTTTAACCTCTGCGCCGGAGAGTCGTCGTCGACCAAGGCAAGAATTCGCGCCTTGAGCTCGTGTACCGACATCTCCGAAGTCTCGATGACGATGTCCGCCGAACCCTTGATTGCGGCCATTGAAGAACGCTCCACCTTTATCGCGGCCACGATCCCTTCGGCGGGTATCGGATGCCGCCGCTTCGTTCCCTCGTACCTGGAGACCAGAACGTCGTCCGAGGCGTCCAAAAAAACCAGAGTCATCTTGGGCTGCCCCACCCGCAGCTCCGCCAACGACTCGACGAGCGCTTCGTAGTCATCTCCAAAAGGCCGCCCCACCACTAGCGCGAGCCGGTCGATGCTTCCCTGAGCGGCCAGCTCCAACACCTTGGGTATCAGCGATAGTGGAAGGTTATCAACTACGAACCAGCCAGCATCCTCGAGCGCCGCTCCAGCAGTCGAACGGCCAGCGCCTGAAAGCCCCGCGACCACCAGTAACGCGCTCATGAACACCTTCGAAAATGAAGCACCAACAGACGCGGGTATGCGGCGACGTCGGCGTAGGCATCAGAACGTGCGAGAAAGCCGTCCGGGGGCGCCGGCTCCAGCATCTCGACAAGCTCGAATCCGGTGGCGATCGCGCCGTTTACGTAGCGGGAAAGCGGGCGGTGGACAAAGGGAATGAAGATATCCTTCTCGACCTCTTCAACGCTCAGATCTTCCCTGAGATACGGGCCGAGCCTCCAATACCTTTCCCCAAGGTCGGCGTCATCTATCAAGCCCGAACCTGGCGTCTGCAGAATCGGATGATTCAGCAGCAGCAGAAAGCGGCCGTCAGGTCTGACCGCCCGGGCAACTTCGGATAAAGCGCGATCGAGTTCAAGAAGATGTTCGAAGACTAGGCACGCCACCGCGCCGTCCACGGATGCGGACGCGAACGGAAGGTTCTCGGCGCTTCCCAGCACGGCGGGACTGCCCCGGCGAAGCGCAAGACGAACCTGGCTCAAAATCGGGTCCACAACCACCGACATCCCTCCGGTCGCCTCCGACACCGCCCTGGCAATCTGCCCCTCTCCTCCTCCCACGTCGAGAATAAGTCGAAGACCAGCCACGCGTTTTTTTACGATCGGAATTATCTGCTCCGTATACTCCGCGTCAACCCCATCGGTAAAACCCCGCTGCCACCAGCCGGCGTGGGAATCCCAAAGATCCTTTAGCAGGGCATCGTGATTCGGATTCTCCATGAACTCCTTTAGATCCAACCCGGCCTCCTTACCTCCGAATGCGAGCTTAACGCGATCAGCGTGGGTAGATCTCCGAGAGGACCGCGACGATGCGGGCCGCCAGCTCCGCGCCGACCAATCGCGTAGCAGCAATCTCTTCTGGAGACGCCTTTGCCAATTCAAACACCGACCCAAACCGCTCGATTAGCGCAGCCCGCCGCTTCGGTCCCAGCCCCTTGATCGTATCCAAAACTGAAAGCTCCATCGACAGCGATCGCCGGCGTCGATGGTACTGGATGGCAAACCGGTGCGCCTCGTCGCGAAGCTGCTGGAGAAAGTACAGCGCAGAAGATCCCCTCGCGATCCGTATCGGTTCGCCTAAACCCGGCCTGTAGACCTCCTCGTAGCTCTTCGCCAACGAACAAAGATCGATCTCACCACTAAGCCCACTGTGCTCCAGCGCTGCAACGCCGACGGAAAGCTGACCGGCACCGCCGTCTAAAACTATCAGATTGGGTCGGTAGGCGAAGTGCTTCGCCGTACCCTCCGGACTGTCTTCCGACAATCGCCGCAACCGCCGCTCCAGCACCTCAGCCATCGCTGCAAAATCGTCGTTCCCGGGAACTGAGACGCGAAAATGCCGGTAAGCCGAGGGCTTCATCAAGCCATCCTCCATCACCACCATCGACCCGACGTAGTTGGTACCCTGCAGATGGCTCATATCGTAGCACTCGATCCGGAGCGGATGGCGCTGAAGGCCGAGTTCGCTCGCTATCGACACCAGCGCTTCAGAGCGGGCATTGTAGTCACGGGCACGGAGCAGCCGCTTGCGTTTAAACTCCTCTTCCGCGTTGGAACCGGCAAGCTCCACCAGCGTGCGGCGCCTTCCCCGCTTCGCCTCCGATACAACAACCCGCCTACCCGCAAGAAGCGAGAGCGACGCGGCGAGACCCGAAACGTCCTGCGGTACTTCCGGCAGCACTACCTCCTTCGGAAAATCCACGGCTAGCGAGTCGTAGTACACCTCTGCTGCTTTAGCGATGAGATCCCCTCCGGCAAGCTCCTCGACCCGATCGAGGATCATCCCTCGCGCACCTACCACGCGACCGCTCCGGATTCGGAGAACCTGAATCGAAGCCTGAAGCTCGTCGGCAAAAATGCCCATCACATCAAGCTCGCTCGTTGTGGTGGTGACCATCGTTTGCCGCTCTAGCACGCTCCGAATAGCCGTCAACTGGTCGCGATAGCGAGCCGCACTTTCAAACTCCTCGCTCGCCGCCGCTTCGCGCATTTTTGCCTCAATGTCCTTGGAAAGAGCGCCGCCCTTTCCACCAAGGAACTCGGTGACCTTCTCCACCATGATC
Source organism: Actinomycetes bacterium (assembly GCA_021819205.1). Lineage (GTDB taxonomy): Bacteria > Actinomycetota > Acidimicrobiia > Acidimicrobiales > Acidimicrobiaceae > JAKARV01. The sequence continues at coordinate 8,683 of JAKARV010000029.1, read as the reverse complement.
TGGTAGTCCGCGGCGCCAACCGCCCCTATGCACGGTCCGGAGCAGCGAGAGATATGGTAGTAGAGGCACGGCCTCCCCTCTCGTTCGTGTTGCGCGAATTTGCTCTGCGAGCAGCTTCGAAGTGGCAGGGTCCGGAGTAAAAGCTCCAGGGTTTCGCGGGCCGCACCGGAGCTGGCGTACGGTCCGTAGTAACGGACCTTCGGTCGCCTCGCGCCCCGCACCAACATTGCCCGCGGCCATCGCTCGCCAACAGTGACCGCAATCATCGGATAGCTGCTGTCATCCCTGAACTGGATGTTATAGCGCGGCCTATGCTCCTTAATGAGGCTGTACTCCAGCAAAAACGCCTCTGCATCGCTGCCAACCTTGATCCAGGTGAGCGATTCAGCGGCCGACATCATCGCCCTCGTCTTGGCGGGAAGCGTATCCGGATTGGCAAAGTAGCTGAGCACTCGGGAACGCAGCGACTTTGCTTTTCCCACGTAAATCACCCGGCCCTCGCCATCTCTAAACTGGTAGGATCCCGGAACGGCCGGAATCGAACCCGGAGAGGGGCGTTCGATCATCGCTTCAGCAGCGGTGCAAGAAACCCTCCGGTGTAGCTTCCCGAATTTTCGGCAAGCTCTTCGGGTGTGCCGGTGCCGACCACCGCGCCTCCGCCCGCTCCCCCCTCAGGCCCGAGATCAATCACAAAGTCGGCAGTTTTCACCACATCAAGGTTGTGCTCGATCACCACCACCGTATTGCCCTGATCCACCAACGAGTGGAGCACTCCAAGCAACCTCCTCACGTCCTCGAAGTGGAGCCCGGTCGTCGGCTCGTCGAGAATGTACAGAGTCTGCCCAGTAGATCGGCGCGCCAGCTCTGATGCCAGCTTCACACGCTGCGCCTCTCCACCCGATAAGGTGGTTGCCGCCTGCCCCAACCTGATATAACCCAACCCTACCTCGTCGAGAGTTGCCAAATGCCTGAGAATAGGTGGCTGCCGGGAAAAAAACTCCCGCGCTTCAGCCACGGAGAGCGCGAGCACCTGGGCAACGTTTAGCCCTCGATAACAAATCTCAAGCGTGTCCCGATTGAACCGGCTCCCGCCACAGGCGTCGCAGGCAACGAAGACATCCGGCAAAAAGTTCATCTCGATTCTTAAAGTGCCTTCGCCCGCGCATGATTCGCATCTCCCCCCCTTTACGTTGAAGGAGAATCTCCCCGGGTTGTAACCTCGGGCACGAGCCTCGTTGGTCTCGGCAAACAACTTGCGGATGTAGTCGAACACTCCCGTGTAGGTCGCCGGATTGGATCGCGGTGTCCTGCCGATCGGGGATTGATCTATGTCAATCACCTTGTCGATCTGGTCAAGCCCGACAATCTTCCGGTGACGGCCGGGTACGTCGCGGGAACGGTTCGCCTTTGCTCGCGCCGCCTTGTAAAGAATGTCGTTTACCAGCGTCGATTTTCCCGATCCTGCCACACCGGTAACGCAAGTAAAAACCCCCAAAGGAAACACTACGTCGATATCCTTCAAGTTGTGCATTCGGGCGCCCTCAATCGTGATCGCCCGGTCACCAACAGGACGTCGGGCCTTTGGCACGTCAATTGTTTTAGATCCCGAAAGATACGCTCCGGTAATCGACGCTTCGTCATCAAGAAGGCCGTCAACCGATCCCGCATACACGATCTCGCCGCCGTGCTCACCGGCGCCCGGACCGACATCCACAACAAAGTCCGCAGCCCTTATGGTGTCCTCGTCGTGCTCAACGACGATCACGGTATTTCCATGGTCGCGAAGACGGAGCAGCGTCTCGATAAGCCGGTGGTTGTCGCGCTGATGAAGACCGATCGAAGGTTCATCGAGCACATACAGGACCCCCGAAAGCCCTGATCCAATCTGCGAGGCCAACCTGATTCGCTGAGCTTCTCCGCCAGAGAGCGTGTTCGCGCTCCGCGATAGCGTCAGATAGTTAAGACCGACATCTACCAAAAACTTCAGCCTGGCCAAGACCTCCTTGACCACCTGTTGGCCGATGCGCATCTCCCGATCGGAGATCTCGAGCGCAGCAACAAGCGCATAGGCATCCTCGGTCGAAAGCCCGACCACCTGGTCGATCGAGTGGCCGGCGATCGTCACCGATCGCGCCTCCGGCTTAAGTCTGGTTCCATCGCACGCCTCGCAGGGCACCTCGCGCATGTACGCCTCGATCGTTTGTCGTGCCGTCTCACTCTCTACTTCACCGTGACGCCGCTTTAAGAAGTTGACGACCCCCTCATAGGTGAAAGAGTAAGTCTTTTGCCGTCCCTTTCGATCTTGGTACGAATCGCCCATCTTGTCGGGAACCCCGTATAGAACCTTTTGCCGCTGTTCCTCGGTTAGCTCAAAAAACGGCTTGGTCAACGGGATTTTATGTTCGCGCGCCATCATCTCCATAGTGTGTTGGTAGTAGTCTGCACGAAGTGACGAGAACGGGGCTATCGCACCCTGGAGTAGCGAACGGCCAGGCTCCGGAACCACAAGTTCCTCATCGACCTCGAATCGGACTCCTAGACCAGCGCACGCCGGACAAGCCCCAAATGGGGAGTTGAAGGAGAAGCTCCGCGGCTCAAGGGTCCCCAAACTGACACCGCAGACTGGGCAGGCAAGTTCCTCCGAGAAGGGTTGCCGATCGACAATCTCCCGATCCTTCCCGAGAAGAAGCACTTCCAAGCTGCCTCCGGCGGTAGCAAGAGCCGTCTCCACCGACTCGGTCAGCCTGCGGGCATCCTCCGGATCTACGCGAAGCCGATCGACGATGACCGCAATAGTATGGCTCTCGTAACGCTCGAGATGAATCTGACTCCGCTCGCTCAGCTCGTACTGGATCCCATCGACGAACACTCGAGCAAATCCTTGCTTGGTAAGCTCCTCGAGAAGCTGGGCATACTCACCCTTTCTCTCTCGTACCACCGGAGCCAGCAACAGAACCCTCTCTCCTCTGTACCTCTCAATCATCTGGTCGACGATCTCCTGAGGCGTCTGCTTGGCAACCTCGCGATGACAGTTCGGGCAGTGCGGATGTCCAATTCGCGCGTAGAGCAGACGGAGATAGTCGTAGATTTCGGTAACCGTTGCCACCGTTGAGCGTGGATTGTGCGATGCCGACTTTTGATCGATCGAGATTGCCGGGGAGAGGCCATCGATAAAGTCGACGTCCGGCTTCTCCATCAGGCCAAGAAACTGACGCGCATAGGATGAGAGTGACTCCACATAGCGCCTCTGGCCCTCGGCAAAAATGGTGTCGAACGCGAGCGAACTCTTCCCGGAACCGGAGAGTCCGGTAAAAACCACCAGCTTGTCTCGGGGAATGGATACGGAAACGTTTTTCAGGTTGTGCTCGCGCGCACCCTGAATACGAAGGACCTCAGGCATCCGAAAAAAGCCTAGCCGGAGGCCAATACCTTCGCCGTGGCGAGAATCTTCGACCGGAACTCTTCCTCCTCGGCCTCCGGGAACGACGAAGCCACGATTCCGCCACCGCCAACAATTCGAACGGTTGGACCGTCGAAGTAGGCACCCCGGATCGCTAGATACGCCTCTCCGTCGCCGTCCGGGGCAACCAAGCCGACCAAGCCCCCGTAAAGACCGCGATCCGGCTCCAACACCTTCAGCACCTCAACCGCCTCGGCCCGCGGGACACCGCCTATGGCTGCGGTTGGGGTAATGGCAAGCAATATTTCGACAAAGCTCACCCCTGGAGGCACTAGCCCTCTAATTGGGGTAGCCAAGTGGATCAACCGCCCCGCGTCGAAAAGTATCGGGTGCTCTGGGTAGTTGATCTCCTTGGCAAAAGTCCTTAAATCGGAGACCAACTGCTCGACCATCACCCGATGTTCCCACTGGTCCTTCTCCGACTTCAGCAAGGCAACTTGCCCGCCCCTTCCCGCGGTTCCGGCAAGCGGGTTGAGGTTCACCACGTCGCCAATCCGTTGAAGTACCAGTTCCGGCGAGACTCCCACCGCCCTTGGAGAAGCGTAAAGATGTCCGCGCTGAAAAGAACGCTTTAACTTCGCAGCAGCTCTGGCGACTCCGAAACCCATTGACCGTCGGTAGTACTCTTCCGCACTCACCACCAGCTTCGAAAGTCCCCCCGAGCTGATCTGCGCCACCGCAACAGCGATCCTCTCCCTTACTACCTGCAGATCGATGCCCTGCTCAAATTCAATTAGCCGACTCGAGCGCGCGGGTGGAAAAGTCGAGCTGATCGCCGCGGACAGAGCGCGGCTATCGCGTGGCTTCCCTTCAAACACCTCAACCTCGAGCCGGTTACTCCCAGCGACGACCACCACCGGAAAGCGACGGAGAATCAACGTCTCCGGAAAAAATCCCGACTCCAGAAAAACCGGACCACCTTGTCTCTGGTCCAGGCCGACTACCTCCGCTTCGCCGACCCCGAGATAGACGCTACCCGCAGCCTCAACCGCAAAAAAGTCAACGCCCTCGCGTTCGGCGCGCTCCATGATCGCCAACAGCGTGCCGATACCACCCCCCATAGTGGCTACGTTTGAAAGCCCCGCAAGAAAGTTCAAGCTGCTCTCCGCTCAGCAATCACGATCTGCGCTGCTCCCATGCCAACCCGAATCCGCGTTGGAGGGAAAAAACCGCAATCGACCAGTAGCCGTCCCCACTCCTGCGGACTTGGGAGGTAAACGACGGACATTGGCAGGTACCGATAAGCAGTATGGTCCTTTGATAGCAAACCCCCGATCACCGGTACTACCTTGGAGAAGTAGATCTGATGGCCAACACGGATCAACGGGTTGCGAGGAGTTGCAACCTCCAGCACGCCGAAACGCCCCCCGGGTTTCAGTACGCGGGCCACTTCAGCAAACACCCGTCTCGGATCGGAGAAGTTACGAACCGCAAATCCACTCGTCACCGCGTCAAAAGTCGAGTCGCTAAACGGTAGTGCCTCCCCCACAGCCTGTACGCGCGGCTCCGCCCCCCCCGCGATAGCAAGCATTCCCATAGAGAGGTCCAGGCCGGTTACTCCGACCCCGCGGCGGCTCAGCTCTCGCACCAAGTCCCCGGTGCCGCAGCCAATATCGAGAGCACGATCGACGCCCGCTCCGGTCACGGCATCCACGAGCCGGCTTCTCCACCGGGCATCAAGACCAAAGGTCATGACCCGATTGACGAGTTCGTAGCTCGGTGCTATCCGGTCAAACATCGACTGCACGTACTTCTGCTTCGCAGGTTCAGACGGAAGTAGCGCATCACCGCCTTGGTTCACTTCACCTCGTCAATCGATTGAAATAGCCCGTTCGTACAGCTAATTCAGTCTAGTGCCAGGGTTGCGCACAAAGCCTGCTTGCAAGGACCGATATCACTGAACCAAATCTTTTCCGCAATGTCGGCAACGCTGGTAGGCGCGAGACGTTGGCTTGCGGCAGTGGGGACAAAGGTGAGGAGGTATCTCCCCCTTGGATACCTTCCTCACCACTGAAACCACCATACCCCCGATCGCTATAACAAACAAACTCTCGAGAAAATCTCGGAAAAGATTCCTCCCGATGAGCAAGTAGTAGAGCTCTTTCAACCGTTCCTTCGGTCCTCCTCCGTGCCAAGCTCGCGCTCGAGCGTCGCACGGTACCGATCGATGTGCTCTATGGGGACCGCTGGCACCTTCGGCTCCAATTGAGAGATGGCGGCAAGGACCACGTGAAGAGCTATCAGGTCTCGGTACCAGCGCTTGTCGGCCGGAATCACGTACCAGGGAGCGCCGTCAAAGGACGTAGCAGACACCACCCGCTGGTAGGCGGAGTGAAAATCATGCCACTTTTGCCGGGTTGCAAGGTCTCCGGCCGAAAATTTCCAATGCTTGTCCGGACGATCGAGGCGCCTCAACAACCGCTCGCCCTGCACCTTCCAAGAGACGTTGAGGTAAAGCTTCACCACCTGTATTTGCTGGTCGATAAGATAGTTTTCAAAAGCTGCAACCTGTTGGATTCGGCGCCCAAGCTCCTGCTCATCTATTCCCCCAGTTGCCAGCGGGACGATCAGGTCCTCGTAGTGCGATCGGTTAAAAATTCCCACCATTCCCCGTTCTGGAGTTCGCTGGTGAATGCGAAAAAGAAAATCGTGCGCAGATTCCTCCGGAGTTGGAACCTTAAAGCTCGAGACCTCGACCCCCTGCGGATTGACTCCTTGAAAAATCGCCCTAATCGTCCCGTCTTTGCCGGCAGTATCCAACCCCTGCAGCACAATCAAGATGCCGACGCGGCGTTCGGCATAAATTGCCTCTTGCAGCTTTGCCAGCTGCTCTACGCCCGAACGAATCTCGGCAAGCGCATCATCCTTGGAAATTTTCTCTAACCCCGCAAGACTCTCCGTCATGCTCGCCAGAGTCGAACCAGCCCGATAACGGGCTGCTTCCGCCCATCTTCGCCCCTCAGTCTTCATGTTTCAAGGCTAGACCATTCCAACGCCAAGAGACAAGAGAACCGGTTACGCCTGGTCGACTTCGACTTCGCGCCTCGAGATGAACTCGATCCGATTGCCAAAAGGATCTTCGATGTAAACCTGAGTCGCCCCCGGCACATCTTCCTCAACAACCCTGAATGCGACTCCCGCTTGTTTCATCCGCTGTTGAAGGGCCCCAATGTCGCTGACCCGAATCGCGGGATGCGCCTTTTTCGATGGCATGAAATTCGGGTCTAAGCCGATGTGAAGCTCTTGAACGCCGCAGCTAAACCAGAGTCCAGGGCGGTCGCGGTGCGATACCGGGCGCGAAAGCTCGCTCATTCCAAGAACCCCGCCAAAAAATCGTCTAGCCTCCGCCTCCGCCCCAACCGGCGCCGCGAGCTGCACATGGTCCAAACCCAGATACCCAAAAGAAGCCACTCGATACCTACCTTACCTACCTTTTTGAACCAACTCTCCAACGGCGAAAAGGCTACACGTAGTAACGAAAAAGAAGCTCAGATACCAGCGAGGGCTTGCTTGCGCCCTCAACTTCGATTACGGCATCCAGCTGGACCTGAACTCCTCCACCCACGTCAGTGACCGAAGCGACCTTTGCCCCCAACCGGACCCGGGACCCGACTGGTACTGGCGCCGGAAACCGGACGCGGTTAATCCCGTAGTTAACCCCCATCGCAACGCCCTCGATCTCGAGAACCTCGCTTAGCAGCCCCGGGACCAAGGACAGAGTCAGGTAGCCGTGCGCGATCGTTCCTCCAAACGGACCGGAGCGCGCTCGCTCCGGGTCGACGTGAATCCACTGCCGGTCGCCGGTAGCCTCGGCAAAAGCATCAACCTGGCTCTGGACAACCTCGTGGTAACTGGAGTACCCCAGCTCCTCCCCGACAACCGACTTAAGCTCATCAAGCCCGGTTATTTTGCGTACCATCGGCCGATTGTACCACGAGAGCCTTTCGGCGTTGCAGCGGGAACGTACGCGGTTGACCTGAAACTTTTGCCAACCGGCCTTCGCCGGCAACAGCGGCCACACAATCCTTTTGACCGCCCAACCGCCGAGATACCGCCATCGGTCGCACCCCGGCTAAGGTAGCCATTCAAGTGAAACAGCTTATTGAGGTGATCGTAGCCTTGGTCGCGGCGGCGCTGGTCGGTCTTGTGATCGCCTTGGCGGTTATCCGCCTAACCCGCTGGCTAAACGCCAAACGGCCCAACCCGGTGAGGTCCGCCGCCCTTAGACGACTGATCGGGCCGACCCGCGCTGCTATTCCGCTGCTTGTGATGGCTTTTGTTCTGCACTATCTCACCATTAGCCCAGTCGCAAAGGCGGACACGCTTCACGGAATCGAACTTGGCTTGGACGTCGCGATGGCCTGGATAATCGCACGGCTTGCAGAGGCCGGAGAAGACTCCCTCCTCTCCCGGTATCAGATCGACTCCGTGGACAACCTTAAGGCACGGAGACTTCAGACCCAGATCCGCGTGCTTCGGCGCATCTTCGTAGTACTGGTGATCGTGGTTGCACTCGCGCTAGCTCTCTTCTCTTTCCCTTCGGTGCGCCTCGCTGGCGCCGGCCTGCTTGCCTCCGCGGGAATAATCTCGATAGTCGCGGGGATCGCGTCCAAGCCGGTTGCTTCCAACGTTGTCGCTGGGATCCAGATCGCCATATCGCAACCGATCAGGCTCGACGACGTAGTTGTGGTGGAGAACGAGTGGGGGCGCATCGAGGAGATCGCCCTCACATACGTAGTCGTCCGCATCTGGGATATGCGAAGGCTGGTACTTCCGATCTCATACTTCATCACCACTCCGTTCGAGAACTGGACGAGGACAACGTCGGAAATTCTCGGGTGGGTGCACGTTGAGATCGACTATCGCGCTCCGATCGAAGTGATCCGCGAGCAGTTTCTGCGAATCTTGGCCGACGCACCAACCTGGGACGGCAAAGTTGCCGTCTGCCAGGTCACCAACCTTGGACCTTCCACCATGCAGCTCCGGTTCCTAATGAGTTCGGTCGACTCCGGCCGGTCGTGGGAGCTGCAATGCCTCGTAAGGGAGAAGCTGGTCCAATTTCTGCAGGAGAAGTACCCGATGTCGCTACCAAGAATTAGAGCTGAGTTCATCAGCTCACCGGAATCCCCAGTTTCAGAATCTTAAGCCTTGCCGCCGAGCGCGCCTTTCGGCTCTTGGTCAACCATCCCTAAACACTCGGCGGAACTAAGTCTTGCCGAGTCG
>JAKARV010000028.1 GCA_021819205.1 Actinomycetes bacterium | reverse complement strand
AGAGCGGGCGACGGGAATCGAACCCGCGTTCTCAGCTTGGGAAGCTGATGTTCTGCCGCTGAACTACGCCCGCATCGCTACGCCCAGGGCCAAAGCGCGCTATGGGTCGTTAGTGTAGTGGGAGTTATGATTCTCTCCGATCGAACCATTAGGGATGCCCTGGGCGATGGCCGAATCGTCATAGACCCCCTCGACGAGGCTGCTATCCAGCCCTCCTCGGTCGACCTCCACCTAGGGCCCAAGTTCCTGGTCTTCAAGAACTACTCCCGGGGCGTGATCGACGTCACAGAGCCCCAGGACGACCTGACCGAGCTGGTAGAGGTGGCATTTGGCGAGGCGCTCATGCTCCACCCGGGAGAGTTCGTGCTCGGTGCCACCATCGAGAGGGTGAGGATTGGCAATTCGCTTGTCGGCCGGCTCGAAGGCAAGTCATCGCTGGGCCGCCTCGGCCTGCTCATCCATTCGACGGCCGGATTCATCGATCCAGGGTTCGACGGCAACATCACGCTCGAGCTGTCGAACGTAGCAAACCTCCCGATAACCCTCTACCCGGGAATGCGGATCGGCCAGATCTCCTTTCTCGAGATGACTACCGAAGCCGAGCATCCATACGGCTCCGCGTCGCTGGCGAGCAAGTACCAGGGCCAGCGGGGTCCAACGCCAAGCCGCTACCATCTCAACCCGATCGACCCCAGCCGCTGGATGGGCTTGGCCGACTAGAACAACCCCGGCGCGGCTGCTACTATCGGTCTACCGTTCAAGAAGGAGGAGCTCATGCGGCTGGCTCTAGGCCTGGCTGTGATCGTCATCTCGCTGGCCCTCACCGTTCGCAGGGGAATCTTTCTCTACAAGACCGTCAAAGCCGGCAAGCCTTCGCCAGGCCACGCGGCACCGGCAACTACCCGAATCAAGGCGGAGGCAATGGAGGTCATCGGCCAGCAGCGGCTTTTGAAAAAGCGGGTTCCGGGTATCGCCCACGCCTTCACCTTCTGGGGCTTCACCGTCCTCCTTCTAACCATCATCGAAGCCATCGGCTCGCTCTTTGACCGGCACTTCGCCATCCCCTTGATCGGGCACGACTCCTGGGTCGGGTTCATCGAAGACTTCTTCTCGCTAGCCGTCTTGGTAGCCCTGGTGGTCTTTGCAGTTATCCGGATCCGCAACGCGCCTGAGCGCAAAAATCGGGGGTCGCGCTTCTGGGGCTCTCACACCGCCGTCGCCTGGATCACCCTGATCTGGATTGCCGCCGTGGTGATCACCTTGCTCGCCTACCGGGCTTTCCAAGTTAACGCGGGCGACTTCCCCTACTCGAACTTCGCCTTCCTCTCCCACCTCCTCGCCATTCCCTTCCGCCACATGGGGCCCCATACCAACTACGAGCTGGAGTCGATCTTCCTGGTTGGCAACGTCGCAGTGATCTTCTCCTTCATGATCTTCGTAGTCCACTCCAAGCACCTGCATATTTTCACGGCTCCGGTCAACGTTGCTACCTCCAGGAGGCCGTCCGCGCTTGGCGCTCTCGCCTTTACTCCGGATCTCGATCCAGAGAACCTCTCCGAAGAAGACGTCTTTGGGACCGGAAGCCTCGAGCACCTGACTTGGAAGCAGCGGCTTGACCTGCTCACCTGCACCGAGTGCGGCCGTTGCCAAGAGCTGTGTCCGGCCTGGGGAAGTGGAAAGCCGCTTTCGCCAAAGCTGCTGATCATGTCGTTGAGGGAGCACATGCTGGCGGCGGCCTCTGGCCACGCGGAGGCAACAGAGACCTTCGTCCCCGGCATCATCGACCCGGATGTCCTCTGGTCCTGCACCACCTGCGGCGCGTGCGTCGCCGCTTGCCCGGTCGACATCGAGCACGTTGATACCATCGTTGGAATCAGGCGATACGAGGTGCTAATGGAGTCCCGCTTCCCCACTGAAGCCGGAACGATGTTGCGCAACATCGAGAACCAGGGGGACCCTTGGGGTCTCGGCTCCAGCCACCGCCTCGATTGGGCGAGCGGGCTCGGCTTCGAGATACCGGTGGTCGACGGGGAGATTCCCGATGAGACCGAGTACCTCTTCTGGGTCGGCTGTGCCGGTGCCTTGGACGAGCGGGTCCAGAAGATCACCCGTTCGGTGGTGCAGCTCTTCAAGGCAGCCGGAGTCAGCTATGCGGTTTTGGGACCGAAGGAGAGCTGCACGGGAGACCCCGCGAGGAGGCTCGGCAACGAGTACCTCTTCCAGATGCAGGCAGCGGCCAACATCGAGACGCTGAACGCCGCCAAGGCAAAAAAGGTGGTCACCACCTGTGCTCACTGTTTCAACACCATCGCCAACGAGTACCCCTCGCTTGGCGGAAACTTCGAGACGATCCACCACTCGGAGCTGCTGGCGGAACTCGTCTCCGAGGGTAGGATCAAGCCGAGCCGCGCAATCGAAACCGAGGTCACCTTCCACGACCCCTGCTACCTTGGCCGGCACAACCAGGTCTACGACGCCCCCCGCTCGGTGATCGGCGCGGTCCCGGGCGCCTATCCAACCGAGATGGAGCGCTCCCGAGAGAAGAGCTTCTGCTGTGGCGCCGGCGGCTCGCGGATGTGGCTCGAAGAGCGGATCGGCACCCGGATCAACAACGAGCGGATCCATCAAGCAGTGGAGACCGGAGCCGGCGTAGTCGCGACCGGCTGCCCCTACTGCCTGATCATGCTGGACGACGCCGCCAAGGCCGGCCAAGCCGATGGAACCGTTCCCGAGAGCACCCAAGTGATGGACATCGCCCAGCTGCTGGCCGAATCGCTCGAGGAGCTGTAGCCAAAAGGCTGCTAACCGGAGGTCGCCGCTGGCTTTGCCGGCGCCTTGTGGGTTATTGGAAGGCCATCGATTCCGATGACATACCAGATGCCCCCCTTGCCCTCGGCATTTATCTCGCCGGGTGCGGTGTCTCCACGGTACCGGTAGAGGGGATGCCCGCCGTACGAGATCTGCTCCCAGCCGTTGTTGGCGGTAAGCACGCCAAAATCAGCTGCCAACAGGCCGCTGCTGGCCTGGGGAGCTCCGTTGGTCAGCTCCGGCGGGAAAGCCCGGAGGCACTCCTTGAAGCAGCCACTGTGCCGGAAGGCATCGCCAAGGCGGAGGTAAAGGGTGTAACCGCTCTTCGTGGTCAGGATCGGTCCGTAGGCGGAGTTCCTCCAGCCGACAGAGGCGGGGCCGGTAGGAACTCCGTCCTTGTACCCGGGATAGTTGACCGGGGGATAGTTCGGGATTGGAAATCCGGCACCTCCGTAATCACTCGCGGTCCTGGGTGCGGCGCTCCCTCCGAGCAGCTTGGCCGTGGGCGCTGTGGTGTTGGCGCCAACTGGCCCGTTGGTATTCACCGTGCTTGAAGGCGGAAGCCCGGCGCCGCCAGAGGCGGGCCCGTACTCACCATCGGAGAAGTGGCATGCGGATAGCGTCATACCAAGGCTGAGCACGGTTGCCACCGCTGCTAAAGGCTTGGAAATTTTTAACACAAAGATAGGCTAAAGTCGCAGTGGCAAAAGTCAGTTCGTATCCCTCTAATTCAAATCTTGGTACTCGACTCTTGGCGCTCGGCAAGAGTGCTCGTAACTAGCGTCGTCCTCCCCGGACTCCTCGCCGGCTTGCTCATTCGCGACAACCTTTACATTCCACGATCTCTCATCTTCATGCTTCTGGGAATGCTCATCCGCCTTATAGTCGGCGCGGGTGCATCGGGGGCCGTACTCAGCTTTGCGATCGGTGTTGGCTTGTACTCCCTCCTCTTTGGCGTTGGGTACGAACTCGCGACCCTGGGCCACCGCCCGCTCGGAGTGCACGGAGTCTCCTTGGCCGGCGCCGGCGCCGTGGCTATGGGGCTGCTGGGCTGGGGGCTGCTGGCGCTTTTTGGCTTGAGGCCGTTGGATGCCGCGCTAATAGCCCTGGCGGCCGTACCAACCTCGGCAGGAATCGCCGCCGGGGTGCTGCGGACGATGGCCAAAGAGCCCGGTCAGCTGCTCCCCGAGGTGGTCAAGGCGGCAGTTGCCGATGACATTATCGGCCTGGGAATCCTGGCGGCGTTGCCACTCATCGCCCGGTCTGTTGGCTTGAACCCGATTTCAGGGTTGGTCGCGCTGGTAGCCGCGGTTGTACTTTCGGCGCTCGCCCTTGTGGCGATGGAACGCCGCACACGCCATGCTCCCCTACTTGCCGTGGCTTTGACCGTAGCCGCAATGGTAACCGGAGTATCCCCTGGATTGGCCGGGGTATTCTCCGGCTACCTGCTTTCCGGGGCAAAACAGCTGCTTGCCTCCCGGGTCGCGAGAGGGTCGCTTCGCGCTCTTCCCGCGCTCTTCTTCACCGGATCCGGTTACCTGCTCGACCTCCGAGCGCTGGGCACTTTGAGCACGTTGGAGGCGATTGGGTTGCTTCTGGCGGCGCTCGCGTTCTCGCGGGGCGTAATCGCCCTTCTTGCCCGCGGATCATCCCGGCATCGGGCTGGCGTCGGAGCGGGGATGGCGCCACGGGGAGAGGTGACCATCGCGCTCGCCATCGGGCTGGAACCGCTGATAGGTACCGGAGGCTTCGCCATCCTCATCGGGCTGGTGCTCTCCTCAACCCTCGCCGCCGTCGCCATCTTCGCCCCGAAGCGGCTCTAGCCGGCGGCACCGCTCCTCCCCGCACTTACCACTCCGAAAAGCGCGAGGACGCTACCGAGAATGGCCAGGTACACTCCAGTCTCCGGGCCGTAGCTGAAGAGAACAGTACTGGAGCTGGAGGACTGGTGGTAAGCCAGCAGGAAGAGGAGCGAACCCACCACCATAAGGATGCCGCCGGCAAGGTTGCTCCGGCGGCCGATCGCCGCCCGGGCGGGTAGCTTGACCCCTCGAGCTTCAGCCACCAATCCGAAAACCAGAACCACCACTCCGAGCGCGGCCAGCAAGCCGTAGCTGTGGAAGCCATCGATCGAGGCCGAGTAACCCAAGAATGAGTAGCCGTACCAGGGCAAAAAGAGCGAGATCGCAACCACCACGGCTCCGCCAGCCGCGATCCTCTCGTGGACGCTAAAGCGTTCCCAGATCTCCTTCATTGGCTACCACCTTCCAGAAGCATGCTCCCGGCAGTTCGCTCCGGAAGGCTAGCAAATCGTACCACGGCAACTAAAGGACAAATGAAAAATTGTAGTTGCACAGTACAAGCATCCTCGCTAGAATTAAATCAATGGAGCGAGATCGGCAAAGCACCGATTCTCACAGGGAGCCGAGATGCTTAGAACGCGGACGCTTGAAAGGTTGATGGCGGCGGATCTGTTCCTTTTCGGAACCATGGTCATTGTCGAAGTTGCCTGGCCAACAGGGCACATCGATGCTTACGGTGTTAGCTACTACATGACCCACCTGCGCACCTTTGTCCCGCTCGCCACCGGCTTCGTCATCACCATCGCGCTGCTTTTCAAGGCCGCCTCCGACCTGCCGGCTGCCGGTATCACCCTTCCGATCAAGCGGTCGATCCAGGCAGTTGCCATCTTGCTTCTCGGCATTCTCGTCACCCCCTACACCTGGGGTACCTTCTTTAACTGGGCGCACATGACGCTGGCGGCGATCCTGTTCGTGATTCAGATAAGCCTTAGCTTCTGGCTGGTTGAGTGGCAGTTACCCACCATCTTCAACTGGTTTGCGCTCACGATGGAGGCGGCGAGCGGCTTCGTCGCCATGATCTCGCTCCCCGACTTCGGAATCAACCTGCTCTTTTTGGGCGAGATCGGCTTCCAGATCTCCTTCTCCGCTTTACTCCTCTACAGCCTCTCCCGGCTGCTTCCCGAAGAAGAGGAGGCATACCAACTTCCCAACCCGATGCCAGAGGTTGAGCGCTTCCACCACTGGACATGGCATTGACGGCGTATTTCCCGCCAATCGCCCTACTTGACGGGATCCGCCATTAGAGTTAGTATCCGCCATAATTTACGGCTTCCTGCCCCTTGATGGGGGCCCCGGGTCAACCCCCAGGTCCAGAGGAGGACTATTTGAGAGATTACGAACTAGGCCTGATCACCGAGTCGTCCATCGACGACGAGGTGCGCGCCACGCTGGTTGCCCGCATCGAGCAGCTCGTGCAGGATCGCGGTGGCAAGCTCCTAGAGCGAGCTGTGTGGGGACGGAAAATGCTTGCGTACCCGATCAATCACAAGACCGAGGGTCACTACGCCTTCACGAGGTTCACCGGAGAGCCGAGCACGGTTGCCGAGTTGAACCGAATCCTTTCCATCTCGGACGAAGTACTTCGTTTCAAGGTGGTACGCCTTCCTGAGGCAGCGCTTGCCGCAGGCAAAGCCCCGTTGTTGAAGGGTACCGCACGTTAGGACCACAATCCTGTAGGAGCGTATGACATGTCGACAGGCAATACCGTTACTCTGATTGGCAATCTCACCAAGGAGCCCGAACTGCGGTTCACCTCCCAGGGGCTTGCCCAGACCACATTTTCAATCGCGGTCAACCGGCGCCGGTTGAACCAGCAGACCCAGGACTGGGAGGAGTCGACCTCCTTTTTCGAGGTCGTGTGCTGGAGAGAGCTGGCTGAGAACGTATCGGAGAGCCTCGAAAAGGGGGCTCGGACGATCGTCACCGGCCGTCTCGAGCAGCGGAGTTGGGAGACTCCGGATGGCGAGAAGCGCTCAAAGATCCAGGTGATCGCCGACGAAGTAGGGCCATCACTCCGATGGGCGACCGCCCAGATCACCAAGGCGGAACGGCGCAACGCCGGAAACCGCGACCAGAGCGCTCCCCACAACGATGCTGGCGTGCCCGGCTTCACTTACGAGGAGGAACCTTTCTAAAGCCATGGGAAAGAACGTAACCAAGAAGCGCCCAGTTCGCAAAGAATCGGCGGACTCACTGAAGAAGCTGAAGAAAAAGCCTTGCATGTTCTGCGCTAACCAGACCGCATGGATCGATTACAAGGACACCGACCTGCTTCGCCGTTTCATGAGCGACCGGGCCAAGATCCGAGCCCGCCGCGTAACTGGCAACTGCATGCAGCACCAGGCAGACGTCGCTGCCGCCATCAAGCTTGCCCGCGAGCTGGCGCTGCTTCCCTATCTCTCTCGCCCGCTTAGCGATAGGGCGAGGGGCAGAACGACCGAAACGGTTACCGTATCCGATGTCCAGGAGGACCAGGAGCAGGGACAGGCGGAGGAGTAGCGATGGAGATCGTCCTTCGAGACACGGTGAAGGGGCTCGGCAAGCGGGGAGACGTGGTCAAGGTTGCCGACGGTTACGCGCGCAACTTCCTCATCCCCAAGGGGTTTGCCATCGCTTCTTCGGCCAAGCTGGCAGCGCAGGCGAGCGCGATGAAGCACGCCGCCGAGGCGCGCAACCAGCGGGAGGTCGCGGCGGCATCGGAGATCGCCAGCACCCTCGCCTCCGTAGAGCTCGTCGTGGCCGCAAGAACCTCCAAAGAGGGAAAGCTTTTTGGTTCGGTAACGGCTATCGAGATCGCTGATCGGCTCGCCAGCACCACTGGCGTCGAGATCGACCGGCACCAGATCCATCTCGCCGAGCCAATCAAGACGACAGGCACCTACTCGGTGCCGATTCGGCTCCACCCCGAGGTAGAGGTGGCCATAATGGTATCGGTAACCTCGGAAGAGTAAGGCATCCCTGGCGATGCCGGCAGCCACCGTTTGGACGGCTACAGCCGCATGCCCCGCGAGAGGAGAGCGATGGATTCGTTGACCTCTAACGAGGCTCGCCTCCCTCCGCACAGCGCAGAGGCCGAGGAGTCCCTCCTTGGAGCGATGCTCCTCTCTCGGGATGCCATCGGGGAGGCCATCGAAGCGGCCGCCGAGGATGACTTCTTCCAGCCTTCGCACCGGCACATCTTTTCGGCGCTCGTACAGCTGTATGCAGGTGGCGAGCCGACCGATGTCGTCTCGGTAGGCGAACAGCTCAAACGGATGGGTTTGCTTGACCAGGTCGGAGGGGCAGAGAAGCTGCTTTTACTGCAAGCGTCCACCCCGGCCGTCGCCAGCGCGGGCCGGTACGCCAACATCGTCCGTGACTACTCTCTGCTTCGGAGGCTGATCAAGGCCGCCACCGAGATCGCCGAGGAAGCCTACTCCCTCCCGGTCAGCGTCCGCGAGTTGGTCGACGCCGCGGAGGCAAAGATCTTCGAAGTGGCGAAGGGCGGCGGAAGTGAGCAGATCGTCGCCATCCGGGACGTACTCTGGCAAGCGCTCGAGGAGCTCGAGGAGCTCTACAACGGTGGCGGCATCGAGCGAAGTGCGGTCTCCTCGGGCTTCCGCGACCTCGACGAAAAGCTTACCGGCCTCCACCCATCCAACCTGATCATCGTCGGAGCCCGCCCAGGAGTCGGCAAGACCTCATTTGCGCTCTCGATGGCCGCTAAGGTAGCCGAGGCCTCCCCGGCCCCGGTCCTAATCTTCTCGCTGGAGATGAGCCGGTTCGAGATCGGGCAGAGGCTGCTCGCCGGCGAGGCCCGGATCGACTCCCAGAAGATCCGCAGCGGCAAGCTCGGAGACCGGGAATGGGACAAGATCTCCCACGCTGCGGGACGACTCTCCGAGCGGCGCATCTACATCGACGACGACCCCAACGTCACCATACTCGACGTCCGAGCTCGGGCAAGGCGGCTTAAGGCTACCGAAGGTCTCTCTCTCGTCGTCGTCGACTACCTCCAGCTGATGTCCTCTCGACGGCACGTCGAGTCGCGCCAAGTTGAAGTCTCGGAGATCTCTCGGGGCTTGAAGCTGCTCGCCCGCGAGATCGACGTGCCGGTCGTCGCCCTATCCCAGCTCTCCCGAAACCTTGAGAACCGGAGCGACAAGCGCCCTCAACTAGCTGACCTCCGCGAGTCCGGCTGCGTCACCTGGGACACGCTGGTTTCCCTCGCCGATGGCTCCGAGGCGGAGATTGGATCCCTTTGGGCATCGGGCAGCCAAGCGTTCGAGGTGCTCTCCCTGGCCGGGAACCGGACGCATCCCGCGGTAGCCCGGCGGGTGGTGGCTACGGGCGTAAAGCCGGTGAGCAGGCTGACCTTTTCCAACGGAAGGGAGCTTTGCGCGACCGCAAACCATCCGGTGTGTACGCCTGGCGGCTTTACTCCGTTGGAGAAGCTCCAGGTCGGATCGGTCGTAGTCGCCATTGCGGATGCCAAAGCCGCAGAGACGACGGTAACCGGCATCGAGCCCCTCGGTTCGGAGCTGGTCTTCGATATCGAGGTGGAGGAGACCCACAACTTCGTCGCCAACACCGCGGTCGTCCACAACTCCCTGGAACAGGATGCCGATATAGTGATGTTCATCTACCGCGACGATGCCCACAATCCGAACTCGCCCGATCGGGGCATCGCCGAGATCATCATCGCCAAGCACCGCAACGGCCCCGTTGGCACCGTCCACCTCGCCTACATGCAGAACTGGGCGCTCTTTGCCGACATTGCGTCGAACTGATCAGCCGCCCAGCTCCACGAGCATCCCGGCCGCCCACTCCTCCAAGCCATCTGCGCCCGAGTAGCTGTGATCCGGGTCGGGGAAGACCCCCTCGGTGACCTCCTTGACGTAGGCGGCGATCGCCTGTTCGGCCTCGAGCGCGACCGAGCCGTACGGCTTGACGAACTTGGGCACGTGGCCGCTGGAGAAGCCGACTAGGTCGTGGAAGACCAGCACCTGGCCATCGCAGCCCGCACCGGCACCGATACCGATCGTCGGAATTGGAACCGCTTTGGTGATCACCTCTGCAAGCGGGGATGGCACACCCTCGAGAACCATTGCAAACACCCCAAAGCCGACTAGCGCGCGGGCCTCTTCGAGGAGAGCGCCAGCTGCCTCGATCGTCTTCGCCTGCACTACCATCCCGCCAAAGGCGTTTACGCTCTGGGGAGTGAGGCCTAGGTGACCCATCACCGGTATCTCTGCCTTCAGAAGCGCCTCGATCACCTCTTGGCGATCTCGGCCACCCTCGAGCTTGACCGCCTTTGCCCCCGCCTTTATCAGCTTTCCCGCTGATCTAACGGCGCGCCGCCATCCCTGATGGTAGCTGAGCCAAGGAAGGTCGGCAATCACCAATGCCTCCGGGTGGATCCGGCATACCGCCGCAGTATGGTGCACCATCTCATCGATGCCGATGCTAAGCGTGCTCTCGTAGCCGAGAACGGCGTTGGCAACCGAATCCCCGACCAATATCATGTCGACGCCACCGTGGTCGGCAGCACGCGAAGTGGGCGCGTCATAGGCGGTGACCATGGTGAGCGGCCGCCTTCCACCGGTTGCTTTGTAGGCCGCGATCCGCGGAACCCTGTTGACTCTCTCCATTTGGTGCCTCCATTCGTCCCGTGCGGCAAGCGCTACGGGCGACTAATCTGCTGCCTCCACATTGTCGGGCCGGTCGAGCTTGCAGAGGAGGAAGTTCCAGCGGCAGGAGAGGCACACCTCCACTACGTAGATGGCCAGATCCGAAACTTGGAGCAGGGAGCGCGCCGGGAACAACCCGCCGATGACCTGCCCTTCGCGAGGCAACCCGCGTCCGAATCCAAAACTCACCTCGACCAGCGATGCCTGTCCGCATACCGGGCACGCATCCTGCCTCTCGACGCCAAAGTACGACGCCGCCCGGGTAAGCTCCGGGTTGGCGTCGCAAGCCTCCTCGAGCGAGATATCGCCCGACTCGATCCCGCGCAGGGTCCGCGCCCTGAGCAGGCGGTGGTCAATGCCCCGGCCTTGGAGCCAGCCAACGGTTGAACCCTCGGAACGCGCAAATCCCACGCCTAAAGCCTATCCGATGGCAAGAACCTGGAAAGGCTTTCCGCGCCCCCGACTCGATTAATCCTAAACTAGATATATCGCGTAGATATAACAACTCATAGCATAAGCAGGCTATACTTTCGAGGAAGATTGGTTGAGGTAGGACGGATGCTTGAGCAGAGGCGCCAGCAGGCGGGTGAGCCGGAGAAGGTTTCGCGGGGTGGAGCGGACTCGCTCGACCTCGTGCTGCTTGGCTTTCTAGCACTAGAGCCGCTGCATGGGTACGAGATCAACCGGAGGGCAAACCGATGCTTCGGCTCGATTGCCCGGCTCTCCTGGGGATCGCTTTACCCTGCCCTGGCGCGGCTGCAGCGCCGCGGCTTCGTCACCAGCAGGCCGGTTGGAACCCGAGGGTTCGATGGTTCGCAACTCAGCGGATCGCTTGCAGCAGAGTTCGCACTGGTGAGCGCGGTCGCAAATCGGAGAGCTTCCGCCCGCAACCGGAAGGTGTACGAGATCACCGAAGCCGGACGCGAACGGCTTTCGGAGCTTGTAGCCCGAGCCGAGGTCGAGGAGTCGCGTTCCTTCTGGTTCGCCATCTCCTTCTCGGAGAAGGCGGAACCGGCAATTCGCGTGGAGTTGCTCAGGCAGAGGAAGCAGGTTCTGACTGCGCAGCTCCACGAGCTTAGGCATGCCGGGGAGGGCGGAGGCGCCTTCGGCATGGCGATGGCCGGACTATCGAGCCGTCTGCAAGCTGAGTTGGAGTGGTGCGACAAGGCGATAGCCGAGTCGAGCCGGGATGTTGGATAGATCAAGGAAGGGATAGGTTAGATGAGCAAGATCAAGGTGGCAATTGCCGGGGTAGGCAACTGCGCGAGTTCTTTGATTCAGGGGGTACAGTACTACCGCGACGCAGATCCCGGCGAAGAGGTCCCCGGCCTGATGCACGTTGAACTCGGCGGATACCACGTGCGTGACATCGAGTTCGTTGCTGCCTTCGACGTCGATGCCTCCAAAGTCGGGGTCGAACTCTCCAAGGCAATCTTTGCGGGAAGAAACAACACCATCAAGTTCTCCGAAGTACCCGAGACCGAGATCGTCGTAAACCGCGGACCCACCTACGACGGCCTCGGAAAATACTACCGCCAGGCGATCGAGGAGTCGCCGGCTACGCCGATAGACGTGGCCAATGCGCTCCGCATTTCCGGCGCAGACGTGCTCGTCGCCTACCTTCCGGTCGGCTCCGAACAGGCGCAAAAGTTCTACGCTGAAGCTGCGCTGGATGCCCATGTTGCGTTCGTAAACGCTATCCCGGTCTTCATAGCCTCCGATCCCGAATGGGCCGAGCGTTTTGCCCAGGCTGGCGTGCCTATAGTGGGCGACGACATAAAAAGCCAGGTAGGCGCCACAATAGTTCATCGAATGCTCGCCCGCCTCTTCGAGGATCGTGGTCTCGTCCTAGATCGGACCTACCAGCTCAATGTCGGCGGGAACATGGACTTCATGAACATGCTAGAACGGGAGCGCCTGGAGTCGAAGAAGATCTCGAAGACCCAATCGGTAACCAGCCAGATCGACCACGGCATCGAGGCCAACAACGTCCATATCGGTCCTTCCGACCACGTCGCATGGCTTGAGGACCGGAAGTGGGCCTATATCCGCCTCGAAGGAAGAAACTTCGGCGATGTTCCCTTGAACGTCGAACTCAAGCTGGAGGTGTGGGACTCCCCCAACTCCGCAGGAGTGATCATCGACGCGATCCGCTGCGCAAAGATCGCCCTCGATCGAGGCATCGGTGGCCCCCTGGAAGGTCCCTCTGCCTACTTCATGAAGTCACCTCCGGTACAGCACCGGGATCAGACGGCGCGAGAGATGGTGGAGAGCTTCGCCAGCGAGCAGTAGCGTTGCCTGTCCGGTTGCCTGTCCGGCCGGCTAGCCGGCCGGACAGGCGATAAAGGAAGCAACCGACTGAGAGACCGCGTCGACTATTTCGGGCCCAAAAATTTGCCAGCCGCGGGCGTTGGCGACACCGACCACCACAACCGGCATCCGGGTCTCGCGCAGAATCGGAAGGGTCATGCCTCTGGTCCCGACCGCGTACGGCAACGAGAGCCGTTCAATCCCCTTCGAGACCTCTTCCGCAAGACGCTTGCCAGCCGGAGAGGTGTAGCGGAATCCCGAATAGTAAGCAACGTGAACCCCGTTGGAGGAGTAGTCGAAATAAACCACCAAGTCGAAGCCACCCTGGTTGGCAAGGTTGGCAAGCCAGGACTGCTCGTCAGCCGCGTGCGCTATCGCCTTCGCTCCCAGCGCCTTCAGCCGCGCCGAGAGCATCTCGGCCTCGACTTCAACGTAGAGCGAGCCAAAGCAAGCGATCGAGGCATCGGCGATCGCCTTGCCCGAGTGCCGCATCAGCTCAAGTTCGCGAACTCCGTGAATATGTTCCCGCGACCGCCCAAAGACCCGCATCAACTCCTCTACCGTGCTCCGGCCGGCAATGCCGTCGGGCGGTAGACAGACATTGATCTGAAACTCGCGGACCGCGTCGCGCGTGCGGGCTCCGTAAATCCCATCGACCCTCCCCGGATCAAAGCCCAAATTTCCAAGACGCATCTGCAACCAAGTTACGTCATCGCCACGGAAGTACGGACTTCGAAGATAGAGCACCCGGTCTCCAATATTGAAACCGGCCTCCACCAAGTTCCGCCAGGTAATCGCGTCGCAGACTCCGCTCTCGGTTAAACCGCGCGACTGCTGAAACAGCTTGACCGCGACCGCCAGCTCATCGTCGAACTCCTCCGACTCGCCAAGATCTGCGCCAGCCGCCCTAAGCCGCTGGCGCAGATCCCTCACCCTCGAACTGACTTCTCCCTGGCGGATGGGTCTGAACGCCGAAAAGTCGCCGTTGCGTTCCAGCCCCCGATCGATCAGCCCTTTAGCGCCGGCTCCAGCTCCCTGAGCAGCGCCCTCTTCGGCATAGCCCCAATCACGCGCTTCACCGGCTCCCCCTCCTTGAAGAGCATCAGTGTCGGAATGCTCATGATCTCGAACCGCCTCGCCACCTGCAGCGACTCGTCCACGTTGACCTTGCCTATAGCTATCTCGCCCTCCCGCTCCTGGGCTATCTCCTCGAGAATCGGGGCTATCATCTTGCACGGACCACACCACTCCGCCCAGAAGTCTACTAAGACGGGGACCTCCGACGATTTAATCTGCTCGTCAAAGTTCCGGTCATCCAGCTCGATTATCTTGACGCCCACAAGCGCTCCTCTCTCAGACAGGTAGTCTCTAGTACCCCTAAGTTGCTTTTGCAACTATAACCGCAAAAAGCCGGCGGCTATTCCCCGGCGCCGTGCGCCTCCGCAGCGAGAAAGTGCTCCAAGTCGAGCGCAGCCTGGCACCCGGATCCCGCAGCGGTGATCGCCTGGCGGTACCGATGATCTTGAACATCGCCGGCGGCGAACACCCCCTCGACGCTGGTCAGAGTCGTCCCAGGCCGGGTTGCGATGTAACCGGAGTCGTCCATCTCCAGCTGGCCCTTGAAGACATCGGTGTTGGGGGCGTGGCCGATGGCGACAAAAAGGCCGCCCATCGGAATCTCGCTTCGCTCTCCGGTCACCACATCGGTAACCTCGATGGCCACAAGCGTTCCCCCCTCGCTCTTTAGAGAGCTGACTACCCGATTCCAAAGAAAGCTAACTTTGTCGTTCGAGAAGGCCCGCGCTTGCATGATCTTGGACGCCCGCAACTGGTCGCGCCGATGAATTATCGTAACCGAACGAGCGAACTTGGTGAGAAAGAGCGCCTCCTCGAGGGCGGAGTCGCCACCACCAACCACCGCAATGTCCTGTCCACGAAAGAAAAAACCATCACAGGTGGCGCAGGTTGAGACGCCGTGCCCAATCAGCTGGAGCTCTCCATCCACGCCCAAAAGGAGCGATCTCGCCCCGGTGGCGACGATCAGTGCGTCGGCAAGGTAAGTCGGTTCATCCCCGCGATTGTCAGCGGTCCAGAGCGCGAACGGACGGTGACCAAGATCGACGCGGTTGACCTTGGTCATCCGAAAGCTCGCACCAAAGCGCTCGGCTTGGGCTCGAAAGTTGCCCATCAGCTCCGGCCCCATGATTCCCTCCACGAAACCGGGAAAGTTCTCAATCTCAGTCGTGAGCATCAGCTGCCCCCCAGGCTGGTCGCTGGTGGATGATGGTTCCCCCTCGATCACCACCGGGGAGAGCTCGGCTCTCGCAGCATAGATAGCCGCAGTCAGCCCCGCCGGACCCGATCCGACAATGGCTACAGTAACCCGCTCCGTCATTGGCTACTCCTTCGCGTTAGCAGCATCAAGGCGATAATTGCCTGCCTTCCGCCAAGCAAACCACCCGGCGATGAGGGATATTCCCCCAACCAGCAGATAGGTAATCCATACCCGGGTTCCGAATAGGTAGGCATCCAGCAGCTTGACGACTACGTCTACCGACAGTATCGCCACCATGATTGCGATGATCGCGGCCAGGACGCCGTAGACCACCACCCGGCCGATGAAGAATAGGGGTACTACCGTCTTGCTCTGGAGCTGCTCTACCGCATCTCCGAGGTGCGATGCAAGCCTTCCGGCAAAGTCCTGCTGGCTGCCGGGCGAAAAGTCTTCTACTGCGGCCAACCTGGAACCTCCCCTACTTTTTTGATCAGCCTAGCTTGGGGTTACTGGCAGGATTGCCGAGACCCCCAAAGCGCCCGGCCCGGCGTGGGTCCCAATCGTCGCCCCCATCACCGAGACCACCACCTCCTGCACGCCGGTGGCCTCCTGGAGGCGGGAGGCGACATCGTCAACGTCGGGCGCCATCGCGTGGACCAGGCCAACCCGTACTGGACTCCCGAGATCGGACGCCCACTCCAACAAGGCCTCTACGGCCCGCCGCCGAGTGCGCTGCCGCCCCGCCGGCTGAACCACTCCGCCAGCAATCTCGATCATTGGCTTGAAGGACATCACTGTGCCGATCAAGGCGGTGGCCGCTCCGATCCTGCCCCCTTTTCTGAGATTGTCCAGAGTGTCGAGCGCGCCAAGGGTGCGCACCCTCCCAATCAGCGACTCCGCCAACACGACCAGCTCTTCAAGGCCAGAACCTGCCCGCGCCGACGCAGCGACCTCGAGCGCGACCAATCCCTCGCTAAGGGTGAGCGTTTGAGTATCGACGGTGTGTACCTGCGGAAACGCTTCAGCGGCTGCCGATGCCGCCTGGAAGGTCGCAGAGAGCTTGGAGCTGAGCGTGAGGCAGACAACCCCTTCCGCCCCCGCTTCAAGACAGTTCTTGAACACCTCAGCGAACTGCCCCGGCGATGGGGCTGCGGTCATAGGCAACTCAGGAGAAGAGGTAGCTAGCTCCCAAAACTTCTCTCTGGAAAGGTCGCTCCCATCGAGGTAATCACGCCCGCCGATGGAGATGGTTAGCGGCACCCTCACCACTCCAAGCGCGCCAGCCAAATCTTCGGGAAGATCCGAAGCTGAATCCACTACTACCGCAACGGTCAACCCTGCCCCCTTACGCTCCGCGCGCTCAGCCTAGCCAGACCGGAAGCTGCAACCGCAAAAAACCCGGTAGAGACGAGGAGCGCAGCAAACGTCCTCAACAAGAAGGCGAAGTTTACCGGACTCCCGGGGTCCGGCAGCATCGCCGCCAGGAGCGCCGCCGATGCTGCGCTCAAAATCGCCGACCGGACCCACCCGGCGGCAGTCTTTCCCAACCTATTCAGGATATGCATTCGAGCGGCAAAGGCGAGAGCCAGCGCCCCGGCTGCCGTGTAAGCCACCGCTAGCGCGGCGGAAAGCCCAAAAACTCCCTCGGGGTGGAGCAGAACGAGGGCCAGACCGACATTGATGCCGTTCTCAACTAGGTACAACAGAAAAACCAACCGCGCGTTCCTTATCGCCTGGACCGCCTGGACCAGGGAGAGAAAAAGTGCGAACCCGGGAAGCCCAAGCGCAAAACCCTGAAGAGCGCGCGCGGTAAGTTCCACCCCCGCCGAAGTCACCGCACCGTAACCAAGAACGAGCTTCAGCCCGACGGAAGCTCCGACAAACATCAGCGCCGCCATCGGGATGGTGGTCGCCACCGATAGCCTCAGCGCGCGAAGAAGCTCGCGGCGAAAGCCGGAGAGTTCTCCGGTGGCGTACAGCCGTGCTAAGCGTGGCTGGATCGCGCTCATGATCGAGAGGGAGACGATGGCGTACGGCAACTGGAAAAACAGATACGCGTAGTTGTATGCGCTGACAAAACCCGCCCTGGTGTCGGCGAGGGCGAGCACGATGAAAAGCGCCACTTGGTTGGTAATTACAAAACCCAGTGTCCAGGGCGAGAGGTGAAGGATCTCCCTGATCGCCGCGTCCCTTAAACCAAACGAAAACTCGACCTCGATTCCCTGCTTGATCATGACCGGAATCAGCACCACCATCTGCAGCGCGACTCCCGCCGTCGATCCAAAGCCAAGCAGGAGAAGGGCTCCCTGGTGGGCGAGGACGCTTTCGGTAGTCGACCCCGGATAAAGGATCATGAAGGCGATCAAAGAAGCGATCGCTACCGCGTTGTTGACGATAGGTGCGAATGCGGGAGCGGCAAAGTTCCCGCGAAGATTGAGGATTGCAGTAAAGATGCTGATCGCGCCGTAAAAGAAGAGTTGGGGCGCAAATAGCCTGAGCAGTTCGGTAGCGAGGACTCGCTGTGCTGCCGCACCCGGCTGATGATTGGCGGCGGTATACAGTCCGATGATTAACGGGGCCGCCAACTCGAAGACCGCCGTAGCCGCCAGCAGTGCAACCAGCCCCACGGTGACCAGGTTGGAGACGGAGCGATCACCCGCACGGCTTCCGTGAACGCTGAACCGGGCGGAGAGAACCGGGAGCAAGGTCGAAGCGATCACCCCCCCAAGCAACAGATCGTAGAGCATGTTTGGGGTGTTGTTCCCCAGGTTGTAGGCATCGGCAAGCGGTCTGACACCAAGCGCGATGGCCAAGGCTATCAGCCGGGCGAGGCCGGTGATCCGCGACGCCAGAGTTCCGGTTGCCATAAGGGTCGCGTTTCTGGTCACCGAGTCGGAAGAGCCGACAAGCAGCGCCTTAATCCTCCGGGGAATCACCGTCTCCTCCACGCCGCCTTGCCGTCCGAGATGCCCGCAAGGTCCTTATCCACCATGCCACGAAAACCATCACCGCCGCGACAGTCAATACCACCCCGACCGCCGAAAACCCGGTGGAGTCGATAAGAATTGAGGTAGTTGCGACCACCTGCCCTGAAGGGCTCCGGAAAACGACGGCCGCCGGAAAGCTGCCCAACGTCTTCGCTACGACCGAAATCGATACCGTAGCGGTTGAAGAGTGCAGGTCGACACTCCGCGACGACCCGCCGGGAAAGGAGAGCTTGGAGGAGTTGAGGCTCATCGTCAGCCGTACCGGGTAGGAAAGCTTGGAGATCACCGTGATCGGCAGCGAGGCGCTGTGAGAGGTCAGGGTAATGGTTGTAGAGCCGGAGACCCCAACGCTGTTTGACGCCGCCTTCACCGCGCTTGCGAGCCTCCGGACCGCCGCAGCCCTCCCGGCTTCGCCTTCGGAGGTCGAGGCTGCAAGCTGCAGATCTCCGACCATCGACTCGATCGAAGTCGGGAGCCCTCCCGCAGCCGAAACGAACGCCGCAAGATGCTTCGCGTAGTGTGGAAGGGAGTGGAGCGACAGCTCGCACCCCCGCGATGCGGGCAGGAACAACCCGGTAGTCACTGCCGGTATGGGGGGCGCCGCTAGAGCTTGCGAAGCAGATACGAGCGAGACAAACGAAGCACGGCCAAGGCGTGAAAGCGACGTGTCGAGCTGACCAAGCTGGGCAGCGTTGCCCACGACATCGGTAAAAGCAGCTACTCTTCCCGGTTCACTGGGAGCCTCGAGATAGAACTGGGCGACATCGGATATTAGTCGCTGGTATCCCGCAGGAGTGCCGGCTTTGGCCAGCTCGGCTCCCAGCACGGCACCGTTTCCCAGCGCCGAGTAGCTCCCAAACTTTACCGGCGACGAGAGCGACAGGACCTGGGAGAACGAGGAGAGTAGCGAACCCGGTAAAATGAGTCCACTCCTACCCTGCCCCGCCATCTCCGCCAGCTGCTTTGCCGAGGGAGGAAAGGGATCAAGCACCACCGGGCCGGAGCCGTTGATCCCTGCCGAAAGAGCGAGGGAGGTGGAGAGGGATGCGAGCGACCCAAGGGCGCGCTCGCAACTTCCATAGGTGGGCGCGTACGGTGAAAGCACCCTCTGGTGGTAAGGGGAGGCCGGAAGCGTGCGCGAGTCGGCCAGCAAAGCGCCGTAGCTGGTCCCAGGCGCCCCCTCCAGTGTGTACGAGAAGACGTAAGGAGTCTGGAGCGATGTGCGCAGCGAGTCCAGCAACCCGCGGGTGTACGCCTGCGGTCTCACCTGGACAGTTACCGCTAGCTTGAGGGGATCCGCCGCTGTTGAAGGCGGAAGGAACGGCACCGTCAGCAAGAGCTGCCCCGCGGTGACCCCGGTATTGGCATCCGAGATTCGAAGCTCGATCGGATAGACGCCGGCACACTGGGATCCGCAAGCCGCACCGGCAAGGGGCTTCGCCACGCTCAAGACGAATTTTCGCGCAGATCCCAGACGGGAGAGGGGTTGCGGGGTGGTCAATACCAGCGGAGTGCCCAGTGGTCCCTGGCTCGACAGCGCAGCCAGCGCGCTCCGCGATCCAATCCTGGGATAGACGACGAAAAACGCCTCCATCCCCTTGACCCGCCCACTCCATGAAAAGCCGACCGAAAGTGGACTCGACGGGGAGAGCGCGCCGACCGGGGCCGAAAGTCTCACAGCCGGGGCTGTAGCGCTGGCGAGCACGCCGGACGCTGCCGGGTTTACGATCGAGGCCGCCGAGAACACGGCAAGAGCGGCCCAAAGCGGCCTACCCATCCTCCCAGCTATAGATCGCAATCCCCTCCGGTTCCAGCACGAAGCCAAGCTTGAGATAGAGCTGAAGCGCCGCCATATTGCTCTGCTGTGTGTTGACTCCAACTCGCCGCGCTCTCCACCTCTTCGCCCACCTCAGACCGTCTGCGATCATCAAGGTTGCGAGGCCTTTTCCCCGCCACTCCGGGTCAACCGCTATCCGCTGCAGATAACCCTCACCGGCCCCAAGACCGAAAATAGCGTAGCCGATCACCCGCTCTTCATCACCCGCAGTCAAGACCCGGAATCGTGACCGCGGTGTGGCCATTGTCGCTTCGGCAAGCGCACCGGTGTTCATCATCCAAAACGCGTCAAAGCACCGGTTGTCGACCGCGATTACCGGAGCTACGTCAACCTCCCGCGCCCGGCGAAACCGGAGATCTCTTGGCTGCCGCGATACCTCCAGCGGTGGCAACGCCATCGATCTGAAGAGCACGAAGAGTTCGTCAACCCTCCGAAATCCGTAAGATTCAAGCGTCTCGCGCTGGTTCGCCGATGTAGCCTGGATCAAGAATCCGCTATAGCCCTTGCCTGCTGCTGCAGTACGGGCACGGTCGATCCAGATGCGCTCCTTCATCCACAGGTATGGCGGGACCCCGAGCAAAACGGCACCGGATCTGCCGTACCACGGTGACAGGCGGAAAGTCTGGCCAGCAACCTCGACTACCGACGCCCTATTTTTCGGATTCGATCTCTCCAACGTAGGTTTATCGTAGTGCCAAAGCCGCTACCCCGCCACGCGACCAGGCGTGGGCCTAGGAGTACACTTGATTTATGGGCATACTGTTCGGCACCCATGTCGAGTTTCTTGAGCACGATCCGGGGTCCTACCACCCGGAATCGGCTCTCCGCCTTCGAGCGGTTGCCGAGGCTGCTGCTTCCTTGGGAGAGGCGATCGTCCCGTTCACGCCAACTCCGGCACCCTCGAGGTCGATCCTGGCTGTACACTCTTCGGCTCACGTAGCCCAGCTCAGGCAGTACTCGCTCATGGGCGGAGGTCCGATAGATGAGGACACCTCGGTGTCGGCACAATCCTACGACGCCGCCATTCTTGCGGCGGGTGCAGGAATAGACGCTGCAACGATGCTGCAGTCGGGCCTATATCCGGCGGCATTCGTCGCGGTCCGACCCCCGGGGCATCACGCAACCCAGACCCAATCGATGGGATTTTGCCTACTCAACAACGTCGCCATCACCGCAAGAGAACTTGCCGCCAAAGGTGGCAAGGTGGCTATTGTCGACTTTGATGCCCATCATGGCAACGGAACCCAGGCGATCTTTTGGGATGATCCGAGCATTCTGTACATATCGATTCACCAGTACCCGCTCTACCCGGGAACGGGGCGGCTTGCGGAGATCGGTGGCGGCGAGGCGCAGGGGTTAACGATCAACATCCCGCTCCCCCCACTCTCCTCCGGGGTCACGGCCCTTGCCGCGTTGGAGCTCATCGCAGACGCGGCCCTCGACTCATTCAAACCCGACTGGATGTTGATCTCGGCAGGATACGACGGTCATTTCAACGATCCGCTTACCGAAATGGGCTACACCGATCGCGACTTCTACGCCTTCACCAAATGGGCAGCGAGCAAGGTAAGCTACGGCCGGACCATCGCCTTTCTCGAGGGAGGGTACGATCTGCCGGCATTGACCGCCTCTACAAAGGCCACCTTCCTCGCGCTTCTCGGAGAACGCCTCCCCACCGAGTCTCTCGATGAGCGAGGAAGGGCCGATAGCGATCTGGTGGCCAACCTGGCGAGGTTGCGCTCAGAGGCTCTCGCCGCAGGCTAGATCGTCGAAACCTGTTGATAACCTTGACGTGTGATTCCATCGAGCCTCCACTCTGCGCGTGACACCTTCGGGCCCCTCATCGAAGGCTTTGAGGGGCACGGCTTTAGCCTTTATCTCGTCGGGGGCGTAGTCCGGGACGCTTTGCTTGGCCGCCCTTTCGAGGAGACCTACGACATCGATTTCACCACCGACGCGCGGCCCGACGAGATTCTCGCCGTCGCTGGAGGCCTGTTGAGGGAAGTTAATTTGGCAGGGGTGCGGTTTGGAACCGTGGCCGGCAACTACGGCAACCTTAGCGTAGAGATCACCACCCACAGAGCCGAAGTTTACGTGGCGGACTCGAGAAAACCGGAGGTACGGTTCTCGAACTCGATCGAAGAGGATCTCGCCCGCCGCGACTTCACGATAAATGCCATGGCGGTGGAACTTACCGGACCGAACCCGCGCCTGATCGACCCGTTTGGCGGGATTGGCGACCTCGAAGACAAGACGCTTCGCACTCCCCTGTCACCGGAGATCTCCTTTTCCGAAGATCCGCTTCGCATGCTGCGAGCTGCAAGGTTCATCACTCGCCTTGGCCTCCAGCCAGAACATGGCCTACTCGACGCGGTCAACACCATGGCCGACCGGCTGAGCATCGTTTCCCGGGAACGCATCCGGGATGAGTTCGATAGGTTGATTTGCTTGCCGGACCCATCAGCTGGCCTTTGGTTCTTGGTGGGCACCGGGCTAGCCACCCACTTCCTTCCAGAACTAACAGCGTTAGCCCTAGAGCAGGATCCGGTCCACCGCCACAAAGACGTATTGGCGCATACCATAGCGGTAGTCAACAACTGCACTCCGACCCGCCGTCTGCGGCTTGCGGCGCTGCTCCACGACATCGGGAAACCAGCCACCCGCTCCATTACCCCCGATGGCGTCCAGTTTCACTTCCACGATGCAGTCGGAGCGAAGATGGCCCGGAAACGTCTAGAGAAGATGAGGTATCCAAAGGAGCTGGTAAGTGACGTAAGTACCTTGGTCGCCCTCCATCTCCGGTTTCACAGCTACGCCCAAGGGTGGAGCGACTCAGCAGTTCGCCGATACGTCCGTGATGCTGGACATCTGTACGATGACCTTAACGAGCTAACACTTTGCGACGCAACCACGCGAAACGAATTCAAACTGCAAGCCATGCACAAGCGCATGAAAGAGTTCAAGGCCCGGGTACTCCAGCTCAGCGAGAGAGACGAACTCGCGAAACGCCGCCCACCACTCAACGGCGACGAAGTGATGACCATTCTTCAGATCGGCCCATCCAGAACAGTTGGAGAGGCGCTCCACATGCTTTTTGAACTTCAAATCGAAAATGCGACCATCACCAAAGACGATGCGACAGCCGCGCTGATCTCCTGGTGGAACGCCTATCCATCCAAGCCCAAGTCGATCTGAATCGGCCGGCCCAACAGAAAGCCTTGCCCAAAAACGACCCCAACCCGCTCTAACGCTTCAAGGTCTTCGGAACGCTCTATACCCTCAGCCACCACCTTCACTCCATTGGCTGAAGCCGCCTTCACCGCAGACTCCACGTGTGCAAGCCGCACCGG
The DNA here is from genome assembly GCA_021819205.1 of Actinomycetes bacterium. GTDB lineage: Bacteria > Actinomycetota > Acidimicrobiia > Acidimicrobiales > Acidimicrobiaceae > JAKARV01. Next base: position 299 of record JAKARV010000028.1, on the reverse strand, counting down.
ATCATCCGCAATCCCCGACACCCAGCTGCGCGAAATCTTCACCATGCCAGCCGAAATTGAAGACGAAAGCCGACCCGAGTTCAGTTCCGAAGCCGAACCTACCACAGCTATCCGGTATCCATCCGGGATCCTGAGCGTCAGATCTCCCACGATCGCCAACAACTCTTCGCTGCCGCTGCCACTTTCCTCACTAGCCACCTCGACGTATATCTCCCGATCTTCCACTTTTGGGACTTCCAAAATACTGGAAGTAGATTCGATGTATCGGCGGCTCATGTTGAAAGAGAGCCAAACACCCC
>JAKARV010000027.1 GCA_021819205.1 Actinomycetes bacterium | reverse complement strand
CCCGCGTTCCCCGGAGTGCACGCAAACGGCAGAGGAGAACCTCAAGAGCCGAGCCTTCTTGCGCCACTCCCGCAAATACGCCGGAGTAGACGCAGCCAACGACAGCTGCCGCCAAAGATGGCGGCAACGAACGTGGAGCGATGCCACATGGACGGGAACGACCGTCCCCAGCGGCCCGAGGAAGCGTCAGCCACCCGGCCTGGTTGCAGGCCAGCCCGGGACCCTCCACCCTCATGGGAAAAGGGGATCTCAAGCTTTTCGAAATCGTTGAATCGCTTGGGGAATTGCGTCCTAAGTCCGAGGAAGAAGTGGTTGCAGGGGGGTGTGGTCGAGCATCACTGTTGAATCGCTTGAAATGTTGCGGGGGACGCAGTTCTCGAGCTTCTGGTGGCGGGGCGTTAGTTGTAACATTGCTACCGCTTGCGCCCGCCGTGTTTCAACTCCCAGAGGAGGCAGGTCTTGTGCCAGTGGCGACGGAGGTCGGCGTTTGAGATCGGGACGACGACGTAGTGGGCCTCGCGGGCGTTGATGGCGCTTAGGCAGCGCGGGCAGAGATATTCTTTTCGGGCTTGAAAGGGCTGGATCAGCCGGATGTCGGCTTCTGCCCCGGTGATCGGGTCGATTTGAGGAAGATCGCCGGCCGTTTCAACCACGGCGGTAGCGGGCGAGTTCCGGGGAGTCCAACGCGCTGTGAGCCACCTGCGCCTGGGCGGCAATCTCGCGCGCAATGGCGTCCGCAACCGGCTCAGCAACCTGGTTGAGCAACTTTTTGGTGGCGGCTAGCGCATGTGGAGAACGTTCTGATAGCGAACGAGCCCACTCCTCGGTAACGCTGCGAAGGTCTGAGTCGGGCACTACGAGGTTTACGAGGCCGCTCTCGGCGAGTGTCCTTCCCTGGAGCCGTGTCCCAAAGAACGCAAGCTCTTTGGCTTTAGGAAGGCCGATGCGCTGCACGAGTAGGGCCGAACCCCCGAAGTCCAGGGTTAGGCCGCGGTCGATGAAGATCTCTGACACCATCGCCGACTCGGCCGCCAGCGCGAGGTCGCAACCTAACGCAAGGTTCAATCCGGCCCCAACCGCGATTCCGTTAATGGCGGCGATGGTCGGCTTGGTGATGTCGGAGAGCGCCTGGGCTGAGCGGTGCAACGCCTTGAGGTGCTCCACCAAGTTGGAACGGTATGGCTCGATATCGGAGAGGTCGGCACCTGTGGAAAAGTTTTTGCCGGAACCGGTGAGCACCATGACAGAGGCGCTCCGATCGGCTTCGAACCTCTCGAAGGAGTCTGCGAGTGCGTCAAACTCGGCCAGTCGCAACGCGTTTTTCCGCTCTGGCCGGTCGATGGTGATCCAGGCCGTGCTGTTGACGACCTCGTAGAAGATGTGGCTTGTCACCGTTCCCGGGTCGAGAGTGGAATGTAGCTCCCTCGGCCCATCAGAAGGCTCTCCTCCAGGCCGATCGAGCTGTCCAGTTCGCCGCTCACCTCGGTAATCCACGGAAGCCTTGCCTTCAGGATTCGCTCGACTCCAGCCTGAACGGTAACCGTGGAGATCGCGCAGCTTGAGCATGCTCCCGTCAGGCCAACCGTTACCTTGCCGGAGTTGGTATCAGCGGAGACCAGGTAGAGGTCCCCGCCATCCGCCTGGACCGCGGGCCGAAGTTGATCGATGAGTTCCTCTAAAGCCGCAATTTTCGCCTGATCCGACACGCAACTGCTCCTACTGCCTCTTCGGTATCAGCTTAGTTGGAAGCCGCGCTGAGTCAGTGGGGGTAGCGCGCCACCGAGGCCGCGACCTCCATCTCGGCTTGGGCGAGCCCCGTCCAGCCTTCGACGTCGACTGACTTTCCAGGTTCCAGATCCTTGTAGTGGGTGAAAAAGTGCTCGATCTCGTCCCGGAGGTGGGAAGGGACGTCGTCGAGGTCCTGTAGGTGCGCGTAGCGCGGATCTTTGGCGGGCACCGCAAGGATCTTGACATCGCGGCCGCTCTCGTCAGTCATCACGAAGCAGGCGACCGGCCGAACGCTTACGTGGCAACCGGGAACGGTTGGAACCTCCACCAACAGGAGGACGTCGAGCGGATCTCCGTCCTCTCCTAGGGTTCCCTCAAGGTATCCGTAGTCTGTGGGGTAGCCCATCGGGGTGAAGAGAGTCCGGTCCAGCCAGATCGCATTGGTCTCGTGGTCGATCTCGTACTTGTTTCGGGATCCCCGGGGGATCTCGACTACCGCCTCCAACACGCCCATATATCTCTCCTTCCGCCTTGGGTGCCTGCCTTGCTCACAATCAATCTGGCCAGGCCAATCGTGCCGGGAGCAGTGTTAGCATAAGCGGTATAAATAATACCCGCAAAGTTCCAACACGCCTTCTCGCCATCATCGCAGGTACAGCCGTAGCCAACCTTTATTACCTGCAGCCGTTGCTGCGGGTAGTTTCGATTGGTCTACACCTTCACGGGGGGGAAGCTGGTTTTCTGGTGTCGGCGAGCCAGGCTGGTTTTGTGGTGGGCTTAGGGACCCTGCTTCCGATTGGCGACCGCCTCGACCGGCGGAAGCTGATCGCTCTTTCCCTTGGTCTTGCCGCAGTCTTCGATCTCTGGGTGTCGGCGGCGCACGGCCTTCTCCAACTGATGCTCGCTCTTGCAGGGTTGGGGGCATTTGCGGTGGTCGCCCAGATCGCAGTAACCTACGCGGCGGCGGCTGCCCCCGCCGAAAGCAGGAGCCGCGCAGTGGCTACAGTTATGTCTGGCCTGCTAGCCGGTATCGTGCTTGCTCGCACGTACTCCGGTGCAGTCGCCGGAGCGACTAGCTACCGAGTAGTTTTTGTCATTGCCGCCATAGCCGGCGTGGCGCTGGCATTAGTCACTTGGTGGCGGTTGCCTCCGGAGGGGGAGAAGCCGGAGCTGAGGCTTATGAAGATCCTCAGCACCTCGATAGAGCTTTTCAAAGGAGAGCCGCTGCTCCAGCTCCGCTCCCTCTTGGGTATGCTCGTGTTCGCCTCTTTCTCGATGTTTTGGACCACGATGGCGCTGGCCCTTTCTAGCCCTCCGTACCGCCTTTCAACCGGGGCGATTGGGCTTTTTGGCTTCGCTGGGCTCGCCGGGGTCATCGCCGCTCGCACGGTTGGGAGGCTTGCCGACCAAGGGAGGACCAGGCTGACTACCGTGGTTTCATTCTCTGTTATCGTTCTCTCATGGCTTGGCCTGCTGCTTGATCGAAACTCGCTGTGGGTGTTCGTGGTGCTAACCGCTACGCTGGACGCCGGCCTTCAAGGCGCTCAGCTTACCAATCAGTCGCTTATCTATCGGGTTGGGAGGGGGAGCCAAGGGCGGGTGACCATGGCTTACATGGTCAACTACTTTCTCGGCGGAGTTCTTGGATCACTCCTGGCGTCGCTTCTCTTTACCGCTGGTGGGTTTGTTTTGGTCAGCGGCGCCGGAGTGGTGGCTGGCCTTCTACCGCTAGTCATCTGGCTAGGCTTAGCTGGTCGGGAGCGTAGGTGGATATCGGAGGCGGATTCGGTTGGGTGACGGCGGGGAGCGGCCGGTGAAAAGCGGGGCGATGTCACGGGCGCCAATCCGCTCCCGGATCTTTGCCTGGTTCATGGATGCCTTGGTAGTGTTTTTTGGCAGCGTCGTTTTCGAACTGGTGCTCGGCGGTCTGAGCGGCATGGCCAACCCGATCTTTTCGGTGGCCGGACTGTCTATGGGTGCGGGAATTTACCTGCTAAATGCAGTCGCAGTTGCCGCCTACTTTGTGGTGCTTCGCGGCCCTCGCCTCGGGCCAACGCTTGGCTGTTCCGCGGCCCATATCCGAGTCGTCTCCGAGAGCGGGGTGCAGCCAGCCTACCAGCAATCTGTTCTCCGCTTCTTGGTATCGATCGTTTCGACTATGGTGATCTTCCTTGGGTACGCCATGGCTTTGGTCGACCCGCAGGGCAGGACGTTGCACGACCGGATCGCCAAAACGATCGTGGTTAAGGCACAGTAGGGGGCGAGGTGTTGCGCCTGCTGCGCGCGGCAGCGGAACTGGTGGTTCTGTCTGCTCTTTTGGCGGCGACCGCACTGGTGATAGTCCCGGTCGTTGGGAATGCCAGTTCGTTGAGTCAGCCAGGTTCGCTTTCGCAACCGGTAACTTTGAGGCCGATCACCTCGCCGTCGGAGATCGAGGCGGCGAATGGCCAACCTTTGTACCTTATCGGTGCGAGCCAGTACCACCCGACCGTGAATCTCTCCCAAGTGCCACGCGGGGTCACTAAAGCAATCCTCGACGTTGAAGACCACACGTACTATCTTCACGGAGCTATCGATCTAAAAGGGATAGCGCGCGCTCTTCTGGCTGATCTCTCCGGTGGCCAGATTTTGCAAGGCGGTTCGACAATCACGCAGCAGTTGGTAAAAAATGCCGTGCTGAACCAGCAAAGGACAATCTCCCGGAAAATCCGGGAGGCGATCCTCGCCTTCCGGATCGAAGGGCAGATGTCCAAGCAGGCCATTCTTCAGAGATACCTGAACACCATCTACTTCGGTGCCGGAGCCTACGGAATTCAGGCGGCGGCCGAGGTCTACTTTGGCAAGCCGGTGTCACAGCTCAACACTCCCGAGGGAGCCCTGCTGGCGGTGCTGATCGAGGACCCGGCGGGGCTTGACCCATTCATCCATCCGCGGGCCGCGCTCTTTCGGAGGAACCTCGCGCTGCGGCAGATGGAGAGTTACGGCGACTTGACCGCAGCCCAGGTAGCGAAGTATTCGCGCTATCCGTTGCCAAAGAGCCCATCGCTTCCGGCCACCTACCAGCCCTCTGGTTTTGTTTCGGCGGTGATCGACAACCTCCTGTCAAAGCCGGAGTACTCCTTTTTGGGAGCTACTCCGGCAGCGCGATACGCCAATTTGGCGTCTGGAGGGTACCGCATCTATACCACGCTGGTCCCGAATGACCAATCAGCTGCAGTTACGGCGATTGCCGACCGGATCCCGGACACCGCGGGAAAGTTCACCGCTGCGCTCGTATCGATCAATCCCAGCAACGGCAACGTGGTGGCGATGGTCTCCGGGAATCCGGTGAAGGGTATTGGCGGCTATAACGTTGCGACTGGCTACGGGGGCTCCGGCCGCCAGCCGGGGTCGGGGTTCAAGATTTTCACGCTCCTGACCGCGTTGGAGAATGGGTACAGTCCATCAGACCGTATCGACGGTACTTCTCCCTGCAAGTTCACCGTCCCGAACACCCACCCGTATCCGTACATTGCCCACAATGCGGAGCCTGGATTCGGCCTGGTATCGCTGGCAAAAGCTACCGCTGACTCGATCAACTGTGCCTATATCAGGCTTGGGGTTACCGTGGGGCTCAATCAGATTGCGACCACGGCAAGGCTGATGGGTATCTCCACTCCGCTGGTTCCGCTTCCCTCGATGGTGATCGGGTCTGAGGACGTCTATCCGATTGAGATGGCGGCCGCCTATGCGGCAGTCGACAATCTAGGGGTATACCATGCTCCCCGGCTCGTGATCAAGATAACTGATATGCTTGGGAAAAGCGTATACACGAGCAGTGACCCGGGGAGGCGCGTAGTGTCCCGGCAGGTAGCCGAGGAGGCGCTGGCAGTTTTCAAGCAGACGATAGCATACGGAACCGGGACGGCGGCACAGCCGCTCGGGCGGCCGTCCGCCGGGAAGACCGGGACAACCGATAACTTCACCGATGCTTGGTTCAACGGAATGGTTCCCCAACTAACTACCAGCGTGTGGATGGGGGATCCAGCCGGCTCGGTTCCGATGTACGACGTTGGGGGGATTCCGGTTTACGGCGGCACTTATCCCACCGAGATCTGGGAACTATACAACGCCATGGTGCTTGCGGGGCAGCCCGTCGAGAACTGGCCTTCCCCCAACCAAGCGCTTATCCCGGCGGGGAGGCTTATCGTTCCCAAGGATTCGCCCGGCTCCATCGTCTCTCAGGCGCCACTGCCGGCAACCCCGGGCGCGCAGGCAACCAGTGGGGTATCGGCTGGTGCCGGAGACCAAAGCAGCGGAGGTTGAGATGGGTTCTAGCCTGATCGAAGTTGCGGCTGCCGAGGCGGCGTACTTCAAGTTGAAGCTTCTGGACGGAGCGGGTGAGGCGCGAGAGCTGAAAGAGGCGAGACGGGTACAGCTGGAGCTTCGGGAGGCGTTGAAGCAGCGCGAGGGGGCGGTTGCGGAGCTGCGCATCCGGCTTGAAGAGCTCGAGGCGGAGCGGTCACAGATTGCGGCAAGGTTGGAGAAGTTGGAGCGCTCTCAAAAGGGGGCATCGTATCGGGACCAAACGCAGCTAGAGCAGGAGAGCCGGGCGGTCGCCGGCCAGCTCGAGGAGATCGAGGAGGCGGAGCTCGAGGCGATGGTTGAGATGGAGACGGCGGAGGCTGGAGAAGCGGAGGCCACTGCAGAGCTTGCGGTCTCGGTTGCGGAGCTGTCCGCAAAGATCCTCGAGCACGAGGAGACGAGGCGTACTCTCCAAGATCAGCTCGCCGCCGCGAGGGACAATCTTTTGCTACTGGTTTCAGGGCTTCCGGCTGAGGAGCAGCAGCGGTACCGCAGACGGAGTTCAGGTGGGGCTGTGCTTGCGATCGTCGTCCACGGGGTCTGTGGCAACTGCCACCTCAAGCTTTCGGAACGCGAGGCCGCGCAGCTCAGGTTGGGGAGTGACGTGGACTGCGATCAGTGTGGGAGCTGGTTGGTTGAAGGGGGCCTGTAGGCGGGGTTCTGTCCGGCCATATGGCTTGGGTGATCATCCATCTAAGCGGCCCACCACGAGCGTCTTTAGCGGGCGGGCAACCCTCGCTCGAATTGGCCTTGCTCCGGGTGGGGTTTACCTAGCCGACCCCGTCACCGGGACCGCTGGTGCGCTCTTACCGCACCGTTTCACCCTTGCCCCTAAGGGGCGGTCTACTCTCTGTTGCACTTTCCTGCGGGTCACCCCGACTAGCCGTTAGCTAGCACCCTGCCCTGCGGAGCCCCGACCTTCCTCGGACGTACAGCTGACGCCCGCGATCACCTGGCCCCCTTCACTACTTAGCCTAGCCGGGGAGAGGTTTGGAGTAGCTTTTCGAACTGGACTACTCTAGGCGTTGCCTAGGAGGTTCAAGTGAGTGGAAGGAATCGGATCCCACGCCCGGTTGCGTGGCTACTGGCGGCGATTCTAGGAATGGCGACGGCGATGGCGGCGGCGGCTCTGGTGGAGAACGGGTCGATCGGCGAGCGCTCGTGGCAGCATCCGGCGGTCGGGAGCACGTTGAATGGTTACGCGGGAGCGCCAGTGGGCTCGCCGATCTATCGTCCGCAGACGGAGTAGCCGGCGCGTCGATCGGAGGAAGCGCCGGTCGGGATGGTGAATGATTCACTCTGTTGCGGTGAAAGGTTCCGATAAGGGGCTGGAAACTGGTCGAATATAGTTTGGAACTTTTGGATAAGTGACGCTATTGGACCCACGCGCTGGTCTTGACTGGCGCCGCCGCAGAGGAACTCGGGGTACACCAAGACCCCTTGTCGAGGTCGACGGTCAAATCGAAGCTTCTGAGCGAGTTGCCGCGGGACGGCGGCGCTACGGCGTTGTGAAGGGAACAACCTTGCCCCACGCCAAGCAGCATCGGATCGGATGACTATTCTCTACGCCACGGGCATTGCCGGTGGAGGGGTTGATCGGGTCCGTCAGGTAACACTGCTCGGGTTGTTCCCGGTGGCGAACGGCTAGACCTGCGAGGTTATCGAGGGCGTAGGATCGGGACTTAAGCGTTGGCGAGCCCCAACTTACGCCCCTCTGGGCACACCAAAGCGCCTGTGATCAGGCGATTTGGTGTCTAACGCCGTTTGGGTTCTGTCGGCTTGCCTTTCACGGTTATGGGGATGGGCATCCCGATCAGCTCGGAGGCCCTCCTTTGGACGGGGGTGGGGAGGGAGAGCTTCTCGGTAGAGTGGCCCCCGGCAAAGAGGATGCGGGAGCGGCGGAGCGATCCCAGATGGGACAGGAGGGTCCGGTAGCTGGGGAGATCCAGCCCCTCGGGGCTTTTCTGGGCGGCATCCTTGGCTTTCGCCCCCTCTGAGCGTTGGGCGGGGGCCACCGGGTCGGTGCGTTCGGGGATCTCCTCGTCGGTGAAGATGAGGGGCGCCAGCGCCTTCCTCGGGTGCCAGTTGAGATATGCGGCCAGCATGCAGATGAAGACGTGGGCACGCACCCGCTTTTCGGTCCAGTGATAGACCGGGCGCAGATCCAGATCGATGGCCTTTAGGTTGCGAAAGTCCCGCTCCACCACCGCAAGGTCCTTGTAGGCCTCCACCACCTCGGCGTCGCTCAAGGAGGAGTCCGCCACCGAAGTGCGAGGCGGCTCGATCTTGGGCAAGGCGGGTCACCGAGGCCTGGTCCACGGAGAAGCCAAAGCTGCCATCGGCGATCTCGGTGGCGAAGTGCTTGGCCATCTTGTAGCACTTGATCACCCTCTCCACCCGGCGGGTAATAGCCGTGGCATCCAGATCCGACTTGGCGGATAGGGCCGAAGCGACCGAGGCCAGCGCTGCGCTGGTCGCCTCGATCAGCTCGTTCCGCTTGCGAAAACGCTCCTTGGCAAGTGCCGGATTGCGGCAGGCCATCAAACGCTCCCCGGGATAGTCGGGGTGGCTGATGGTTGCCAGGTTGGTCTCGTCGAAGAGGCCAAGCTGCAGGCAGCCGGCTTGGGCCAGGGTGTGGATGGCAGGAGCGCGGAGGCTGGTGATCCAGTCCGTGCCGCCCAGGTCTTTCAGGGCCTCGATCCCGGCTTTGGTGATCATTCCCCGATCCCCGACCATGGTCAGCTCCTTGAGTCCGAAGCGCTCGCGCACGGTGGCAACGGCTGAGACGAATGCGGCGGGGCCGGCGGTGTTGCCGGGAAAGACCGTCATGGATATGGGTCGGCCCTCCGTATCGGTCATTAGCCCGTATTCGAGCTGGACCTTGCCCCGCCTGTGGTTCCGGGAGTAGCCAAAGGCCGCCAGTGGGCACTTGGTCCCCTCCATCCAGGAGTTGGAGAGGTCGTAGAGGACCCGGCTCCCCTTGGTAAGGTGGCGCCGGGCAAGACGGGCCTCGATACCCCCTGGCGCTCTCTAAGCCAGTCCATGGCCCCATAGATCTCATCGCTGGTGGCCCCGCAGATGCCAGGATCCACCCCCAGGGTGGTGTCTTGCCACCGGCGGGAGGTGGCCAGCTTGGAGGAAGGAGCCGCGCGGCGGAAGATCACCAGCCCAAGGGCGATGTCGCGTTCCCTGCAAGCGGGGCCGAGCAGGGCGGACCCAGCCGGTCCGCCACCGCGGCCACATGGCCGTGGGCGAGGCTGCGCTCGATCTCGAAGGAGTCGCCAGCCTCCAGGTAGCGGTCGCCGGCAAGAGACCCTTTGATGAGTTCGATCGTCTCTTTGGGCAGCGGGGTCAGATTGGCCAGGGTCTCGTTCTTGACCTTGCCGTTCTCTCGGAAGGAGTGGCGCACAAGATGGGTCTCATAAATCCTGTCACCGTGCTGACGACGAATAGTCGTCACGTGCATGGGCTTGCCTCCGCCCGTCATGGGCTAATGAACCCAGGCACAATGTCAAACCACTCGTGTCTACGAATACAGACCGTGTAACTCTATTTACCCAGGACAGGGGGCAAACCGAGGCTATTTGAGGGCGTAAGTCCGGGCTAGAGTTTGATGCGCTTTGCCCGGGACTCCATGCGCAGCTCTTGCGCGAAGGCGTCCAGGCGAAGCGAGAGTTCTGGGTCGGCCAGTGCAAGAATGCGCGCGGCGAGTAGGCCGGCGTTTCGGGCGTTGTCGATCCCTATCGTAGCTACGGGAACGCCCGCTGGCATCTGCACAATCGAGAGCAACGAGTCCATCCCGTCGAGCGAGGCGAGCTTGATGGGAACCCCGATTACCGGCAGGGTGGTGGCGGAGGCGACCATGCCGGGAAGGTGGGCAGCGCCACCGGCGCCAGCGATAATAACCTTGAAGCCGGCGTCCCGGGCGCGCTTGGCAAAGTCGAGCATGTCTTCTGGGGTCCGATGAGCCGAGACCACTTGGGCCGTGAAGGAGATTTCGAAGGTCGCAAGCAGGTCGGTCGCCCTCCGCATGACTGTGAAGTCGGAGTCGGAGCCCATTATTACCGCTACATCAGCCATCTCTTGAGCCTCCATCTCGCGCAACGCCCAACCGCGCTGCCGCTTCTGCTGCCATCGCCCGCGCTTGGGACAGATCGGGGGCGATGGCAGTGAGATGTCCTATCTTACGGCCTGCGCGCGGCGTCTTGCCATAGAGGTGGATGCGGGCGCCGTTTGCCGGCGGCCCTTGCGGGTGCACCTCACCGATCAGGTTCAGCATTGAAGCAGGCATGAGCATCTCCGTGGAGCCGAGGGGCATTCCCGCAACCGCGCGGAGATGGTTTTCGAACTGCGAAGTACGTGCTGCTTCAATGGTCAGGTGTCCGCTATTGTGGACTCGGGGAGCGACCTCGTTCACAAGCAGTTCGCCGGCGACCAGGAAGAACTCGACGGCGAGCACGCCGACTACGTTGGCGGCAGCCGCGATGGACACCGCAGTCGACTCGGCCCGCTGGTCGATTTCGCGTGGGAGGCCGGTCGGCCAATGGACCTCGACGCAGATCCCGCCGGCTTGGCGGGTTCGGACGGCCGGGTAGCAGATGGTCTTGCCCTGCAACGAAGTGACTGTGACTACCGCAAGCTCGGCCTCGATCGGTAGCACGGACTCGATCATCCAGGTCGTGGCGGAGTCCAGTTGGCCAAGGGCGCTCTCGGTCTCGAGTAGGACAACCCCCCTGCCGTCATAGCCGCCTGTCGCGGCCTTGGCGATTGCGGGAAGGGTCGGCGTGTTGTCGCGATTGAGAATGGTGAACGGTACCGCAGTCGCGCCGACCTGTTTGAAAAGCGCCCGTTGCTGGATCTTGTCCGCCGTTGTCGCCATGGTAGTTGCGCTTGGCCTTATGGTTACTCCACGCTCCTCCAGTTCGATGAGGATTTGAGCGGGAACCAGCTCATGTTCGAAGGTGATCGCGTCGTACCCGGAGGCAAAGCCGAGCAGCGATGGGGTCTCGAAGGTGCCAATGTTGACGTGGGGAGACCACCCTGCTACTCCCTCGTCTCCGGGACGGATGTGAAACCCGATTTCAAGATCGAGATCGAGTGCCGCCTGGTAGAGCATGCGAGCCAGCTGGCCCCCGCCGACGACCCCGATTCTTGGACGGCGAACGGGTAGTCTTGCGCGGTTGAGCTGCATTTCCTAGATGATAATTGCCGGGTTTGCCGCGACCTTTAATGCTGAGCCGCGTCGGTCGTTTCGCGTTTCACTTTGGGGCTATATTGAATATGACGTGCCTGGGGAGTGCCCCCGAGAGGAGCGGTGTGGAGGAATTCATTTTTGCGGGGGTGCAGACGCGCTCGTTTTTGGATGCTTACCTGCTCAGCGGGTGGCATTTAGACCCTTACGCGCTCGCCACCGTGTGCCCATTGGTAGCCTTTTACTGGATCGGTCACGCTCGTATGCTGCGGACGATTGGAAATCCCGCGGTCAGGGCCGGGTACGAGCGGCGGTCCGCAGCGATGATTGTAGCGATGTTTTTTCTGGTGGTTGGGTTGTTTTCCCCAGTAGAGACTTGGGCTATGGTCTACCAGTGGGTTCACATGATCTGGCATCTCGACCTAATGGTTGCCGCACCCCCGTTTTTGATTCTCGCGGATCCGTGGCACGAGATCCGGATGGGACTGCCGAGAGCAGTTGACCGCGCGCTGACGCTTGGGTACCGTCGACTGGCTGCACTTCCGGTCGCGGCCACTGCCGGTCGCCTGCTAACCTCTCCGTGGATCGCCGTGGTCGGTTTTGACGCCGCGATGTGGGGGTGGCACATTCCTGGACCCTTCGACTGGGCCATGGCGTCGCAGGCACGGATGGAGATCATGATGTTCTCCTTTTTTACTACCGGGATGATGATGTGGTACGTGGCAATCGATCCCAACCCCAACCGGCGGCACGAGGGGCCGATTCTCCGGGTCTTTCACATGATGATCGTCTCGATGTCATGCATGCTGCTCTCGGTGATGCTGGGCCTCTCGTCGGGTCCCTGGTATAGCGCCTACAACGCGTTAATGGGGACGGTTCGGACGCTTCCGCTCCTTGCTGACCAGCAGATCGCTGCCGGTATCCTCTGGGTCTTCGGCGCGGTTCCATGGTTTATTGCCGGCGTGGTTACGCTGCGGGACTGGCTCAATGACGACGAGCGGGGGGGAGCGGATATTACCGACGCCTTTCGCGTCTTTACGCTTCGCCATGTCCGGTCGAGCGCTGGGTCCGCTCGCTACTAGAACTTCACCGCAGAGAGGGCAGGGAGCGCGTTCCGTGCGGTTGCGAGCGCTCCTCTCCACGCCGCTAGGCGCGCCGAGCGATCCTGCTGCGGCTCGACCACCGTTTCCGCTGGGAGTGCTTCTCGGGGCAGCGCAAGGGCGATCCTCGCCGCCCCGAGGGTGGTGGCTTCGGGGGTAGCAGAGAGAAGGACGCTACGCCCGGTGAGGTCCGCAAGCAATCCTGCAATCAACGGGTTGTGGCCGGCCTTGCCGTCTAAACCGAAACTGTCATAAGCCACGCCGGCATCGGCGGCGAGGGAGTCGAGCAGGCAGGCACCGGCTTGGGCAATCCCCTCCAGGAAGCCGTACGCGAGTTCGTGCTTGGAGAAGCCACCTGCGATGTTGGCGATCGAGGTTCTGGCCCCAAAGTCCCACTCTGGGGTACCAAGGCCGCCGAAGGCCGGAACCACCAACGGGATTTTTGAGCGGTCGGCCGCCAAGGCAAGTTCGAGCGCTTCTGCGGGAGACGAGATCAACCCGAGCCGTTCGAGCCAGTCGAGCGAGGATCCGGCGCTGATCCAAAAGGCCTCGAGGCCGAAGGTCGCGCCGTTTGCACCGGCGATGGTGATTATCGGGAAGGTGCCACTTGGTCCTCTCCGCAAATAACGGGGGGTTGTCTCAAGAAGCTCGACTTGGGCGACCCCGCTGGTTCCCAAGGTGAGCTTGAACGGACCCTTTTGGCCCTGGAGGGAGGCCTGCTGGTCGGCGATGGTCGTGATTAGCGGGATCTCGCGCCCGCTTACCTTGACCATGCCGCGATGAAAGTAATTCGGTCTGATCGGTGCGAGTTCGCCGAGAGCCAGTCCGAGCGCTTCCAACCTGGAAGGGTCGTAATCTGTACCGTAGCTGTCGAGGAGACCGGTCATTGCGGCATTGGTATGATCGGTTACCACCGTAGCCTCTGCGGTCAAGTAACAGGTGAGCCAGGCATCGATCGTCGAGAAGACCATCTTTTCCTCTCGGACCTGTTCTTTCAACCAGACGAACTTGGTGGCCGACTCGCTGGGCGATAGCGGGAGGCCCGATCGGGCCAGTGCGAGGCACTGAGTGGCAGTGCGGAGGTCTTCCCAGCTGAGGCCGGTACCGTATGCAACCTTCTGGGAGGGGTCGAAGGCTACCGACGATGCCCGCTGATTGGTGATGGCGAGGCTCTCCAGGCAGTGGCGGGAGGCTAGTCGATCGAGCAACAACCGGGCGGTAACGGCCACCTCGTTCGGGTCGAACGTCGCGCTTGCCGAGGTGGAGCGCGAGAGGCCGAAAGGGAGGGAGAACGTCTCCACCATCTCCAGCGAACTGGTTAGCGCGCTGGCGCGGATGGATGTCGATCCAACGTCGATCACTGCTACCTTCTTCACGATGGCACACTAGTCCGGGTGGCTCCACTGCCGGAAGGTGCAATTGTTGTAAACGGTGTGTAATCAACAATCAATGTAACTATACTGGAGTGTGCCATGAAATCACCAGAGGAGCTAACCGACCTTTTCCGGGCGACGGGGAGAAAGGTAACACCGCAGCGTAGGCGGATCTTCGAACTTTTGCAGGGCGATGGAACCCATCCCAGCGCAGAGGAGATCTACCGGCGTTTGTCGGCGGAGATGGCTACGGTGTCGTTGAAGACCGTGTACCAGACACTCGGAGAGTTGGCGTCCATGGGCGTTATCCTCTCGGTTGACGTGGGAACCCGGTCGATGCGATTCGACCCAAATGTCGAGACCGACCACCAGCATCTATTGTGTGCGCGGTGCGAGGCGGTCAGGGACGTAGTACTTTCGGTTGAGGTGGCTCCTGGCGAGGTGATCGATGGCTACTTGGTGATGCGGACTGACGTTGTCGTGAAGGGGTTGTGCCCCTCGTGCCAAGCCGAACTGGGCGAGGCGGCGGCAAGGTGGACCGCATCCGGATCCGCTAGATCAGCGGCATCTTAGCCACGCGTGGCCTGGATGTTGGTGCTGGGACGAAGCTGAAGGAGCAGGAATCATGGAACTGAAAAACTCGAAGACCGAGGAGAATTTGAAGGAGGCATTCGCTGGCGAGAGCCAAGCGAACCGTCGCTATCTTTATTTTGCCCAGAAGGCGGATGTCGAGGGTTATCCTGACGTCGCGGCGCTTTTCAGGTCGGTGGCGGAAGGCGAGACCGGTCACGCTTTTGGACACTTTGATTTTCTTGCCGAGGTTGGCGACCCGGTAACTGGGGCGAAGGTGGGAGCCACCGATGACAACCTGAAGTCGGCGATCGAGGGGGAAACTTACGAGTACACCGAGATGTACCCGGGTTTTGCCCGCACCGCGCGCGAAGAGGGCTTTGACGAGGTGGCGGAGTGGTTCGAGACTCTTGCGCGCGCCGAGAAGAGCCACGCCGGGCGCTTTGCCCAGGGCCTGGAGGTGCTCTCCTAGGGGGCCCGTTGCGACGTTCGAATCAGCAACCCTCTGTCTGTAGTGGGCCCGGGGGTTGCTGGTTCCCTTGAGTGCTAGAGTTTGGGCGGGTAGAAAGGCATTTAGTGACTACTACGTACGATCCTTCGCATCCTAAGTACTTTGAAGAGCCTGATTTGCGTGAAGAGCTCGACAGGGTCTTCGATCTGTGCCATGGCTGCCGTATGTGCTTCAACTATTGCGGCTCTTTCCCCAAACTCTTCAACTTTGTCGATTCCAAGGGGCAGCAACACGCCAAACTCGAGCCGTGGGAGCAAGACGAAGTGGTGGATGCGTGCTTCCAGTGCAAGATCTGCTACGTGAAGTGCCCGTATATTCCGCCGCACGAGTGGGCGCTGGACTTTCCGAGGCTTATGATGCGGGCAAATGCGGTGGCGGCGCCGAAAAAGCCTTTGCGCGAGAAG
The DNA here is from genome assembly GCA_021819205.1 of Actinomycetes bacterium. Taxonomy (GTDB): domain Bacteria; phylum Actinomycetota; class Acidimicrobiia; order Acidimicrobiales; family Acidimicrobiaceae; genus JAKARV01. Next base: position 10,186 of record JAKARV010000027.1, on the reverse strand, counting down.
ATAACTGACCAGGCGCTTGCTCGAACCGACCTGGTTGGAGCGGTCTCTTCGGCGGTTGCGCCCCTTGCCAACCAGGCGATCGGGACCCCGAATAGCTTGTTCCGGAGGTTGCTCGACCAGGTCGCTGGCGTCTCTTCGGTAAGGATTCTCCCTGCTTACGCGCGAACCCGCTTCTCCCGTTGGTTTAAAGATCGGTTGCCGCGCTACATCGCATCCCCTCGGTCAAAGGCGGCAATCTTTCCGACCTGTTTCGTGGAGTACAACCGCCCCCGCATCGGCGCTGACATCGTTTCAGTTTTTGAAGCAAGCGAGATTCGCTGCTCCCTGGTCGAAGGGTTTAGTTGCTGTGGCGCCCCGTGGCTTCATCAGGGAAATGTAGCGCAGTTTCTTGATCAGGCGGCGAGGAACGTGGAGGGGCTCTCGCGTTGCGTCGATCAGGGGCAGGATATCGTTGTACCGCAGCCCACGTGCGGCTATGTGATAAAGCGGGATTATCCGCTTTACCTTGGAACTGAGGCCGCTGCGCGGGTGGCGGCGCACACCTACGATGCCAGCGAGTATTTGGTGGAAGTGGCGAAGGAGCGGGGCCCGGTTCCGGTCCTGGCCAAGCTGGAAGATGCGCCTTCGGTGACCTATCACGCCGCCTGTCATCTGCAGGCGCAGAATGCCGGCCTGAAAGGAAGGGATCTGCTCAAGCTGCTAGGGGCGAGGGTCACTGTAGTCGCAAAGTGCTCGGGTATCGACGGTACCTGGGGATACCGGAGCGAAAACGAGCAGGAGTCGAAGCGGATGGCTGCCTCTCTGGCCAGCCAGATCACAAAAGGTGGTGCCGATTATGTCTGCGGCGACTGTCACCTTGCCAACACCGCCATAGACGAGGAGACCGGAGCGGGAGTCATGTACCCGATCTCTTTGGTCGCCAAATTGCTGGCTATCGAGCCGTCGCCGCCGATCGCATAGGGCAGATCCGGTTATGGCCGGACCGTTGGGAAGGAGATACTTGATGACACGCAGCCAGTTGGTGCTCGGCGATATTGCTGATTTGCGCGCTTATGAGACCGAGCGGAGTGGATTTCGCAGCCGAATCATCGAGCTGAAGCGGCTGAGGAGGATCCCCGTGGGCGACTTCGTGACTCTCCTCTTCGAGAACCGGGAGACGGTGAGATTCCAGGTCCAGGAGATGGCACGTGCCGAGCGGATGTTGCGCGACGACCAGATTCAGATTGAACTGGATACTTACAATGCGCTGATCCCGCAACCTGGAGAGTTGGTGGCAACCATGTTCATCGAGCTAACTAGCAAGACGGAACTTGAGCGCTGGCTTCCGCGGCTGGTCGGAATCGAGGAGTCGGTGCTGCTTGAGGGGCACGGCACTGCGATCAGGGCGACGGTCGATCCAGAGCACGCCGGCCAGCTGTCTAGAAGCGACATAACCGCATCTGTTCATTACGTCAAGTTTTTGATTCCGGAAAGCTTCCGGGCTGACTTCTCCTCTGGTGGTTGGAGCCTTGCTCTCGACCACCCCGAATACCAGGCAACTACGGCGCTAAGCGCCGAGTTTTGCGCTTCGATCGCGAGTGACTGGGCCTGACTCTTCGTTAACGCGCAGCAGGCTCTGCCTGCAGAGATATCCTTACACTCGGGTACCGCTCCGCCAGCTCGGCAATTTTCCCGTGCGATCCGGGAAGGTAGCCGGAGACCCTGAGTTCGGCACCGAGCTTGTCGCAGAAGGCTGCGAGCGCAGTGAACATGCGTCCATCGGGGTTTCGGCTGTCGTGCTTGTCCAAATCCACTTGAAGCAGCGTCGGTTCGATCTGGGCGATGTGGGAGATCTCGCCTCCGATTACGCTTTGCCAGCGAATAGCGGTTCTTATCGCCCTGCTACGGCAGTGCTTGGCGGTCTTGATCGCTCTCTCGAAGCTGGCGGTGTCGGCGAGGTCGCCGCTGTCGAAGGTAAGCTGCAAGCCGCTAGGGGGCATCTCGAGCTGCTGTGCGAGGCGAAAGAGGCGATCGACAAACCGAGAGTTGGGTTCGATCGGGGCGACTGATACGAATCGCTCCTTCAGGGGCCGGTTGGCTAGGTAACGGTAGAGCCACTGGTTATAGGAGATCCCGAGCTGGTGCCGGAGTGCGTAACCGCGTACCGTCTCGGTATAACTTTTCGCCCACTCCAACTCCAGATCGATAGAGTCGGTTTTTCCGCTGGCGTCGACCCAAATCGTTTCAGCAGGAATGATTCCCTTGGAACGAAATCCCCCGAATATCTCAAGGCGGTAGGGGTCCCAGTGAGAGGCGAAGTCGTCGTACCCGTCTAGTTGCGGTATCGGTTCCGCCATGACCCGATGGCGTGCGGGAGAACGCTTCGCAGTGATCATCAGCCGATCCGCACGTTGCAGCAGCGTCGGAATCTCTGGGTGTCGAGGTTCGATCGTTGCGCCGATTGCGGCAGTGACGGCGATCTGGGTCTCGCCCACCTTGATCGGGGTGTTTGCAAGGGCTTTCGCGAGGCGGACCGCAACTCGGCGCAACGATCGGGTATCGGTGGGTGCGTCGCCGATTACCACAAACTCGTCGCCACCGACTCTGGCTATGAGGTCGTCGTTTTTTACCGACTTGACCAAGGTGCTCGCAACTCCGGTGATCACCTGGTCGCCGGCAGCGTGTCCCAAGGAGTCGTTCACCGCTTTGAAGCCGTCGAGGTCCAGATAGAGCACCATGACATCGCTGCATTTCAGTGAGAGGATCGCTTGAGCCAGCCCCTCGCGATTTAGCAGTCCGGTGAGGGAGTCGTGGGTTGCCCGCCATCTCCAGTCTGCGACGTCGTGATTCCTAGTATCGATATCCCGCATAGTTACTACGTGGGCAATGGCGCCGTGGAAGTTTATCCTTGAGAAGCTGAATTCGATGGCGATCGCTCGTCCGGTCGACTGGCGCAGCATCACGTTCATGGGTCCAAACGAGCCATCGCGCCAGTAGGAAGCGAGCGGTTTTGCCAGATCTTCGTCGGCGATCGGAGATATGACCTCTGCGTAATGCTTGCCGACCAAGCCGCTCTGGGTTGCTCTGATGGTTGTGGCCGCCGACCGGTTGGCGGCGATGACGAAGCCCTGCTCATCGAGGATTAAGAGTCCGAGGTCGAGTTCGGCAAAGATCCGCGACTCGATTGGCGCGTTCTGGCGTGCGCGTTCGGCGTTTTTGGCCGTAATTCCAAGCCGGAGAAGGGAGCAGAGAGTCCGGTACTCCTGAGGAAAATCATTTTCAGAGTCGCAGCTTGTTTTGTCCGTTCCCACCCGCCTGGGCGCGAAGTTCCACGCTGGATTGTTATTGGCGAGGTTTTGAAGTTCGTTGGAAAACACAGCCAAGAGCTCCTCCTCATCTATGTCCGGGTTCATGGCGCCGACCATTAGGGCCCGGTGTGCCGCGATCAACCGATTTCCCTCCTCGGCCCCGGCAAAGTGAGTGATCCGGCGCAGGATTACCGATAGCGCATCGACAAACGGTTGGGTAAGGGGATGGGGTTCGGCGGTGACGATATCTACGAATGGGGGGAGGCTTGAGTGGGCTGTTGCCGGTTTGGAAGTGATGCGTTCCCTTTGCCATAGCGGTCTTTGACCCCGGACATGAATGGCAAAAAGGGTTGTTCCAAGGCTCTCGACGGCGAGTTCAAGCATCTCGTCCAACTGCTGTTGTGGGGCAGATTTGCTCGCAAGAATCTCCGACACCTTTCGCGTGACTTCGCGGGGAAAAGCCATCGCGGGCTCTACGCGACCGTCGCGGCAGCTACTATCATTCCGCGCCTTGGCAGGTGGTTTCCGGTAGCTAGACCACTGCCGACCTGGCAAACCGGATGATCTTTGCTTGTTGGTGCGCCGCCGCTTGGAGGTAGGTGTAACTTGATCACCATGGCTCTCAGTGGCGCTCCATATCTAGTCCGAGTTCGAGGATAATCTAACACTGTTTGCGTTGTTACGGGGTCGAGAAGTGATAAAAGTGTCTTTTGGCTTCTTTGTGATCTGATCAACGAAGTAGGCGATCAGGAGCGGTAGGCGATTTCTGTCCACTTCCACCGCGGAGATAGCTTTGCTTCCCGGCAGGTGCCGGTTAATATTGCCATCGTGAGCGCTATTCTTGCAGTGGTTTACCAAGGCGCTTGGTCTTAGCGCCTTGGTAGAACTTGGATGCGGTTCGCATTTGACGCCGGAATCCCTGGGCCGGAGCGGCTTCATCCCAACGTTAAAAGCCCTTGCGTTGCAAAGGGCAAAGCGGTGACGGCACCGCACGTGGCCGCTGCTGGCTTATGGGATGGCGCATTCAAGTCTTGGAGTAGCGAAGAGTACGAGGTGCTTCGCTCCATGTCGGGCACGATAGCGGGAGTCGCTAACCCAAGGGTAATTACCAGGGAAATTGTAGAGTCTTTAAGTTGGGTGGCCGGTACTTGGGTCGCGCTGTTAAAGGAGGAGGACGTTTTCGGGCGGGTTCGAGTAGAGCAAGAATCTGGTGTTCCCGCGGCCATCGACGGTAGCGATTTGGACACTCCGCTCGGCGCTCTTTCGGAGCGCACCCTTTACGAGGTGCATTGCGGAAGTTCTGAACTTCTTGTATGCAAGGTTAGTGAGAGCCATCTGCTCGCAAGCGGGCAAGTGGCCGCCGAGAGCTCGAGGCAGCTCTTGCTGAGAGGGGCATCTGCGCTTCGGCTGCCAGTCGTTGAGCTGGCAAACCGACGGTTAATCAGGCGGGCTTATCGCCGGCTGAGGGCTAGCAGCCGATTGCTTGCAGACCTCTCCTGCCGGGACTTTGGCGAGGAGTGGTGGGATCGGGTAGCGCAGGAGGCGCTATTTGCTTCCCGCGCGGCGTGGTCATGGGTGGCCGAAGTCCACTCCCGCCACCTAGAGGTAGTCGGGGTTGCCGGCGCAAGAGGGCTTCGCTCGGGCGACCTTCTCGAACGCGGGGTAGGGATTCCCGCATGGGTGGCGAGCCACGCTCGGGAGTGTGTCGTCGGGTCACTTGCAAGAGGCGTCGGCACCTGCACCGTGGATCTCGCCGCGGAAGCCGACCTGCCGGAGTTCGAGTCTGCCGTGGTCGTTCCGATTCAAGACTCGGAGGGACGGGTGGTAGCCATTCTTGGCGTCCATAGTGGCCGATCATTCTGTTTTGACCAGACCGCGACGGCCGATACCGGCGAGATCGCAATGCTGGCCACGATGGCGCTCGCGGGGCAAAAGGATTCGGCACGGGATGTGGCTAAAGAGTTGGGCGTGGAGTTTGTAATGGCGATCATGGAGGCGGTGCCGGATGGCATTGCCGTCGTCGATGGAGATGGGTTGATCCGCCATTGCAACAGCACTTTCGCCTCGATGCACGGTTCGCCTTCGCCGGATGGCGTGGTCGGATCCCGCTTGAGCACCCTCGAGTTCCAAGGCGTTCACGGAACGGACGTACCGAACGACGAGGTCCGCCGGCGCTTGGACGGAAGCACATTCCTGGCCGAAGTCCACCGGGTGCCGGTCGCTCACGCAGAGCTTGGCGTGGGTGGAGTGCTCATAACCGTGAGGGACGTCTCGGACCGGGCAAAGCTGGAGGCTACTGCGCGGCACGCTGCTCAGATTGACCCGCTTACGGGGTTGAGGAATCGAGCCGGGTTTTTCCAGGATGCGGTGGCGGCCTTCGCCGCGGGTGACGAGGCTCTTTGCGGCTTGGTCTTTATCGATCTTGACGGGCTTAAGGCGATCAACGACCGGTTTGGGCATGACGTGGGGGATGTGGTTCTTGGGGAGGTTGGCAATCGGATCAGGACCAATACCAGGCCTACGGACATTGTCGGTCGGCTCGGTGGTGACGAGTTCGTAGTCTTTACATCCCATATCGGCTCTTCACGGGCCGCTCGGGCATTTGGGGAGCGGCTGGCCCGCGAGATCTCCGGCTACCCGATCGCGGTTGGAGACCTCGAGTTGGTGGTAACCGCTGCGGTTGGAGTCGGTTGGGGGGCACCGTCCTCGACGACCTTGGATCATCTGCTTTCCATGGCAGATTCGGCCATGTATAGCGACAAGTTCGCCCGGAGGAAACCAGGTTCGCAGGTCGTACCGCGGAACCCGGTGGAGGCGGTGGACGTGGGTCTTGGCCCCGACCTAGTCGGCTTGATTAGGGGGGATGAGCGCGCCGGGGCGCTGGTGGTCAACTTTCAGCCGGTCTTCGACATCGCCAAAGGCAGAGTCCACTCGGTAGAGGCACTGATACGGTGGCGGCACCCCCGGGAGGGACTACTGATGCCGGCCCGGTTCCTGCCGCTCGCACTCCAGTCACGACTTCTCGACGAGTTGGACTCGCTGGTGCGGGCGGAGGCGTTTGCCCGATTTGGGAAGTGGCGGGCCGAGGGCCTTGTCGCGGATCTTGAGCTTTCAGTGAACTTGAGCGGAATGAACGCGGCAGAAAATCGCACGGTTAGGGAGTTTTGCCGAGTCGCCGACGATTACGCAATTCCCCGCGAGTCAATCCTCATCGAGTTGACCGAGACCGAACTCCCAGATGTGCTCATCGACAAGATAGCCCGGATGATCAGACGGCTGAAAGGGGAGGGCTTTCGGATAGCCTTGGACGATTTCGGAGTCAAGTCCTCCTCCCTTCGTCACTTGCAGATGATGCCGGTGGACGTCGTCAAGATCGACCGGCAGTTTGTCAAGGACCTGGGGTCGGGTGGTAACGTCAAGTTGGTGGCTGCGCTCGCCGCCCTCGCAGAGGGGCTTGGCCTCGACGTCATCGCCGAGGGAGTCGGCGACCAGGAGACGGTCCGCGTGTTGAGCGAGATGGGGATCTCGCTGATGCAGGGATTCCACTTCTCTAGGCCGGTTGGAGAAGTTGCGCTTCTCAAGCTTCTTGGCAAGGCCTAGTACGCTGGTAGCATAGGGTTTGTGGCGCAGCTGAACTTTACCGTCGTTCTCGGGCAAATCCTTTCTGGCGAACACCTGCGGCCGGACGAGAGCGAGCTTCTTCTCGAGGAGATTCTTGACGGCAGGGGCGATCCGATTGCGGTAGGGGCTATCCTGGTCGCTCTCCGGGCAAGGGGAGAAGCCGCTGAGGAGCTTGTCGGCTTTGCCCGGGCGATGAGAGCGCGGATGGTCAAGGTTCCCATCGGCGGCGCAGTCACCGATACCTGTGGGACCGGTGGTGATCGGCTGGGAACGATAAACGTCTCCACTGGTGCCGCCCTGGTAGTTGCGTCGTGCGGGGTCGACGTCTGCAAGCACGGAGGACGCGCTGCGAGTTCCAAGGCGGGTTCTGCAGATGTACTCGAGGCGCTTGGGGTTTCAATCGATTCGGGGCCGGAGGCGGTGGCAAAGAGCATAGAAGCGACCCACTTTGGCTTTGCCTTCGCGCCCCGCTTCCACCCGGCCATGGGGAAGGTGGCACCGATACGGCGGGCGCTCGGCGTGCCGACAGCGTTTAACTTCCTCGGCCCTTTGATGAATCCGGCCGGAGCCGCTAGCCAGCTGGTCGGCGTCTTCGATCTCCGTTACCATCGGGCGATGGCGGGAGTGCTGGCCGCTCTTGGCTCGACGAGGGCGCTGCTGGTGACCGGCTTTGACGGTCTAGACGAGTTGAGCATTTCCGGGCCATCCCGCGCATTGGAGATGGTGAGTGACGGTGAGGCGGTGGAGTACCGGGAGATGGTCATCGACCCGGAAGAGTACGGTTTCAGGTTGGCCGGGCTGGAGCAGGTTGTTGGTGGCGATGCGGCTACGAACGCAACGGTTCTCTTGGATATTGTCACCGGCGCCGACCGCGGTCCTCGCGCAGATCTCGTAGCCATGAACGCCGGGGCGACTCTTTGGGTCGCTGGGGCCGCTGCGACCCTCTCCGATGGCATCGAGATCGCTCGCGAGTCGCTCAAAGCTGGGGCCCCCGCAAAGGTTCTAGAAGCGCTGCAGAAGCTCAAAGCCTCCTTCGCCCCGGAGCCGAGCTAGCAGGGTTGGCAGCCGAGCATTACTCGGACGGCTGGTGTACCATTATGCAGTGCCAGACCTCAGCGATCGAACGGCAGCAGCTGGCACTGTGGCCAAGAAGTTGGTAATGGCGATTGCAGTTTGGTTGCTTTCACCGCCGGAGGTCGCACGGGGAGCGTGGCACATAGCTGGAACGAGCCAAATGCGTGGCACAGTTGGCGGGCTTGTTAATTCTGGATGCCGCTTCGGTGGCGCGGTGATGCCGGTGACCGCAGCTCCCTTCGCAAGGATCAAAGTGGCAGATGCAACGATGCGCCGGCGATGAGAAGGGTGTCGGTGGTTGCGGCTGCGGCTGCTTGGTCGTTCGCGGTCGGCCGAACCAGGTTTTTCACTCTCCCTGCCGAAGTAATCGTGGCAACCGGTATCGCGCTGCTCGCCATGTGGGCGCTCAAACGGGGAAGCTTGCGGCCGAGAAAGCCGCTTCCGCGTCATAGTGCCATCGTTTGGTTGCTGATGGCCGTGGCCGTTACCGGGCTGGAACTGTTCGCTTTCGTGCATGCGGATCGGTCCGCCTACCCGACGATCTCTTCGATCCTGAACGCAATCGGACTCGATACCGAGTTGGGCAAGTCGATAGTCGCATTTGCTTGGGTTGCAGGTGGGGTATGGCTGCTCTGGTAGGCGCACTGTGGATTGTGATCTTGGCGGCGACCCTTGCCATGAATTTTGCCTTCCCACTCACCCCCGTGGTGCGATGGCTGACCGGCTGGCGCGCGGGGAGAGCGCTGCTGATGGCCGGTTGGGCGTGGGTAGGGTGGCACCTATTGGTTCGTTGAATTTTCAGCGATCGAGGTGCGGGCCGATGATTTGCTCGGCCTCAAGTACGTCTGCACGAGTGTTGTAAAGGTGGAAGGAGACTCTCAGCCGGCCATCGCGGATAGAGGCCTTGAGCCGGTTGTTCCTGGGATAATTGAGTTCATCTACCGGCAGCGAGCAGATTGCGCTTGGAAAAACGGGTAGGGGCTGGTCAAGGCGTTCAAGGAGTTCGGTCGCGAGCGCGACGTTGTGGGCGTATATGGAGTCGATTCCGATCTGCTCCAAAAGGTCTAGCGATGCTGCAGCCCCTACCCACGAGAACCACGCTGGCGACGGGTCGAGACGGCGTTCCTTGTCGGTTAGCCGGAGGGGCGGGCCGTAAAGGGACTCTTCAATCACATCCCCGGCGAACCAGTTTGCGTAGATTGGCCGGAGAAGGGTGGTTGCCTCTGGCGAGACGGCCATGAATGCTGCGCCGCGGGGACTAAGCAGCCACTTGTAAGCCGAGGCCACCAAAAGGTCGGCCACTCCCTCCATCTTCAACGGCAGCCACCCTGCAGCCTGGGTGGCGTCGACTAGAACTAGGGCACCATGGCGGTGGGCTGCGGCGTACACCTGCTTGAGGTCTGCTACCGCTCCGGTCGAGCTTTGGACGGCGGAGAGCGCCACCAGCGAAGTGTCATGGTCGATGGAGTCGGCTATCGTTCCGCAGGGAACCAACTTGACCTTCACGCCTCGGTCCTCCTGGACCAGGTAGGGGAAGAGATTCGAAGTGAACTCGATCTCCGGCACCACCACGGTTGATCCCGGAGGAAGAGATTCCGCCACCAACCCCACCAGCGTCGACGTGCTCGGTCCGGTCGCAACCCGAATGGGGTCGCTTCCGATCAGGCGTGCAAAAATTTGCCGGGCCCGCTCGGTCTCCCCCATCCAGCCGTGGAACCAGTCGGCCTCGCCGTTATTCCAGTCGGCGATCGCCTTGGTCAATGCGTTCACGGTTACCTGGGGTGGAAGCCCATAGGTTGCGGTGTCGAGAAATCCCGGGCCGCTTCTAAAGAACCTGCGATAGTCGGCGAACAAAAACCCTCCGCTGCTGCACCTAACTGTCTGCACGCCGTGAGGCGTGGCGCGTTTCGAGCTTACCGGATCTACCGGCTTGAACGGTTGCACCCGAAGCTTTGAAAGCCCGGATAACGTGCTCTACCCCTTACCGGCTAGATGTTCCATCAGGCTGTGGTGGAGATCAGATCAAGTCATCCGGTCAAGACGGTGTCCGTCAACCGGGAAGAGACAGAGATGCTCAAAGTGCCGTGGCGCAGTCCCCAGTTGTCAGAGAAGCTGTTGCTTTTTCTGGCCGGCTCATCCTGCAGTCTCTATGGAGTGACTTGTGAAGCGACCGTGGAGAAGCAGGTTACTTCCAGCGTAGATCG
>JAKARV010000026.1 GCA_021819205.1 Actinomycetes bacterium | reverse complement strand
CTGGTGGCGCATCGAGCTTGCCCTCGGGATGATCCCCGGGAGCCTTGTTACCCTCCGCAGCGCTCCTCTCGTTGCCCTCGGTGCGAGCGGCCCTGTCGCGAGTCGCCATGCGATCCTCGTGGCGCCGGAGGGTGCAGCTGGCGTTCGAAAAGATCGACGCCGCCTTCAACGGCCTTCCACCAAGGATGCCGTCCTGGACCAAGACGGTGGTAGGCGTCGAGCTCTCCTTGGGGCTGCGAAGCGGTACCTCCCTCAGGGAGCTGGAAGCTGCCGCTCCCTACCTGGCGGCGCACTTCCGGGCTCGTTTGGTCCGGGTGGTGCCGAACCCGATGGATGCGGGCCGTGCCCTGCTCCAGCTGGTCTTTGGCGATCCCTTCTCCGGTCCGCCGCTTCCAGCCGCACCGCTTGCTCGACCCAGCTCCACCTGGGACCCGGTTCCACTTGGCGTAGACGAGAACGGGGCACCGGTCGCAGTGGAACTCTTCGAGCACAACCTCCTGCTCGGGGGTGAGCCCGGATCCGGGAAGTCCTCGTCGCTGCGGGTGCTCGTCGCGCACCTCGTCATCGACCCGGCGGTCTCCATCTACCTCCTCGACCCGAAGATGGTCGAGTTCTCCCCGTATGCGCCGTTGGTGACCTCGCTGGCACACTCGATGGCAGAGGCGCTTTGCGCCCTCGAGAGCGTTGTGGAGGAGATCCAGCGCCGCTTTGGCTCGCTGTGTGCTGTCGGCAAGAGAAAGTGGTCCCGGGACCTTGGCCCGTTGCTCGTCGTGGTGATCGACGAGCTTCCGATCTACCTCGGCGCTTCCGAGGCGAAGACCGCCAAGACCTTTGCCCTGCACTTGCAGCGCAAGTCGCTACCGGCGTGATCGCCGTCCTTGCCGCCCAGAAGCGAAGCGCCGACACGGTGCCAAGCGCGATCCGCGATCTGGTCGACTACCGGTTGGCATTTAGGTGCGCCACCCGGGACGCCTCCGACGTCATCCTCGGCGCTGGCCAGGCCACCCGGGGTTTCTCCGCGAGTGAGATCGAAAGCAGCAAGCGTGGGGTGGGGCTGCTGCTCGCGGGCGATCCCGATCCGAAGGCGATCAAGTGCTACTACCTCGATGACCGCGCCATCGCCGAGCGGATCCGGAACGCAGCCAGCCTGCGGACCTTTGGCGAGAGTGGTGACCGGCGATGATCCCTTTGACCGTTGACCGCGATCAACTCCTTGCCCGGGTCGCATCCGGCTATGACGAAGTGCTCGAGGCCGCAGGACAAGCCAGCTACTGCTCGCGTCCCATCCGGCTGTCGAGGCCGAGGGAGCTTGGTCGCGAGCCGCTTGCGTCTGCTTTGCCAAGTGCGGGTGACTTCGAAGATGGCATCGTCTTCAAGGCCTGCGGCACGAGGAGGGCGAATCTCTGCAGGGCTTGCTCGGACCGGTACAAGGGGGATGCGAGGGTCCTGATCCGCCAAGGGCTCGATTCCGCGCTCACGTCCACCGGGTCAAAGCTCGCCGCCTTTGCCACCTTCACCGCCCCGAGCTTTGGAGCCGTGCACCGGGTGGCAAGGGGACGACAGCCCTGCCACGGTGCCTCGGGCACCTGCGTACACGGAAGACCCCGTGGCTGCAACGCGCGCCACAGAGAGAGCGACGAGTCCCTCGGAACTCCGATCTGTTTCGAGTGCTACGACTACGAGGGTGCGGTGGTCTTCAACGCCCTTTCGACCAAGCTCTGGCAGTGAACCACGATCTACCTCCGCCGCCACCTCGCCAAGCTCCTCGGCGTCACCGAAAAGGCATTCAACGAAGGTCTTCAAATCTCCTACGTCAAGGTGGTCGAGTTCCAGCGGCGCGGGGTGATCCACCTGCACGCAATCGTCCGTCTCGACGACAAAGAGGGAAATCCCGGAGTCGCCGTCTCGCCGAGCCAGCTGACCGCAGCACTCCAGCTCACCGCCGCCCGCACGAGGCTCACCTTTACGACTTCGGAACGGGAGCACCCCATCCGCTGGGGAGAGGAGTTCGACGTCCGGATCATCGATCCAACAGCCAAGTCCAAGGTCGTCACTACCTGGCCAAGTACGCGACCAAGTCGGCAACGGACGCTTCCGGGCTCGACCACCGGGTAAGGGGCCCAGCAGCGATCGCCGCGGCATCGTGCAACCCCCACATCAAGCAGATGGCGCGAACCGCCCTCGAACTCGGCGGCAAGGAGGAGTACCAGGGGTTGCGCCTCGACCGCTGGGTTCACGATCTTGGCCACCGGGGACACTTCCTCACCAAGTCGAGGTCCTACTCGGTGACCTTTGCCTACCTCGCTCCGGCGGAAGTGGCAGCAGGAGAACTCCCCCGGAGATTCTCGCTACTTCGCCTCTTGCGCCCTCTACTACGCCGGCAACGGCTGGCCCCATCCCATCGATGCCGCAATCATCGTCTCCGCCTACGACGACCACCAGCAGGCCCGCCGACTGGCATGGGAAGAACTGCTGGAACAGAGCGAACGAGAGGAGGTGAACTGATGGACTACGATCGCAAACGAATACTTTGGAGGTTGATCAGCATCGAGGAGGCAGCTCTTTGGCTCGACATCTCGAAGGCTACCGCCTACCGGGCGATCAAGAACGGCACCTTCCCGCTCCCGGTGATCCAGATCGGCGGGAGACGGAAGGTCTCCCTGGCGGCGCTGGAGCGGCTCATGAACGGCGAGACCCTCTCGGAGACGACGGTCTTCGCCCCTCCCCCTCCTCGCCATCGAGAACCGAAGCCACGCAGCTGGCCGCCCTCCGGTCCTCGGCGGCGATGACGTCGGTGCAGTGCCTCGCCATCACCGGGTTCGAGCATCCGAGCCGGGCCTGCTTCTGTTTCTCCGAGAGGATGGGATCAAGCAGCGTGGCTTGGAAGTGCCGGAGCGAGTGCAGGTGGATGTCTTTCGCCACTCCGGCACGCTCGCGCAACTTGGCGAAGTTGTGGCTGAAGGTGTCGGGGTAGGGAGGGGTCTCTCCTCCTGGGCCAAAGGAGAAGACGAAGCTCGACTCGACAAGCTCAACCTCGGCAAAGGCGGCAAGCTCCTCTTGGACCCCGCGGAGCCCGCTCAGTTGGAGAGCGGTTCCGTCGTCGATCGCAACCTTGCGGATGCTCGCTCTCGTCTTTGGGGACTTGACCGCGACCGAGCCCTTTCCCCCGATGACCGACTCGTCGACGAGAAGGGTGGAGTTCTCAAAGTCCACGTCGCTCCATCTGAGCTCGCACGCCTCTCCTCTTCTCATCCCGGTTGCCAGGATCACCCGGATGAAGGCGGCGATGCGGGGGTCGAACTCGTGGAGGCGCTGGATCAGGGCTTTGACCCCGGCGATGCTTGGCGCTCGAACCAACTCCCGATCGGTGACCCCGTAGCTTGGCATCTCGGCATCGGCTATGGGGTTGGGGAGCGTCGATCCCGACCACTTCCGGGCGAGCCGGCAGGCCCTCCCAAGCATGGCACGGATCTGTCTAACCGAGGCCTCGGCGAGTCCTTGGTTCTTCAGTCCCCTAAGGTAGCGCTCGACCTCGTAGGGGGAGAGGGAGGCGATCCGCTCCTTGCCGATGCCGTCTTTGACGTGGATCCTCCACATGCTCAAGTACCGCTTGGTGGTGGTCGGAGAGAGATCCTCCCAGCCGTTCGATTGCCACGCCGAGAGCGCGTCGTTGACGGTCGTTTGGCCGTTCCACTTGGTCGACTCCTCGCCAATGGCTACCGGCTCGTCGAACTGGGAGAGGGCGAGCCTTGCAAGCTCCCGCCCGGCTTCGCGCTTAATGCCGTGAAAGCGTAGGTAGCGGTGCTTGGCCCGTCCCTTCGCGTCCCTTCCGATGTAGACCCGAAGCTCCCAGGTATCCGGAGCCTTCACCAGCCGCATGCTTCCCGCCACACGTGCCTCCAAACCATGTTGGGTTTTGTGTTGGGTGCATTATGGCAGGCTGGCGCATTATAGGTGGTGAGCTGGTGGGCCCGGTGGGGATCGAACCCACGACCAAGGGATTATGAGTCCCCTGCTCTGACCGCTGAGCTACAGGCCCCGGAGCTCCGGGGGAGAGACTCGAACTCTCAACCTAACGGTTAACAGCCGCTTGCTCTGCCGATTGAGCTACCCCGGAACAGGCTCCCAATCTAATGCCAAGGAAGGTCGATGCCGGTCGCCCGTCGTCTGGGCGTGTAATTTGCCGCTGGAAACTAACCCGTTGCCGATGATCGAGGCGGCGTATTGGTTGTGGGAGTCATGGCTTTCTGCTCGGTTTAATCGGCATCCGTTGTTGTAGCCCAACTTGGCTTTCGGTGCTCACGAAAGGCAGCCATTCCCTCTTGTCCCTCGGTAGAGGCGAAAAGTTCCCGCGATTGGGTCGCAGTGGTCGACAGCGCATCGTCGCGAGATAGGAAGGGTACGGTATAAACAAGCCGTTTTGCGGCGGCGATGGCTTTGGGAGAGCCAAGCAGAATCTTGTCGAGCAGGTTGGTTAGCGTCGAGTCGAGTTCGTCTTCAGAAACCGCCAGGTTGATTAGGCCAGCTACCTGGGCGCGCCTGGCATCGAAACGTTCTCCGGTGATGAAAAGTTCGAGAGCGTCGGCTCGGGAAAGCTTGGGAAGGCAAAAGACCGAAATAATCGCCGGTGCCACGCCAACGCGAACCTCAGTAAAGCCAAAGCGGGATGTATCAGCGGCAATCGAAAAGTCACACGCGGCAACAAGTCCCAAACCCCCGCCAAATGCGTGGCCGGCGATGCGGGCAATTACTGGCTTTGGAGCGTCCTGTATCGCCGTCAACACTTCGGAAAGCCCGGGACCCTGGCTACCGGAAACTCCGGATCCAGCTGCGAGATCGGCGCCGGCACAGAACACCGGGCCGGTGTTGGTCAGAACGATGATACGAACGCTAGTATCGGCGACTGCTGCTGCAAGAGCGGCAAAGAGCTTGGCGAGCATCGCCGGTGTCATGGCGTTGCGGTTTTCGGGGTGATTCAAGGTGATGGTCGCGACCTGCTGAAAGACTTGATAGCGAACGGGATCATCCATCAATCAACTCCCTAGGTATCTCGATAATTCGAGACCTCAGCCATTCGGCCAAACTCTTGCCTTGGGCGTCAAGCCGCGATGTGGTGGAGACGCCTTGGCCAAGGACGCCGGTGATTACAAAATTTACCGCAAGCAGGCGGGGCAACAGGTAGCGCTCCACCGGTAGAACCCGTACCTCGGGAAGAAGGTCTTTCAAGCGGTCTTCGGTTAGGTGGTTGGCAATCCAAGCGTAAGCGTGCTCGTTTCGTGCCCAGATACCGAGGTTGCAGTCACCGCCCTTGTCTCCAGAGCGGGCGCCGAAGAGCTGGCCAAGGGGAACTCGTGTCAGCTCTTCGCTCGCTTCGGCGAACGGGATTACGGGTGGAGGAAGCTGGCGTTGCTCTGAGGTTGTGGCGACCGTAGGTGGGACTGGGATCCGGTGGCCGTTGATCGTAACCAGCTGGGTTAATTCGGTGGATGGAAGAACTGCTGGCCAGTATGGCGAGAACTCCTCCACGGCGGGGACGTGGTCGACAAAAAATCCCGGATAGGTGGACAGAGCAAGTCCGATCACACTTCTCGCAAAGCCTTCGGAAAGCAGGTCCTTCCGTTGTGCACGTGCGGTCATTCGGAGTTGGGCGAGGGCGTCCTCATTCGTAAGCGGGTCTGGTCTATCGGTGCGGAGGAGGTGGGTCTCGAGGGCAACCTCCGGCGGGAGCTGATCGGCGATGCTTCGTACTGCAAGGTTCGCCTTCTCGGCCACCTCTAACCCGGCGATGTAAAGAGTTGCGGTGGATCGCCATCCGTCTTCGTATATGACTGCTACCTTGGCGGTGGAAGGCGGTGGCTCCCCATAGACACCGCCGATTCGGACTCGGTCCGGTCCGATCTGCTCGGCCTGGATCGAGTCGAAACGCGCTGTTACGTCGGGATTCAGGTAGCGCGGCCCACCGATCTCGTAGAGGAGCTGCGCAGTTACGGTCTCGACCGTGACCATGCCGCCGTGACCCGGATGTTTGGTGATTACCGAGCTGCCGTCTTCAAAAATCTCCGCAATTGGAAAACCTGGGTGATCTAGGCCGGGTACCTCTTGGAAGAAGGAGAAGTTCCCGCCGGTGGCTTGGGCGCCGCACTCGATCACGTGCCCCGCAACGACAGCGCCAGCTAGACAATCCCAGTTGGTGCGCCCCCAGCTGTAGTACCACGCTGCTGGACCTACGGCAAGGGAAGCGTCAGTCACCCGGCCGGTGATGACGATATCGGCCCCCATCTCGAGCGCTTTGGCTATTCCCCACGCTCCTAAGTAGGCGTTCGCGGCTATTACCGGGCGCTCTGGGAGCGGTTCTCCGGTCTGGATGTGTGGAAGTGAAATTCCTTTGGCTTTGAACTCGGAAAGCCGGGGGAGCAGGTCGTCTCCTTCTACCCAGGCGATGACGGGGGAAATGCCCAAATCACCGGCTATCTCCGATAATGCCTGGGCGCAGCCGACAGGAGAGAGGCCACCGGCGTTCGATACTATCCGGATCCCTCGCTCCAAGCAGTCGGCCATCACCTCCTTCATCTGGGTTATGAACGTGTGCGCATAGCCACGGTTTGGATCTCGGCGGCGTTGACGGGCAAGTATGAGCATCGTCAGTTCGGCTAGCCAGTCACCGGTCAAAACATCGATTGGCCCTCCATCGACCATTTCGCGGGCTGCCGAAAGGCGATCGCCGTAGAATCCGCTGCAGTTTGCGACCCGGATTGGTCTCATTTCTCCACCTCCAGGCGAGCAACTGCTTCGCCGGCTGCCACCTGGTCGCCTACTTGGACCAAAAGCTCTTCGACGATCCCGCCGCTTTGCGCGCTGATTTGATGTTCCATCTTCATTGCTTCGACGACTACCAACAGGTCGCCAGGGGCGACGCGGTCTCCGGGGGTTACGTGGGTGGACACGATGCGGCCAGGAAGGGGGGAGAACAGTCCGTTCTGTGGTGCGGCTCCCGCTCCTGCCGCCGGAAAGCGCGGAAGCAGCTCCAACTCGACGTCCCCATAGGCGCCCTGAATCCATACCGTATCGCCATCGAGAACAAGGTGGAAGCGCTCCCTGATTCCAGCGTATTCAAGATCGATCCACTGGCCCGAGACCGAGTGGATCAATGCTCGATTGCCGTTGACTTTGAAGCTACCGTCCCTTTGCTGAACATAGCGGATGGTAATCTCGTTTGCCGCGTGTCGAAAGCTGACTTCTTGGGGGGGCATGACGCTATTTCGCCACCCGCTTGGCAAGGACGGGAGGGTTGAGCGCTTTCGGGATTCCTGCTGCATCTGCAGTGCGGCCGCTACCGCAAATCGCTCGAACTCGATTCCGGATATCTCTCGAGCCAGCTTGGCTTCTCCGGAGTCGATGAAAGCGGTAGTAGCGGTACCAGCCAGGAATGTCGGGTTGCGCAGCGTAGAGATCAGAAAGTCTCGGTTTGTCCTTAGCCCTTGGATGGTCGACCGGGCAAGACCAAGAGCCAGCTTGGCTGCAGCCTCCGAGCGGGTTGGCGCACAAGCGATCACTTTGGCGAGCATGGAGTCGAACTCAGTTCCGACCACGCTTCCCGGACCAACTCCGCTTTCCCAGCGGAGTTCTGGATAGGTTGCCGGATGCCATGCGACCAGGTGCCCACTGGTGGGGATGAACCCAGCGCTTGGGTCTTCGGCGTATAGGCGAGCTTCGATGGCGTACCCGGATATCGAGAGATCCTCCTGCCGAAGGGATAGGTGTTCGCCGGAGGCGATCAGAAGCTGCTCGCGTACCAGATCAACTCCGCAAATCGCCTCGGTCACGGGGTGCTCGACCTGCAGGCGGGTGTTGGCCTCCAGAAACCAAAACTCTCCAGAAGGTTCGAGTATGAACTCAATGGTTCCCGCATTTTGGTATCCGGCTGCCGCCACCGCGGTTAAAGCTGCTTCCCCCATCTTCTGGCGAAGGGCAGCGTCAACCGCCGGCGATGGGGCCTCTTCGATCACCTTCTGATGACGGCGCTGGATCGAACAGTCACGCTCGAAGAGGTGGATTGCGTCACCGAATGAGTCGGCGAGTACTTGGATTTCGACATGCCGCCCCGCTGGAATAAATCGTTCGAGAAAGACCGCGGGATCGCCAAAGCTGGTTTCCGCCTCCCTGCTCGCGCTGGCTATGCTCTCGGCAAGGAATGATTCATCGGTTACGATTCGCATCCCTCTCCCGCCGCCACCAGCTTCGGCCTTGACCAGCAGCGGATACCGAATGTCCGCGGCCCCCGGCCGCCAGGTCGGGAGTGTCGGAACACCGGCTGATTCCATCAGTTTTTTGGCTCTCACCTTGTTCCCGAGAAGGGCGATGGCGTCTGGAGGTGGCCCCACCCAAACCAAGCCGGCCGCGATCACTGTGCTTGCAAATGCAGCGTTTTCGGAGAGGAAGCCGTAGCCAGGGTGGACCGAGTCCGCCGAGGCGGCTTTAGCGGCGGCCAGAATAGCCTCCTGGTTCAGATAGGTTTCTGCGGCGCTATTACCGGGTAGGCGAACGGCGAGGTCCGCTTCCGTCACGTAGGGAGCAGTGGAGTCGGAGTCGGCATAAGTAGCGATGGTGAAGATACCCATCTCTCGCGCAGAACGGATAATCCGGCGCGCGATCTCTCCGCGATTGGCGATTAGCAACCTCTCCATACGGCTACCGGAAAACCCCAAAGCCGTGGGCTCCTTCAACTGGAGCGCTGTGGCATGCCGAGAGCGCAAGCGCCAGTACCGTCCGGGTATCGCGGGGGTCGATGATGCCGTCGTCGGATACTCTGCCGGTGGCGTAAAGCGCCAGGGATTGGTTCTCGGCATAACGCTCGACCGCTCCAGAGAGCTTTTCCTCCCGGTGAAGATCAAGCGGTTCGTTGTTCCGGGCGGCTCGGTTTTGCCGTACCATGGCCATCACTCCGGCCATCTGGCGGGGCCCCATGATCGCGATACGGGCGGTCGGCCAGAGAAAAACGAAGCGGGTATCGAAGGCTCTACCTGCCATGCCATAGTTTCCAGCGCCATAGCTCGCGCCCAGGATGACGGTGAGATGAGGAACCTTGGAGTTGGAGAGCGCATTGATCATTTGACTTCCGTGCCGGATGATTCCTCCCCGCTCGTACTCTCTGCCAACCATGTATCCGGTGATGTTTTGAAGGAAGACAATTGGGGTTGCCAGCTGGTTGCAGAGCTGAATGAATTGAGAAGCTTTCTGGGCGGCTTCCGAAAGAAGAACGCCGTTGCTGGCGACGATCCCAATTGAATACCCGTGAATCCTGGCCCATCCGCAGACTAGAGTGGTTCCGTATTCCGCCTTGAACTCTTCGAACCCGCTTCCATCGACAATTCTGGCGATGACTTCGTGCACGTCGACCTGGGTTCGCAGATCCGGGGGGATCATGCCGAGAAGTTGATCCTCGTCGTAGAGAGGCGGCAAAACCTCTTTGGTTGCTGGCCCGGGACCGGCTTTTTGCCAGTTTAGGTGGGCGACAACATTGCGGCAGATCCGGATGGCATCTGCTTCGCTGTCGGCGAGATAGTCGGCAAGACCGCTCACCGATGCGTGCATCTCGGCCCCTCCAAGCTCTTCGTCGGTCGCATCTTCCCCCGTCGCCATCTTTACCAGCGGGGGTCCTCCCAGAAACACCTTTGTCCGTTTCCGAATGAAAATGGTGTAGTCGGAGAGAGCTGGCTGGTACGCTCCACCCGCCGTCGACGATCCAAAAACAACTGATATCGAAGGAATGCCAAGGGCGGAAAGCTCGGTGATGTCGTGGAACATCCTACCGCTTTCGGCAAAGTGTCCGAGGTTGCGACGAAGATCGCCTTCGGGATCTGATCCCTCCCCAATGCCGCGAAGATCTCCTCCCGCCGACTCCACGAGTTGGATGCAAGGGAGCCGGTTCTGCCGGGCCACTTCGAGGCCCCGAAGCAGCTTCCGGATTGAGATTGCCGTCATCGCGCCGCCGAGGTCGCTTGGATCGTTGGCGACTATCAAGCACTCGGTGCCTTCGACGCTTCCGATGCCAACCACCATCCCTCCTCCGAGGTTGTATTCGGTCTGGTAGCCGGCGAGCGGAGAAAGTTCGAGAAATGGCGAGTCGCGGTCGAGAAGCATCGAGACGCGTTCGCGGACCGGCAACTTCCCCTGGCGACGCAGCCGCTCTTGGGCGCTTTGCCTACCCGCACCGGCGGCCTCCTCCAACAAGCCGTCTATCTTCGCAAGGAGCGCAAGCATTGCGCTCCGGTTGGCACGAAATGTTGGATCGTTCGGATTCAGGCGGGAGGCGAGGGGCGGTGCGCTCATGCCACGGGACCAGCGGTGATCGCCAAGGATGCCGGGTCGCTTGTCGCTATCACGCCTCAAAACCCTCTAGCTGGCAGATGATCTTGAGCATCATTTCGTCGGCTCCGCCTCCGATAGAGAGGAGTCTGCCGTCACGAAAGTACCGAGATATCCAGGTCTCGTCCATGTAGCCGATTCCCCCGTGAAACTGGAGACACCAATCTGCAACCTCGCGTTGGAGCCGGCCAGCCTTGAGTTTGGCGATAGTGGCGAAGCGCCGAGTGTCCTCGCCGCGCATGAAAGCGTCGGCGGTAGCGTAGTTGTACTGGCGCAGTAGGTCGAGATCGGCAACAAGCTCTGCCAACCGGAAAGCAACGTACTGGTTGGCAAGTATGGGTTTTCCAAATGTGGTCCGCTCTCGCAGATAGCGGACCGTTCGGTCTAGCGCCTCTTGCATGCCGCCGACTGCCATGTAGGCGGCGATCATTCGTTCTCGCTGGAACTGGGCCATTTGCTGTTGAAAACCGTTTCCGATTGTACCGATGGTGTTGGCGACCGGAACCCTGGCTTCGGCGAAGCTAAGTTCGGCAGTGTCGGAGGAGTGATTTCCCAGTTTGCTTAGCTTTCGAGACACGGTGTAGCCAGGGGTGTCGGTTGGGAAAACGATCTGAGAAAGGCCGCGGTAGCCGGGCTCGTTGGAGGTCCGGACGAGGAGGCAGAGCCAGTCGGCTTGCGCGCCGTTGGTGATGTAGAGCTTTGAGCCTTCGATTACCCAATCGTTCCCATCTCGTACCGCGCGAGTGCGAATCGCCGCTACGTCTGAGCCGGCGTCGGGTTCGGTAACAGCGATCGCAGCTACCATCTCTCCTTCGATCGCCGGCTTGAGATATTGGCGCTTGAGCTCCTGGGTTCCAAAGCGATGGAGCGAGGGGGTAGCCATATCGGTGTGCACGGATATCGCCATCGCGACTCCACCAGCGTGAAGAGCTCCCAACTCCTCCCCAAGGATGACCGTAAAGCTATGGTCTGCTCCTTGGCCGCCGTACTCGGGATCATACTCGAGACCGAGGAGACCGGCCCTGGCCAAGGTCTTGAAGAGGGCGTGCGCCGGAAAAGCCCCAGCACTTTCCCAGTCGGCGAAATGGGGCGCAACTTCTTGTGCCAGTACCCCCCGCACCATCTGCCGAAACCGTTCGTGATCTCCAGTAAAGTCCATCCCACCTTCTTAATAGGTACAGATCCTTGCCAATCGATATGTTACCGCGGGGTTTGTGCGCATTTAGGACAGTTTTGCGAGTTGGGAGAGCGTGCGACCTAGAAGTAGTCAAGTAACGCCAACTAGCTACGGGGCGCCTGCCGAGGTGCGGATCGCTCTGCGAACCTCGGCTTTTTGGGTTTTCCCCGTAGCGGTCTTCGGAAGCGAGTCGACAAAGTGAATCTGCTTGGGAACCGCAAAGCGTGCGAGCCGGACTCGGCAGGTATCGATGATGCGGTCGGCGAGCGTGTTCGAGCCGGTCTCTCCCGGTTGCGGAACCACCATCGCGGCGACGATCTCGCCCCAGGTGTCGTCTGGCACTCCGACGACGGCGCAGTCGGCAACTCCGGGAACGCTGAGAATGGCCCGCTCCACCTCGACTGATGAGACATTTTCTCCGCCGGTCTTCACGATGTCTTTGAGCCTGTCGGTAAACCAGACGACGCCCTCGTCATCCAAGTAACCGGCATCACCGCTGTGAAACCAGCCAAAAGCAAAGGCCTCGGTGTTGGCCTTGGTGTTATTCCAGTAGCCATTCATGACGTGAGGTCCGCGGTAAACGATCTCTCCAACTTGGCCGGGGGGGAGGAGCACCCCCGATGGATCCATTACCTGGGTCTCTACCGTTATCACGCTCGGCCCCCAAGAGTTGAACTTGTGCGCTTGATGGGAGGGCCATTGAAATACAGTTGCCGGGACGCACTCCGTCTGCCCCGAACCCAGCAGGACGCGTGCGTTGGGGAAGGCAGCCGAGATCTCGCCTATGCGCTCTTCGGGCATGGGGGCCATGGCGTAGAGGGCGTATTGGACTGAGGTCAAGTCTCGCTTGGCGAGTGTTGGTGAAGCCAAAATGGCTGCGTACATCATTGGGAGCAGCATCACGTGGGTGGGTCGGTGCTCCTCGATCAAATCGAGAAAGGACTCAGGCTCAAACCGCGATGGAAGAATCGTGGTTCCTCCGGTCGCGAGCACCGGCAGTAGTAGCGTGTCCAAGCCCGTTGTGTGGAAGAGCGGCAGTACTATGGGCATGATCGTCCGGTCGTCTCCCCGTGCATGGTGGATCTGAATCGCGTTGCTGAGCGCGGCGACGTGCACGGCGACGTGGCTGGTGAGAACCCCTTTCGGTCGCGAGGTTGTTCCCGATGTGTAGAGGCAGTGGACTACGTCGCGGTCTTCAATTATTACCGGGCTCATCCGAGGGTGATCAAGAAGCTTGTCCCAGCTTTGAACGGGCCTGCCTGCGACCGAAGTCGGAAGTTCGCCGCCAACCCCCACGGCGCGTTCGATCGATGGCGTTTGAGGCAGGATCGTCTCAAGCAGAGGAATGAACTGCTGATCGGCTACCACTATGGTTGCGCCGGAGTCTCGAAGTATCCAGGCGATATCTTGGGGATTGAGCATCAGGTTGATTGGCATCGCGACCAGGCCCGCTGATGCGCAACCAAAAAATGTGGCGACGAACTTCCATGAGTTAGCCATCAACATAGCTACCGGCTCTTGGTGTTCAACCCCAAAATCTACAAGGGATCCACCAATTGCACCTGCGGCTTGGTTGAGCTGGGCATAGGTGATTGCACCAGCAGAGGAGTCTACGATGGCTACACGATCGGCAAAAAGATCGCAGGATCTGGTCAAAAGATCTCCGACGCAGAACCGGGTTGCCAGATTGTAGTCGAGTGGACTTACTCCGGAAATGTCAGCACGCATGCAGCCCCCTTTTTTCGGCAAGCCGATCCTATCCCAGCGTTTTAGGCATCGCAACTGCACCGGTTGGCGCAAAAATCAAGGCGTTTCCAATGTCACGAGGACGCTGTTTCGGGGAGCCGCCGGTGTGTAGGGTGGAGATCTGCATGTTAGTGTTCTTTTGAGCCGGTTGCGCAGGGGGACGGAACACTTGCCGTTGTGGCTAGCGGGGTTACGAAAGGGATGGATGGCGATGAAGGTTGCAGTTCCGAAAGAGACCTCTCCAGGCGAGACCCGGGTGGCTGCGGTACCCGACTCCGTTATTAAGGCGGCGGCAGCCGGGTTGGAGGTGGTCGTACAGTCGGGAGCAGGAGCGGGAGCAAACTTTTCGGATGAGGAGTACGCCGCCGCGGGTGCAACCGTGGTGTCGAGCGCCGAGGAGGCTTTTCGCGATGCAGAGGTAATCTTCAAGGTGCAACCTCCTTCGGAACAAGAGATCTCGGTCATGCCCCGAGGAGCACTGCTCATCGGGGCCCTCCAAGCTGTCCGGCACCCAGAACTTTTGGAAAACCTTGCTCGAGCCGGCGTCACCGGCATGGCGATGGAGCTGATACCGCGCATCTCCAGGGCGCAAAGCATGGACGTGCTTTCATCACAGGCATCAATCGGCGGTTATAAGGCGGTGCTGGTGGGCGCGGAAAGACTCGACAAGATTCTCCCACTTCAGATAACCGCGGCGGGAACTTTGGCGCCGGGGCGGGTGCTGGTGCTCGGCGCAGGGGTGGCGGGCCTGCAGGCTATTGCTACCGCCAAGCGGCTCGGTGCCGTTGTCGAAGCCTTCGATGTCCGTCCCGCGGTCCGGGAAGAGGTCGAGAGCCTTGGCGCGAAGTTTTTGGAGATCCCCGTAGCTGCTGCCGAGGGTACCGGCGGCTATGCCCGGGAGCAGTCCGAAGAGCAGGTAGCAAAGCAGCGGGAACTGCTAACCGAGCGGGTGTCCGCCGCGGATGTGGTAGTAACCACTGCGGCGATTCCAGGAAAGCGAGCGCCGCTTTTAATTACCGCCGATATGGTGGCGAAGATGCGTCCGGGCTCTGTGGTAGTCGATCTCGCCGCCGAATCGGGTGGGAACTGCGAAGTGACGGTCGTGGGGGAGGAGGTCCTGGTCGGCGGCGTTACCGTCGTGGGTATTGCTGACTTGCCGCGAACCGTTCCTCACCACGCAAGCCAGACATACTCAAGGAACCTTTTGAACCTTCTCAACTCGCTGCTTAAAGATGGCCGGCTCGAGATCGATCTTGAAGACGAAGTGGTGAAGGCTATTTGCGTTACCCACGAGGGTAAGGTTCTCTACGGAAAGGAGTGAGATGTACCGCGGTCTGTCTGGTTTCATCGTGTCTGTTGATGGAGTAAAAATTGTCTAACACCCTTATCGAGTACATCACAACCTTCGTTCTTGCCGCCTTTGTCGGTATCGAGGTGATATCGAAGGTTCCTACGATTCTGCACACTCCGCTGATGTCGGGTTCCAACGCCATTCACGGTGTCATTTTTGTTGGCGCGCTGGCTATTGCAACCCGAGCGTCGGGACCGCTTGAGTTATCCCTTGGCTTTTTGGCGGTGTTGCTTGCTACTATCAACGTGGTTGGCGGTTTTGTCGTTACCGACCGGATGCTGGAGATGTTCAAGGCAAAGCCGGGTTCTCCCTCCAAGGACGACCAGCAATGACACCTGCCGTGCTGACCGCGAGCGCTGGTGGTCTAACCCTGGGGCAGGGGGTTATGTTGGCTTACCTCCTCGCAGCGGTTCTCTTTATCTTGGGATTGAAGCAACTTAGCTCGCCTAGAAGTGCCCGCAAGGGAAACTGGACGGCGGCAGCCGGCATGGTAATTGCAATTGCGGCGGCGATTCCGGGCCTCTCGCTGAACTCGGCAAAGATCATTGTGATACTGGTTGCTGTAGTGATCGGTGTAGCAGCGGGTTGGCTCTCCGCCCGAAAGGTCGCCATGACTGCGATTCCGCAGATGGTAGCGGCTTTTAATGGAGTTGGAGGGGGAGCTGCAGCTGTAGTCTCGGTAAGCGAGTACCTTCATGCGGCTGCCCTTGCCCCCGGTGTTGTGCAAAGCTTTTCCACTGTATTTTCGGTCGTCGTAGGGTCGATAAGCTTTGCCGGTTCGGTAATCGCCTTCATGAAGCTGCAAGAGCTCATGCGGGGTACACCGATTACCTACCCTGGTCAGCGCGTGGTGAACGGCGGCATTTTACTTGCCATCGTTGCCGGCGCGGTCTATCTCATTGGATTCCACACGAGTATTCCGGTACTGATCGTGGCTTTGGTGCTGGCAGTGGTGCTGGGGTTTGGGTTTGTTCTGCCGATCGGTGGCGCCGACATGCCGGTTGTTATCTCGATGCTCAATGCCTTTACCGGACTTGCCGTGGCCGCGAGCGGTTTTGTCCTCGGCAACACCGGCCTAATAGTTGGAGGCACTCTTGTCGGCGCCTCCGGGACGCTGCTGACCAAGATGATGTCTGATGCTATGGGCCGAAGCCTAGGGAATGTGCTTTTTGCGGCTGTTGGCAAGGTAGTTGCCGGCACTGACGATGAAGCTGGTGGCGGTGAGGCGAAAAGCTACCGTTCGGGCACTGCCGAAGATATCGGTGTGCTGCTCGCCTATAGCAGCAAGGTAATTATCGTTCCTGGTTACGGCCTGGCGGTGGCACAGGCACAGCACGCCGCTCGGGAGTTGGCCACCGTTCTTGAGAAGCGCGGCGTGGAGGTCGCTTACGCCATCCACCCCGTGGCGGGCCGGATGCCCGGCCATATGAATGTCCTCTTGGCGGAGGCAGATGTTCCCTACGATCAGTTGAAGGAGATGGACGATATCAATGACGAGTTTCGTTCGACTGACGTGGTGCTGGTGGTGGGGGCTAATGATGTAGTCAACCCGGCTGCTCGGGAGTCGAAAAGTTCGCCTATCTACGGTATGCCGATCCTGAACGCGGATCAGGCGAAAAATATCATCTTCCTTAAGCGCTCGATGCGCCCGGGTTTTGCCGGAATTGACAATGCACTGATGTACGATCCAAAGACGACGATGCTCTTCGGTGACGCAAAGGATTCGTTGACCAAGCTGGTGGCCGCGGTCAAGGCTGCTTGAAACGCTTCGAGAAAGGTTTGGAGGTTAGTTCGAGGATAGCAACGAGTCGATTTGCAGGTGGCCAAGCGGACAAGTGAGCGTGCGGGTCACGCCCTCGATGACTTGTATCCCTTCGACGACCTCGTGGCCGATCTGCTCTAGGGACTCGCCCGCCAGTAATGCGATTATGTCGTACGGGCCGGTCACATCGTCTGCCCTCTGGACCAGAGCCAACCCTCTTAACTCCGCAAGAACATGGTGAACCTGACCGATCTCCGTTTGGATCAGAACGTACGCTTCCAACTTTCTCCTCATACACTGGCGCAGACTGTCAACATGAAACACGGTAGCAAGAGTGGGGGCTCTCTGGGGCCACGGTTTTCAGCCAGCGGGTGAAGCTCGTGGCTTTTAGCCCGTAAAACGTGTGAGAGTTGTTGAAGGTAACGACTTCGGTGCGCCGTAACGCGCTACCACGTGTTCGCCGGAGATAGTGACCGACGTCGGAGTCATGATTACCGTGGCACTGTATGCGTGGCTTGCGGCAGAGACGAGGAGGGCGCCAAGCGTTGCTTTTGGCCGGTAAAGTGCCACCAGTAGTCGTTCTCCTCCAATCTCCAGCGGGCAGTAGTCAGCCATTACCGCGCGTGGACCGGTTTTAGTCCAAACAAATCCCACTTCGATAGTTGCAGCCACGGATGTTTTCGCAAATTGACGGCAGAGGGATATTGCTGCGCGTGGAATCCATTGGGGACCGGCAAATTGTTGTGCGGCGTTTCGCCCATCAGGTCCGAAAACGACGATCGGAGCCGTACCGAGATGGATCCCGGCAGCTGGCAGCAGAGCCTCTTTGGAAGCTGTCGCGTCTGAGTTTCGGAGTGCGTTTAACTCAAAGGGGAGCGACACCGCAAGCAGCGCCAGAGTCGCGTAAGCTCCCCACCTGACAAACCGGTGGCGCCGCGTCCGGGAAGGCATGATTGATGTTGATGGACCGGCATCGCTTTCGAATTGCACAAGCGCCTCTCATCTGCGGGTATCGGGTGACATTCTACGCCAATTGGCAAAGCGTGTTCGGCGGTGAATGGGCGGCTTCTAAAGGCTTAACTTAAGGTAAACGTGTAGCCTAGGCTAGGTCTCATAGAAGAGGGGGATCGAGTGGGGGAACTCGAGTATCTGAATACTGCGTGGTACCTCGCGGTCAATCATTTTGCCCGCGCAACTGCTTGGGCTCACGGGTTTATGTCGAACTATGCCCACTTTGTCGGTCTTGGACTTTTGGCGCTGCTTCTTCTTGTAGCGTGGTGGCTCTCGCGGTACCGGGCGGATCCCGACCGCGAGGTCGCCAAGGTGCTTTGGGCGGCCGGGGGCACGGTAATTGCCTGGGCGATAGCGCACTATGCGCTAAAACCTTGGATCGCGGAGCGCCGACCCTACATTCGCCTTCACGGCGTGGAGGTGTTGCTCACGAAGACTACCGGATTCAGCTTTCCGAGCGGACACGCAACCATTGCCGGGGCAGTGATTGTCGGGCTTTGGATGGCGCGCCACAAGATCGTTGCTGCCATAGCGACTCTCGCTGGGGTGCTGCTCGCGTTTGGACGAGTATACGTGGGCATGCACTATCCGGGAGACGTTGTCGGCGGGCTCATTTTCGGGGGTGTCTTTGTTGCGGCTCTTGCCCCGTTCGACATAAGGTTGCTGACTTCGCTGGACCGGTTCATTAGAACCCGGACTCCCTTCTGGTTTTTGGTACGGAGTGGCCAGACCAATGAGGCCCGCACTCCGGTCTCCTAGCGCTTCCGTGCTACTGTTCGAGAACGCCGAGTAAAAGTTGTTCAGCGCGTCTCCTCCGGGCTGACCACCACTTTCCGACTAGGCCGAGTCCAGAGATCTGACCCCAGGACGCCTGATCGGCGAGGAGCGCAACCAGCTTTTCGACCGTTTCACGCGGAGCTTGGTCGATGAGGGAAGAGAAGCTGAACTTGCGGCCACCAAATCGGATCGGTGTCTCGAGCGCCCCGGCGATCTGGAGGATGAGACTGCGGGGGAGGAGGAGGCCAGATAGCACTGGGGAAAGCGCAAACTCTTCCAAGGCTTTGCGTTCAGCGAGCTCGTGAGCGTCAGGAGCGAACGCAAGCTGCAATGGAAGCTTGGTGATTGCGGGCATCGAGTTGGCGGCGTCTTCGATTGCCTGGTGGAGGCTTTCCGCCCAGGCACGGTAGGCGCTACCACCGTAGTTGATTACACCCGCCGTGTATAACGGCACCCATGGAGCAAGCTGCTCATGGAGAATCGCCTCCGCTACCGAATGAGCCCCTTTCTCCGTCGCCCGGCCAATAAGCGACAGAAGAAAGCCGAGATTATCGGGAAGGCTGGGCTGCTCTAGACCCGGCAGGTAGGTAGCGAGAAATTCCCGGCACCTCCCCGTAGGCTCTCCACCCAGCACTGGACCGCTCGAAAGGTAGAAGCACCCGTAGGGCTGGAAATCGTGGACAAACAGCTCGGTGTGGAGCTCGGGCGAAAGTTCTTTGCCGAAGAGTTCGGCGAGCGCAGGGTGTGGCCGGGGGTTCTCGACGATCTCTGCCAATGCATACCAAAGATCTGGATCCGGCCAAGCCACGGCTAACCCCGGTCTGGCAAGGCAAAGGCAGCCGCCGTCGGCTTGAGCGGGCGAAGCAGCCATCGTGGTCTCCGAGTGCTGTCCGGGCTCACTTGGTAGGCAGGACGGGCCATCTCCATCCATCGGCGGAAGACCTCTTTCGACTTGGCGGTGTCGACGAAGACTTCGCCGTGACGGTCGCCAGCCTCAGCTTTGGTGACCCTTACGACTTGGTGCCAGCAGTGCATTCCCGATACTGGGTCGGGATGGACGCCAAAGGTAAGGTTTTGATGTACACCAACGTCGGTCCACCAGATCCTAGAGGTGTCGGGATCGGATGATTTGTACGGCTCAACCCCCTTGGAGGGATCGAGGTTCCAGCGCGAGCCATCTTGCTTGAGGGTTACGGTCCGCATCATTGCCCGCGACCCAAAATCGTCGTTGATCTTCCAGCGTCCCATATGGTGGCTGCAAGCGACTACGCCAGGCCTGATCCCTTCGGTTACCCAGGCCTTCACGACAAAGTAGCCGAGGTCAGTGTTAACCCGAAGCAGGTTTCCATCCTTGACTCCCATGCGATTCGCATCGATGGGGTTGATCCAGAGAGGATTGGTGTGTGCGATCTCGTCTAGCCATTTTGAGTTCGCGGACCGGGTGTGAATCTGCACCGGAAGCCGAAAAGTCGATATCAGCGGCATCTCTCCACTGGCAAGCTTGCTCTGATGTACATGGCTTTCGATGTAGGTCGGAATGGCGTACTCCTTCCACCCCCAGGTCGCAAGGGTCGACGAGTAAAACTCGAGCCTGCCGGATGGAGTCGGAAATCCGCGGAGAATCTGATCTCCGGCCATTACGCCTACCGGTCTCCGCCCCTCGTCGTCGGGCGCTGGATCTCCGGTTGGCACTACGTTGGGGGAGGCGGGCTTTGGTGCTCTGGTAAAGACCCGTCCGGTCGGGGAAACTTGGATGTCTTCAAGCTCATCTTCTGGGACGGGTTGTGCGTAGACGGTACCGATCTTTTTGCTAACTTCGAAGGCGCCGTATCTTCTCATGTACTGCATCGGGTCGAGACCTTCGGCCTTTGCCGCTTCCTTGAGGCCAGGTACGGAGTTGTTGAACATCCATGAGTAGTACTCCTCGACGGTAAGCATCTCGCCTGGATTAGCCTTCGACTCAAAGTACTGCCGGATTCCCAGCGACCCGTCTGGATCTATCCGCCAGGAGAGGTCGATGTAGAACTCGTTCTCTTCCCAAACTTCGCCCGGATTGACAGCCCTGGTGTCAGCTACTTTTTCTCCCAATCTCTCCTTCGCGGCACGGATTACCGGCTGCCTGAACCCGAGCCACTGGCCGTCGTACTGCTCGTAAGAGTGGGTGTCGTGGCGCTCGGAAGAGTGGCCCATCGGGAGCACGTAGTCGGCGAAAAACGCTGTTTCATTCCAGGTTGGCGTCAGCGCTACGTAGCAACCGACCTTTTTTGGATCGAGAAACATCTCGATCCATGAAAACCCGTCAGGGTTTGTCCAGACTGGATTGTATACCCGGGTGAAGTAGACCTCGAGGCGGCGCCCGGTATGGTCCATGAGGTGGGGTAGCATGAACGACAGCTCGTTCATCGCTAATGGGAATTCGATCGGCCACGAGAGCTCGTTCCAGACCTTTGGATGCGGTGGCGTGTAGATCGGCTTGGGTACGTACTTGTTCCAGGCGTTCAAGTGGGTCCCTCCTTCAGTCGCAACCGCTCCGAGCAAAGCGTTGATCATGAAGATCGAGCGGGAGACCTGCCACCCACCAAGGTTGCCGGCCGCAGCGGACCGCCAGTTGTGGCTGGAGAAGGCGGTACCGGCCGTGGCTATGAGCTCCGCGGTTTCCCGGAGGACCGCTTCGGAGACGCCGGTCTCTTTAGCGGCGAACTCGAAGGTGTAGCGGGCGTACTCCTCTTTGAGGCGGTTTTGAAAGTTCTCGAAGGTGGGGTCCTCTCCTGGATGGAGTGCAGCCATATACTCCTGCCAGTTCCACCATGTACGGACGAACTCCTCGTTGTACATCCCATTTTGTATCAAGTAGTTACAGAACGCCAGGTTCATTGCGGCCTCGGAGCCCGGCCACGGGGAGAGCCACAGGTCGGCATGCGTGGCAGTGTTGGAGAGGCGAGTATCGACGACGATCAGCTTGGCTCCCCGTTCTCGCGCCTCGGTAATGCGTTGGGCGTGGGGGTTGAAGTAATGCCCGGTTTCCAAATGCGAGCTTATTAAGTAGATCACCTTGGCGTTGGCAAAATCGGCACTTGGGCGATCGATGCCGCTCCAATAGTGGTAGCCGGCCCTGCCTCCCGAGGAACAGACGTTGGTATGGGAGTTGTGACCATCAACGCCCCAGGCGGCAAGCACCCGCTCCGTGTACCCGTCCTCGCCCGGGCGCCCAAGGTGAATCATGATCTCGTTCTGGCGCTCTTCCGTGATCGCCTGCCTAATCCGGGAGGCGATGTCGTTGCTAGCCTCTTCCCACGACACGCGCTCAAAACGGCCGGATCCGCGCGGTCCAACCCGCTTCAACGGGTAGAGGATTCGGTCGGGGTCGGTGATCTGGTTGAGAGTTGCTGGACCTTTGGCGCAGTTGCGCCCCCGGGATCCCGGGTGTTCGGGATTACCTTCGAACTTGCGGACGGTGAGCGTCTCCCGGTCTACGTAGGCGAGGAGACCACACGCTGACTCGCAGTTGAAGCAGGTGGTTGGCACCAGCATCGAGTGGTGCTCAACCCGGTTTGGCCAAGCTTTCGAGTCGAGCTCCACCCAATCGTCCCACCGCTCCTTTGGTGGAAAGGATGCCAGGTTTATCTGCGATGGCCCCTGATAGAAGGTCTGTCCACGGGACTCGATCTCCTCCCGACGACCCTTGATGCGCTCGCTAAGAATACCGATTCGAGACATGATGACTCCCTTGAAGTTGTGGTTGCTAGGCCAGGGGTACGCGCTGGCCGGCCTGTACGTAAGCGTGTTCTAGCGGAAGGATGCATAGCAAGCCTCCGATCGCCGCAACGGGCCCTAACGGTGGCGCGACAGCGGCAACGGCGTTCAAGACGATGCCAAGCCAGAAGGGCGCGGCAAACGTGCCCCTCGTCATCTCGTAAGACGCTAGGTGAGCCTTTGCGGTGGGGTGCGTTATCGTGGCCTCACCGGTCACAAGAAGGAGGTTGAAGACGGCTAGCGCTGCTGTCAAACGCTCCAGGTAGACAATATCTCCTGGGTTGAAGTGAGCAACGAGCAGGGTTGTTATCGAGGAACCCAACAAGAGGGCTTGAACCACCAGGTGCGGTGGGAGCAGCGGGCTTTGCCAAAAGTCCCTCGCCCTCGCCTGGGCGAAGAGGAAGGCGGTGTAGAGAGCGGCGAGGGCTCCAAAGGGGATGCCTGGGATCGCGAGTAGCTGTTCGACGCTTCGCAGGTTGAAGAAGCCCGCCACAATGTCCGCTGAGACGACTGCTCCAAAGGCGAGAAGACCGTAGCCGCCACGAACGAGCCAGCTTCCCCAACGCCCCTTCGTGAAAAGTAGGTAAAAGCGTTCGGGACGCTTGAGGTCGGCGATGAGCAGTATCCCGGTGATCGCAAGGAACAACAGGGAGATCAACGGACCAAAGTAGCGCACAACCGGAGAGTTCCAAGGCAGTTTTCCAAGGAGAGCCAGCAGTATTGGGACTAGGTATGATCCGGCCGCAACTCCCTTGGTCCAGGTATAAAGGCTTACTTTCCATCCCCAGGGTGAGTGGTGGGCGACGTCGTAAGCAAGCTTGGCAGCAGCCGACGAGTTGGCCCCGTGAAAGCGTGCTGGGTGGCCGGAAGCGATGATGTTGTGCCCGGTTGGTATCTCGGACCACATGTACGTGTCACCTTCTGGCTGGGTAGCGGCGAGT
Organism: Actinomycetes bacterium; assembly: GCA_021819205.1. Lineage (GTDB taxonomy): Bacteria > Actinomycetota > Acidimicrobiia > Acidimicrobiales > Acidimicrobiaceae > JAKARV01. The sequence continues at coordinate 2,539 of JAKARV010000026.1, read as the reverse complement.
GGATCGAGCGTGGCCGTGTGGGCCCCTTTGTAAAACAACTTCGGCCTGGTCGCTTTTTCGGCCGATCTGACGGTGACCGGTTGCCGGTGGACGGTCTTTGTGGCCTTAGCAGTCTCATCTTCAAGGCGTCCGATGAGAATAGCTTCCGTTGGGCAGACGACAACACACGCGGGTTCGAGCCCGATCTCCAGGCGGTGGGCGCAGAAGTTGCATTTCTCCGCGGTGTGGTCTTCGGGGTTGATGAAGATTGCGTCATAGGGGCATGCGGCCATGCAAGCCTTGCAACCTATACAAATCGACTTATCAAAATCAACAATGCCATCTGGCCGCTGATACATTGCGCCGGTAGGACAGGCGCCAACACACGGAGGGTTGTAGCACTGATTACACCGGGTTACCTGGAAGTTTCGTCGGACGTTTGGAAACGTTCCAACCTCAACGGCCTTTACATAAGTGCGGGTAACACCGAGAGGAACCGAATTTTCGGATTTGCAGGCGGTTGTGCACGCATGACAACCGATGCACTTGGTCTGGTCTAAAACCTTTACCCAGGTCTCTTGCAGCGGCTCAGGTTTGGTGAGCATTAAGCGATCCCCCCTTGAAGTGTTTCGGATCTAGAAGCTGGTTAATGAACCTGCAACGGGTGATAGCTTAAGCCAATTCGAGCGATCAAGTTAATGCAGTGTTTACCTAAGTTGACGTCGCCTGGAATCGATGCAAGAGAAAGAAAAACAATCGTGACGTGCTGTCTTGGCCGTCAAGACCAACTGTCAATGCAGGGGAAACCCTAGAGCTAGAAGAAAAATCGGCCAAAAACGCTACTACGGCGATTATAGTTCTATTCTTGGCTAAATACCCAGGCTGCGCGGGGCAGCGGAGTTGCATAGCGGACAGCTTCGGGCGTGCCGATCCCCCCAGAAGTGGCGGATTGGGCAGTACCGAAGGATGGAAGAGGCCACGGATAGCGCTGCGATAACGTATAGGACGGCAGCACCTGCGGAAAACGGGCCGATAAGCAAAGCAAGTGCAAGGATGATTGGAGGAACAACCAGCACTCGAATCCATCGATCAAAGGACCTGATATTCATTCTCAAGGTTTGGTCCTCCTAGGCACTCTTGCAATAATAACGCTCAATCGTTAGTCGTTTGGAGACTCCGTGGGTTATGGGACTTTAGTCTTTCGAGTCCGTGACTTTAGTCCCAAGTAGAAGTATAGGGCGAGTCCGCCGAGCAACAATCCTAGAGAGAGGCCGCCGATTGCGAAGCCGGCTGCGGAGCCAGGTGCATGGTAGCTGAGAACTATCTTGTGCCGGCCTTTTCTCAAGGAAAGCGCGAGAAGGCCTCGTTCATCGACAAGGCGGATATTTCCGGAGGCGCTCCACCCGGGAGCCCAGGCAAGTATCGTCTGGGCTACGGTAGCGCGATCGGCGGTCAGAGTGAGATCGACGGTTCCGGAAGGATTTTGGCGCTGGGTGGTTACGGTGACTGCACTATCTTGGGGAATCACACTTTTGCGCTGCATTTTGGCCAGGAAGTCGAGGGTGCCGAACTTGCCGATAAGCGGTCTCCAGTGCCGAGGAAGTAGGTGCGAAGTCAAAGGGCCGGCAATAAGGTACCATCTGCCGGCGGAGTGGATTGCTAGCCAAGGCGTTTTCGAATGGATAGTAACCGTGGTCAGGTTTGTTATCGGCGTTGATACCACGGTTCGTGGCTTCACGACGACCGCGGTTGTTCCCTTTGGCGACGTCAGGGTGATCAGTGCTTTCTTCGAATTGCGGGGGCCAAGGTAGTCGATCGAGTTGACCTGTGCGATATCCCCTGCAAATGCGGTAGCAACTCCGTAGCCATTGGCTGCGGGGTAGTAGGACGGCGGCACCTGGGGGAGGGTTGTTGGAAGGCTGGACCCAAGATCAATGTTGAAGTAGTTTGCCGCGGTGATGACGAGGTCAAGATTGAGAAGCCTTTGATATCGAGGTATCAAGTTCGGTTGTAAGGTTGACTGTATTTTGGTCCCGGTGAGGCCGTTGTAACCAGCAAGCGAGAGAGAGGCGTATCCTTGAATGGAGCCGATTTGGGAGAAGACATTCCGGTCGGGTTGCTCGTTGGCTGGAATAGTGCGGTAGTAGGCATAGAGCGACGGGTCGTAGACGCCATAGCGCTGGAATGGCCCAGCTATTAGGTTTGCGGCCGCGGGGGCCTGGGCGAACGGCGCGGTTTGGTGATATGCGGGCGCCCAGACAAACTGGGCCGAGAGATTGATCGTCTCTACCAACAGGATGCCAGAGAGCACTGCAACCGGTCGTAGGCGCGGGATCTTTCTACCGGTCACGGTCCAGATGGCGGCGAAGATAAGAAGGAGCTGCACGGCCAGGTAGACACGAAACATGATCGCTTCACTGCCGGTCGGAATGCTGTTCACCCTGAACAGAGTGAGGGTGGAATCGGTAAAAAATCCGGCGGCGGCCGCAAACGCAGCACTTACGGCAAAGACAAGCCACAGGGCGATATGGGATGTTTTCTCGAGCTTCGGGCGGTTCGT
>JAKARV010000060.1 GCA_021819205.1 Actinomycetes bacterium | reverse complement strand
TCCGCCTTCATGTGCACGTTGGCGTTGACCTCGCTGGAGTACGGCGCCCAGATCGACTCCAAGAGCTCCTGGTCTTCCAGGGTCACCCTCCTATCGAAGGAGACCAGCTCGGACGCAGAGGCGTCCTTCTCGCTGTCGTTGCGGAGAACCCATTGGACCAGACGGAGCCGGTGCTCGTTTACCGGGGTGGCGGCGGTCACGATGGTGTGGACCACCCCCGCAGGGTAGGTGGAGATCATCACCCGGATGAAGGGCGCGAAGAAGAGGGTGACGGTCTCTCTGACGGTGTACTCGCCCGGGTCTTTGGTGACGCTGCGGGCGAAGTCAGGGTTGGCGACCGAGAGCCGGTTGGACATCGAGAAGCCGTAGGGGCGCTCCTCGAGCGAAGGCACCTCGACCGCCGGATTGCGGCCGTCGCCAAAGGTCTTGCGGTGCACGAAGACGGTGTGCGCGGGGTCGAAGCTGTTCTCCATCAGCCGAGCTGCGTGCGTCTCCCACTCCTCATCGAACTCGGGGACGTACCGCCAGCCAGGCTTTTGGGAGGGTATCGCCGGGATCTCGGCCACCGGTCTCGCCAAATTTACCCAGACCGCGCCGTGGGCCACCTTGGCGTTTACGGTTTGAATCTCGTAACGGTTTCCGAGCGTCGAAAGCTCGGGCGATTGGGGAAGCAGCCGAAGCGCCCCGGTGCCGTCAAAGCGCCAGCCGTGATAGGGGCAGACGATGCAGCCATCCTCGACCCATCCGGCCGAGAGCGGGGCGTCCCGGTGCGGGCAGCGGTCGATGGCGGCGACAACGGCACCGTCCGACTCTTTCCAGAGAACGAGGGGGTGGTTTAGCAGGGTCCGCCGCACCGGCTCGCTGCCGATGTTGCCCTCGAGGGCTATCGGATACCAGAACCGTGCCCAGACGGGCTCCTCCAAAAGCTGCATGATAAATCACTAACCCCCGAAGATTTCGCAAGCGTTTCTGGCGAGTGAAGCCTCTTCCTTCCCTTCGGGGATGCGGCCGCCGGAGCGCCCCAAACCCCATCGAGCCTGCCTTTTCTTGACTCAGAAAACCTACTTTTCAGGCCGATCGGGAATGCTCACAGTAACCCAGGGGGACGTTCTTGCCCTCACACGCGCCATGCGGATGGATGGCTAGAGGAGTCACCCGCAATCGATTCAACTGCTATGGGATTCGGTATCGGCACGGGTAGCTACTGCAACTCGCCTAGGGCCCCAGTCCGGGGTTGAGATGCCGCCATTCTTGCAGTCGCCTTGTTCCTGCACGATCCGCAACCGACCGGTGGGCACCCGGCGACCTATACGGACCGCCTCTGGCGCATCGAGGCATCCGCCGGCGCGGTATCGAGGATGCGCATACATCTGGCCGCTCGGTCGGCTACCAGATCGAGAAGCTTTGGCGGGAACGGGCTATCGAGCTCCTTAACCGGTGCTTCCCCGGCAGCATCCAAGAAACAGTCGGACACACGGGCACCGACTTCACGGACCCGTTCGATGAGGAGATCGGGGTCCAGTGCCAGTTCCCGTGCAGCAGCCCGCCAGGTGTTTCGGTTCGGATACACCCGATAGTCGCCACCGATCTTCATTGCGAAGCGCAGCTTCCTTTCGTGAGTCCCGTATGGGAGTCCGGAGGCAACGTCATACATCGGTGCCAAGCGAACCTCCCGGTTCTGGAGCACGATGGAGTAGTTCTTGGCATGAGCGTCGGTTCCGGCGATGAACCAGTTCCAGATCAGTATGTCGGCGAACCTCCGGATCGCCTCTTCGGCGACTGAGGGTGCCACAGCGCGGCGTAGGAGCTTGGAGATATCACCCGGAGAAGGGCCGCCATCGCTCTGGTATTTCCTGGACGGGAAGACGCCGAGGGCCTGGCAAAGGTCCTCTTGATGAACACGGCGGACGCTGGCGCCGATATTCTGGCGGTCGTATCGATCGACCACGACGGCCGACTCTTTGCCGATGCGTTCGACGGTTGTGCGGGCGGCAAGGAGGCCGGCCCTACGGGCCGCATCCAGACAGAGGTGCTCGTTGAGGTCATGGCCTGCGAGGCCAGCTGCTGCCGGTTTGAGGATGTGCGTGGTTGGAGTCGATCCGTAGGGCAGGCCCCATCTGCCGCCAGTTCGCACAAGGGCCGTCTTGGCCTGGGAACCGGCGAGGCTGAACCGGCCGGTGAAGGATCGGCCTAGCCAAGCAGTGGAATCTTCACGCAGATCACGGAGCCGCTCTTCGACCTGGTTGTCGCTTAGCCAGGCGACGCCACCGGGGGAGTTGAGAACCCGATCGATCTGATCCGGGTGCGCGAAACGAACGGCCCCGGCGCAGTCCTCGCCGACCGGTGAACCAAGGAGGCCGAAGGGGGACGCCACCGAGACCTGGAATTCGCGACCCCAGCGATCGAGTACGGCCGGGTTTTCCGGAAGCAAGCCCCACAGCCAGGGTGTGACCACCCTGTTGGAGTGGGTCTTGATCGCGGTCGGCATCGACAACGACAAGGCCGTCGGGTTGGGCCGGCTCCGATATTCATCGTCGTATTCGAAACGCAGATTTCCCTCTGGCGCGCGGGTAAGCCTTCCAATGATGGCATTGTCGAGGATGACGATGAGCACGTCTGTCATCTTTCGCCGTACTCCCTCAGTAGGGCGTCTAACGCGGACGGACTCTCTGCGGGGGCGTCTTTGCCGGTGCCCCCATCGTCGAGTACCAAGCGGAAACCGAGAGCCTCAAGCACTTTCAGCACCTGAACGAGTTGGGCAGTGGGCTTGCCGCCCTCGAAATGGTTGAGCCACTCGCGGGAGACGCCGGCCCGCTCGGCCAGCTCTCGCTGGCTAAGTTTTAGATCCAGCCGCCGGCCCCTAACGGCGGCCGCGATGTCGCCTACGGAGTAGATCTGTTGCGTGTCTCACCTGCCTACGTTCGTCCTCCGCTCCTTGGTGTGGACGCTCGTACATAGTGTATCACAGTGCACGATCGTACATCACTATCTAGGTGTGGACGTCCGTACATAATCCCGATCGCTTGGGCCAAGAACGGGAAGGATTCGTCTGGCTGCGGATGAAGCTGGATTATCAACTCGGCTTTGCTGAATCCGCGCGGGCGCTCGGACCTCATGGCGGGTCATTATCCAGGCTCTCTGGTCGTGATCTTTCAAGAAAGGCCCAACGGTCAGCTGGCGAACGGCTGGAGGTACTCCCGGAGATCGGGGTCGCAGACGTAGACGTAGGTGCCCATGATTCCCCGGGTCAACAGCACTCCGTAGATGTTGAGGATGAAGCGGCATAGGTCGCCGTCGTTATATTTGATTCCAAGCGTCGGGTTGTTCTCTTTGCCCTTCGCGTCATGGTAATTCGCCCGATCGGCTTGGAACCTTTTCGTTATCGGGTTGAAGCGGAGGTCATTGCCGATGATCACACCGGCGTAGTTGAGGTCGTAGCCCTGGATGGTGTGGATGGAGCCGACTTCGTGAAGCGAGTTCGGAGAGTTCACCCAGTCGCGGGTGGCTCCGTTCCATCGGAGCTTGCAGCCGTCAATCTCGATGTCGTGGGCGCTGGGGTCCTTCTTGCTCCTCCAGGGCCACGCGTAGCCGGCGACGATGCGGGACAAGCCCACCTCGTTGTTCCTCTCGATGATGGCGTCCCGGAGTTCTTTGAGGTTGGTGAAGATGCGGAACTCGTACTCCCCAAGCGTCTGCCTGGCCGGAGGGCTGGAGCTGAGGATGCGCCTGATGTAGTCGACGTAGTCGAATCCGGCGCGAACTCGCATCTGGGAGTGGAGGCGGTAATAGCGGTTTTGGCCCTTCGCGTCGTCGATGAGATGTCGCTGCAGCTCCTGGGGCAAATCGGCGGGCCTGACGCTCTGGGCGGAATCGACGAGAAGGATTCTGTGCCTGCTCTGGCGCATGATCCAGTCGAGCTGGGTGATGCTGGTGTCGTCGGAGCCAAAAAGCTTGGCGTTGATTTCCGCGAAACTTCGGTTGAGAGCCGCCGAGGGCTGGTTGGCGCGCTGGTTCAGGCGATGGGCCTCATCGACGACGAGCAGGTCGAATCGGGTTTTGCTCTTGCCAACCTCGAAGGGGTTGAGCACCATGCTCCGGCTCAGGCCCGAAGTGTGGCTGAACACTTTGCCGACCGATGCCCGCAGCGACTGCTGAGGGATTACCAGGCCGACCTTCAAGTCCTTCACTCTTTCGGCAAGATCGGCGGCGAAGAATCTGGACAGCCGGGAGTCGCGTTCGCTCTCGATGCCGGCTGGTACCGTCGCGATGTCTCGCAGCATCTTCAGAAGGTAGATCGCCACGATGGTCTTGCCCGTTCCCGGGTTCCCCTCGACGACCGTCGTGCTCTCTGTGCCCGCCTCCAGATCGTCGAAGAGGCTTGCAAGGATCTGTTCAACTGCGTCGGCTTGATCGCTGCTGAGGGATTTGAACGGCGAGAGTTTGAACAGATCGCTGTTCTCGATGGCGGCAATCGTGTTGGTGAAGGCTCACCTGTGGCGGAGTTCCTCGAAGATCTCGGAGAAGGTGAGCTGGTAGGAGGGTCGTTCGTAGTAGTCGGCATCGACGATGCCGTCGTTCTGGTTGAGCATGGTGTACTTGCCATCGCCGGCAAAAAGCCGGATGAGGAAGGACTCAAGATCGAGGCAAGCCGACTTGTTGAAGGTGTCGTCGAGCACGACGCGAGCTGTTTTCAGGTGGCGCTTGCTGGGGGAGTTGAGGTGCTGGTGCATTCGGGAGGTGAAGCTAAGCGACTCTCCGACGTAGACGTCCTCGTCGTTGTAGAGGATGTAGACGACGGGCCAGTTCGCGTAGCGTGGTTCATCTCGAGCCCAAGAGTCGAAGTCGGTGCCGGAGAGCTCCAGCTCGTCGATCTTAAAGCTGGTCATACTTGGTGCTCGTGCCGCGAGCCTTCTCGATGGGATACTTGATCGCGGTCTTCTCCAGCTTCTCCAAGATGAGCTGGGCCGGTTCGACACCCAAATTTTCGGCAAGGAGGAAGCAGTAGGTGAGAACGTCGGCAAGCTCGTCCCGAACGTGCTCGAGCGATGCCGAGTTGCTCCACTGGTAGCACTCGAGCAACTCTGCCGCTTCGATGGAGATGCTTTTCGCGAGGTTCTCCGGGGTGTGGTACTGCGCCCAGTCGCGCTCGGCGACGAACTCCTTCAGCCGGTCCATCACCCATGCGTCACTCACGGTTACACTTTACCTGGTGGCAGCGCGCGACTTTGGTTAAAGGACCAGCTTCTCGGTGACCTCTAGACCCTCGGAGAAGGTGTAGATTATCGGCTCGCCATTGGCGATCTCGTAGCCAACGATCTCCTCGTCGGGGATTCCCTCGATGTGCTTCACCATTGCCCGCAGCGAGTTGCCGTGGGCGCTCACCAAGATGGTGTGGCCGGCGGCGAGCAGCGGGACCACCTCGGCCTCCCAGAACGGGAGTACCCTGGCGAGGACGTCCTTCAACGACTCGGTCCGCGGAACCTGCTCC
>JAKARV010000025.1 GCA_021819205.1 Actinomycetes bacterium | reverse complement strand
CGCGTTCTTGCCAAGTCGGCCAGACGGAGGGGGTGGTACGCAAAGGAGTTCTTCCGATTCCCGCCGATTCACCAACCTGCCTTGGTAAGCTCAGCGGTGGCCTGACTCACACCGCACCTGGACCGGAGGTTGGGGGCCTCGCAGCAGCGCTGTGCGAGCAGGCTGGAATCCAAAGATCCATGGGCCGGACCGGATCCGCCTACGATCACGCCACCGCTGAGTCCTTCTGGTCGATCTTCAAGCACGAGTACTTCTACCGCCACGCCTTCACCAGCCTCGACGAGCTGCGACGAGGGGTAGCAACCTACATGGATTTCTACAACGCCAAACGCCGTTACTCGAAAATAGGGAACGTCTCGCCGATCAACTACGAGCTATCATTACCCAAGTTTGCACAAGCGGCATAGGAATGTGTCTACTTTCTGTGGGTCACCTCACGGCAGTGAAATCGGGGGCGAGGCCACCCAACTGGATGGCCGTCATTCCTCTTCGGCTTGATTTTCTAGTCAGCACTAGAATATTGGCTGGCGAGCCACATTGTCGACCTACAAGTCGGCTTGTGGGCTCCGTGGTTTGACCCCTTTCTGGGCTGCCGCGGTCGCCCACCGATGAAAGGAGGTGCTTCAATGGAGGTTCAAGGCACAGAGCAGGCAAGCGGTGGGGATCCGGCATGCTGGGCGCACCTGGTCTGCCTTGAGTGCGGGGCGGTCGAGACCGACGGACATCGTGAAGGTTGCCGTTTCGAGCATCCCGGCAGGCCCGGTTTTGAGCCGGCCGTCCAGGATTGAGGAAACGAGGAGACGACCGGTGCAACCGCGATGTACCTGGCGACTCGGCCAGTTTGACGAGGTCGATGTCGGAGTCCGCCAAGCGTGGCGCATCGACTGGCTGGTCAGCCTGGAGCAGCGTTTCGATCGCGTCGTTGCCGCCCCAGACTTGGCGCTCCTGCGATTGTTTGCGGAGTCAGGAGCGCGGAAACACCCCACTTGCGGGATCGCCTCGAAGAGCCATCTCTTGAGATCTCGGCGCCCAGCCGCGGTGCTCCATATCGAGGCCGTACTGGCTGGGAAAGAAGGGGTTTCTGTCGTAGACCACGTCTTGGCCGGGCATGGCCCGAGGCGCGATCGAATTCTGGCTGAGGGTGGCCGACTAGTGCTTAGCAGACCCGGTGACCGTAGCGGTGGTGATCGAGATGATGATGACGGCGGCGGTGGGTTTTCCTGCCTCCACGGTGCTCCAAGAGGGGGGCCGAGCGACGATTTCCGCAGCGGTGGACGATGGGGTTTCCGTGTAGGTTCGGGTCGTGTGGGGTCCACCGTAGGGCCAGCGATGATTGACGAGAGGGCGGCGGCAGCCCTTGGGTTCAGGACACGGTGAGCACCGCCGCGACTAGCAAGCCGGCGAGGGCTGGCGTCGAGGTGTTCCGCATCTATGAGGATCCTGGGCGTCACCCCGGCGAACACCGGGTGCTCGTCGACCGGCTGTGGCCCCGGGGGGTGCAGAAGGCCGCTCTAGACATCGACGAGTGGGCAAAGGAGGCGGCGCCGAGCACGGAGCTGCGCCGCTGGTACGGTCACGACCCCGAACGCTTCGACGAGTTCTCTCGCCGCTACCTGGCCGAGCTGGAGCGAGACCCTGGTGTCTCGACCGTCGAGAGGTTGCGGGAGCTTGCCCTTCGTGGCTGCGTCGTACTGCTGACGGCCACCCGCGATGTCGAGCACTCAGGGGCCTCGGTGCTCGCCGCGATGCTCGCGGTTGCGAGGGACAGCTAGGCCGGTGGAAACCACCTGATTCGAGATCGAGGTCTGACCGCAGCTTTGCCTGGATGCTGCGACGCCGGCCACACGATACGGTCGACGTTTGGGGCTGCGCCACCTACACGAGGGGACTCTTCGTCAAAGGCCAGCCGGTCCACGTTCTCGTCCACGAGGTTTTCGGAGGAGCGCCAGGATCCCGCTACGCCTCGGCGTTGTGGCGCGACCGGAGGCGATAGCCCGAGCGGCGCTGTCGTAGCCGAAATGCACTTAACGGTGGACCCGGCTGCTTGGCCTCGACGTCGATCTCACCGGTTTCTACGAGCCAAAGGCGGTGCTCCGCAAAGGAGGTCCTCCGATTCCCGCCGATTTACCAACCTGCCTTGGTAAGCTCAGCGGTGGCCTGACTCACACCGCGCCTGGACCGGAAGTTGGGGGCCTCGCAGATCACGTCACCAATGAGGTGGCGGTAGCCTACGAGCGTCATGAGCAGCACCGCTTCTCGGCTCGGTTCTGCGATCTGGTGGACCCTGTCGCGGTTGCGCCTGCTTCCTCGGCGTCCACCGCCCAAAAATCCGCGTTGACATTTTAGTTCGATCGGTGTGGGCTGTTCTTGCCGGCGAGCTTCGACGTTTTGGATCGCGCGCTATGGGTGCCGGGATTTGCAGCCGAGGCTCTGGGTTTGCTTCCCAAAATGGCGCTGACACTGGACGAAGCATTTGCGGTTTTGTACCCGTGGCCCGTTTCCCGTTCGGCGGTGGAAGCTGCAATTGGGGCGGTGGAGCTGAGAACGGCCTTTGGGCCATCGCGTCCGCGGGTCGCAGCTCTCTGGTCCGCGACTCTCTGCGGTAATGAATCGTGCGAGTGTTTAGGCCGGCAATCAGCCGTCTGAGTGAAACTGCCAGCTGGAATCTTCAACACGGTTGGCTCTGGCGCTCAGCCTCGCGGCTTCGAATGTTGCTACCGTTTCGAGGCGTGTTTTGCCTGGAGCTTGAGGAAGGATTCAGGTCGCTTCGCAGACGCAACAGCGGAGTCGGCCTTTTGCCCTTGAACTTGTTCAGTTTTTTGGGTCGCTGTAGCTCGGTTTTCCATGGATGTCCTGCTGAATAGCCATCAATGAGCCTGGATGCCAAATCTCCTGGAAGGAGGGATGAGATCGCCGCCAAGGAATATCAACCGGTCACAATTGGATTGAGGACAAAAGTTTTTCAGCTGTGAGCGCGACGATATCCACTATGGCTTCTTCCGCTATTGCCAAAGAGGTGAAGGTCGGCAACAGCCGTTGTTCCTACTCGGTCCAGCCTGCCGTTGGCATCGGAGGCTGGGAAACGCCAGGTTGGAACTCGCCTAAGTATCCGTCCCATGCAATTCGCCGGTACATGGCCGGGTCGGTAGCGCCTTCGGTGTTGAACAAGAGGACGCGAGCTTCGGCTCCAAGCTCAAGTTCTTCACGCAACTGTGCGTATTCAGGCCGCTCCATGACGAGGGAGAGCAATCCAAGGCCAACGGCGCCCGACTCGCCGGAGACAATGCGCGGATCTCCCTGAAGCGGGTTTCCCAAAATGCGCATTCCCCTGGCAGTTACCGAGTCATCGCAGGCGGCAAATGTTGTCACCCAGTGCCGTAATATCTCCCATGCGCTCGGGTTTGCAACTCCGCACGCTAGCCCGGCCATGACCGTTGGTTGGGGGCTGGGATGGGGGTACAGTTTGTGATCTCCAACCAGGGCCGAATCGTATAGGCACGCGGCAGCGGTCGGTTCGACGACGATCACCCTGGGAATTTCGTTGCCGTAGAGATTGGCCAGGAAGGCAACAACGGAGGCTGCGAACGATCCCACTCCGGCTTGGACGATGACGTGAGTAGGCTTGTCGCAAGGGGAGTCTGTATTGCTGAGAAAATGCTCTGCCATGAGAGTCATGTACCCTTGCATGATCCATTGCGAGATCTGGTTGCCGTCGCCTAGCGAAGTGTCTTGCATCAACACCCACCCCTGCTTTTCGGCTCCGGCTGCGACCCACTCTACCGTATCGTCGTAGTCGAGGGCAGTAACCTTGACTTCTCCCCCTACCTTTCGGATAGCCTCTACCCGAGCTGGGGCGGACCCCCGCGGCATGTAGATCTTGGCGGTGTGTCCGAGATGTTTGGCGGCCCAGGCGATACCCACGCCATGATTGCCGTCGGTCGCGGTTGCGAATATTACCGGTCGCTTGCGGAAAAAGTGGTTCTTTAGCGTGAGGAAGTCGCCTGGCGGCTCGATTCCGTAATACTTGCCCAGGTACCTGCCGACGCCATAGGTGCCGCCAAGCCCTTTGAACGCTTTGAGGCCCCACCGCTCGGACTCGTCCTTCACCAGAACTGTTTTCAGGCCCCAGTTCGTGGCCAATGCTGGCAAGCTTCGAAGTGGAGTCGGCCGATACCCGGGCCAGCTGCGATGGAAGCGCCAAACTTGATCCGCTTGGGAACCATCGAACGGCGCCAAGCCTTCGGATGGTTCCAAGTTCCTCATGGTGTTGTGATGCCATGCGATCAAAGTCATCTCGCCATCGCTCTTTTCCGTGATCGCGTCTCGTCATGGGTGCTGCTGGAGCTGCCGCGCATATTTGCCAAGTCCATAAATTACCTTTTATCGAATGGTGATATGTGATATACTACATTCAAGTTGTTACCGTCGCCAACGGAATCGAGTGTGAGATAGTGTCAGGAGTGCGGCCCCAGGAGCGAATCGGGCGGTTGTTCGTGCACGAAGAGGCGTACCGGCGGATTCGCACGTGGATTATCGAGGGACAGTTGGCACCGGGGACGCGCTTGAGAGACAAGGAGTTCGCTGAGGCTTTCGGGGTTAGCCGAACTCCAGTCCGAGAGTCGTTTTTACGGCTCGAGCAGGAGGGGCTCGTCATTACTCAACCCAATCGCTCCACCGTCGTCTCCTGGCTGGACTGGTCTGGTGTTGTGCAGCGCTACCCGCTGATTTGGACTTTGGAACGGTATGCAGTGACGTCGGCACCGGTCGAGGCGTGGGATTGCAGCTTGTTGCAGGAGCTTGCCGAGTATAACTGTCGGCTGGATGAAGCGGTAACGCGACAGGATGCCGCTGCGGCTGCGCGAGCGGACGAGGCTTTTCACGCCGCCTTGGTTGCAACGGCACGCAACCTTGAACTCCAGAGGATTTTGTCGGAGTTGAAGACACAACTGATGCGCGTCGAAATCGCTCATTTTCACGAGGTCTTTTCGCAGCGATCGGCGGATGAGCATACGGAAATTTTGGAGGGACTGAAAATTCGCGACGTGGAGCGGGTGGCTCGCGCGGTCGAGAGCAACTGGCGCCAGAGCTTTGTACGGATTCAGCAACTCGTTGCCGATCATCCGTCAGAGGAAGCCAATACGGCTAAGGATAAAGATAGAGGCCAGGTCCAATCGGATCCGGTTAGGAGGTTGGCGCGTGACTTTTAAGGCTGGATTGTTGCAGCTATCTCACGATCTCGATGGTAGAGAATCCGTCGACCGTCACAAAGCGGCGGCATTGGAAAAACACTTGCACTGGATTCAAAGTGCCGCTCAACAAGGCGTTAATGTGCTCTGCCTCCAGGAACTGTTTTTCGGGCCATACTTTGCGGCAGAGCAAGATCGGCGTTGGTACCGTGCCGCGGAACGCGTTCCGGATGGAGAGACCGTTCGCACCATGCAAGAGGTGGCGAAAACCCATGGGATGGCTTTAGTCGTGCCCATCTACGAAGAGGAGATTCCGGGGGTCTACTACAACACGGCGGCCGTTATCGATGCAGACGGAACCTACTTGGGAAAGATGCGAAAGGTGCACATACCCCAAGTCCACGGTGATCCCGCTCGCGCTGGCGGATTTTGGGAGAAGTTTTACTTCCGCCCCGGCAATCTTGGGTACCCGGTCTTTCAGACCGCATACGGAAAGATTGGGGTGTATATATGCTATGACCGCCACTTTCCCGAAGGTGCCCGGATCCTCGGTTTGCGCGGTGCGGAACTGGTTTTCAACCCATCGGCTACGACCGCTGGCCACTCAGACCATCTCTGGAATATTGAGCAGCCAGCTTTGGCGATCGCCAACGGGTATTTTGTGGGAGCGTTGAACCGGGTCGGTCGCGAACAGCCGTGGGATATCGGCGAGTTCTATGGGGCAAGTTACTTTTGCGACCCGGAAGGACGCACCATCGCTTCGGGTCCAAGGAACGAAGATGCACTGGTGGTGGCCGACATTGACGAAACCAGCCTGAGAAACGCCCGGGAGCACTGGCAGTTTTTTCGTGATCGGCGTCCGGACACCTATGGTCCGCTGAGTCAAGACTTGCCCTAAGCGCAAATGGCTCAGAAGGGCAAATTGCCACTCTGAAAGCAGCCTTGCTCAATTCGTGCAAGCAGGCATGGTCGCCGCCGACGGCAGAGCGGGGCGTGTGGTACGGCCCGGCAAGGTGGGGGTAACCGTCTGAAGTGGAGTTGACTCGATCCGCCGCTCTCAGGCGGAGGAGCGCGCCAAGCGGTCTCGTACTCCAATGGTGAGCGCAGACAGGCCACTGCGCAATCTCGGCAAGAGAACAGCTGGAGCAGGCAAAAAGTGGCCCAAGGCTATTGCGTTGCCTGTTTAAACAGTCATCCTCAAGTTGTGTCGGGGTCTCGTTGGGTTTTAAGCCGGTTATTGATCGGTACGATAGGGGTGGATGCACACTAGGCGCAACCGTATTGGGGAGAGCCTCCTCGGAGCGGGCCTGATCACATCGGAGCAGCTCGAAGAGGCGTTGAAGGTTCAGGACCGAACCCGGGAACGGTTGGGCGACATCTTCGTAAAGCGCAAAGTCGTTGCACGCCTCGACCTCTACCGGGTGTTGGCAAAGGCGAGTGGTGTGTCGCTAATCGACCTTACCTTGGCGAACGCGATCGACCCGTGGGCGCTTGGCCTCGATCCGAGGGAGCTTGCGGCACTGGGGTGGGCTCCCTTTGATGTCGGTTCATCGCGAATCGCCGTAGCCAGTAGCCATCTGGTAGACGGCAGCGAGCGGCAATCGATCGAAGAGCGCATTGGAGCACCGGTCGAAGTCTTCATGACCACGGAGTGGGATCTGGTTCAGTATCTTGCAAGGGCTGCGGGTTCCGGGTTGTCCGACCTCGCCAGCTTCGAGTTTGCCAACCGGTATCCGGATCTTTCGGCGGCCGAGGTGACGACGCCTAGGCAGCGGCTGGTTCTCATCGTTTGCGCCCTGGTGACTGCTGCCGCCCTGGTGACTAGCTTCTGGAACACGCTAGCCCTGCTGGTCATGCTGGTTAGTCTTGTATTTTTAGCCGGTATCCTCTTCAAGGTTTCCGCTGCGGCGGCGGGCGCTCGCGTTCACTTTGATACCTTCGCTCCGGCCATTCTCGATGACGCGGACCTTCCCCGGTACAGCGTCTTGGTGCCGCTGTACCACGAGGCGATAGTCGTCGAGGAGCTTATCGCGTCGCTCGAGGCGATCGACTATCCGCCGGAAAAGTTGGAGATTCTTTTGCTGGTGGAAGAGGACGACGTGGAGACGCGCACGGCGATCGTGCGTGCGCGTCCTCCAGCCACCATGGTCATCATTGGCGTCCCGCCGGGCGGTCCCGCCACGAAGCCAAAAGCGTGCAACGTCGGTCTGGTCTTTGCCACCGGGGATCTCCTCGTCATCTACGATGCCGAGGACAGGCCGGAGCCCGACCAGCTCCGCAAGGTGGCGGCGCTATTTAACGTCTCCGAGCAAGAGGTGATCTGCGTCCAGGCAGCGCTCAACTATCACAACCGGAGCCGAAACCTCTTGACCAGGATGTTCACCCTTGAGTACTCTTTGTGGTTCGACTACATGCTCGAGGGACTCGATTTCCTTCACCTCCCGATACCGCTCGGGGGCACGTCCAACCACTTCAGGACGGGCAAGCTTCGCGAGTTGGGTGGCTGGGACCCTTTCAACGTTACTGAAGACGCGGACCTTGGCATTAGGGCGGCCGCGCTTGGGTACCGGGTAAAGGTGATCGGGTCGACCACTTTCGAGGAGGCGAACTCCAAGCTGGGGAGCTTTGTCAAGCAGCGTTCCCGGTGGATCAAGGGGTACATGCAAACCGCCTTCGTCCACACGCGCCATCCGGTAAGGTTGGCGCGAAAGGTCGGGATTCTCCGGTTCCTCGCCTTCCTGCTCTTGGTCGCTGCGACCCCGCTCGCCTTTCTCGCGGTGATCCCGCTTTACGCGATCTTCATCGTGTCGATCTTTACCCCTTCGATTTTGGGACTCCCGCACTGGGCGATCGTCGTCGGGGATGTCGACTTTTTTGCCGGAAACACGGCGATGATCTACCTTTCGATGGTCGCAGGCTATCGCCGGGGGCACTTCGACCTTTCCTGGTTGGCGGTCCTAAACCCGATATACTGGCTTGCCCACTCCGTAGCCAGCTACCGGGCCCTGTGGCAACTGATCGCGCGGCCCCACTACTGGGACAAGACACCGCACGGGATCGCATGATCGCTACCTACTTTCAACAAAAAAGGGTTCCATTCCGGCTCATTGCTTTGGTGGTAGCGCTTGGGGCAGTCGAGGCCGTCGCCCGCTTCGACTTCAACAGGACGCTGGTGGGATCTGTCTTCGATCTGCCGCTGGGAACCGGCAGCCTCCTGCTGGAGACGTTTTCGCCGGTGCTGGTGGCAGCGGCCCTGCTCTCAATCGATCGGCTCTGCCGCCTTCGCGGGCTCAACCTCCTCCAGCGGATCCTCGTCGCCGCCGCGCTCTCCGCAACCGCGCTTGCGGGTTATCTCTCCACTGACCCTTTGGCGGTATGGGCGTTTGTTGCTTTGGCGGCGATGGGGGTCGCGGCACTGGCCAAGTTCTCTCTCGAACTCGAGGAGATCTCCGGTTTGGGTGCGGGCCTTGCCGCCCTCGGGCTATGCGTGCTGGTTCCACAGGCCGTCTGGGTAGTGGGTGCCTGGGCGGTGGTGCTCGGGGCGGTGGTGGCAAGATCGAGAGGCCTTTCGGCTGGTGTCTCCTTCGCCCTGGTTCTGTGCTTTCCGGTGGTTGCCGCCGCTCTGGGAATGGTGGGGGTGGTCGCGCACGACCGGGGTACCGGTGAGGCCAGCGTCCTCCTTGGCCAGATGGTCGACGCGGTTACCCGGCTTCGGCTTGGTACACCAGGACTCGCCGAGATTGCAGCGGTTGCGCTGGCGCTCGCCGCCGCCTGGTTGCCCGGCCGCTCATTCGGCTATTTTCGCTCCAGCTTTGTTGGGACGGCCATCGTCGTGGGGGCCGCTTTGGCCGGATTTGAACTGGGAGCCGTGGGGTTGCTCGCCTCCACCGTTGCCGGTACGGTAGTTGCATTTGCGCTCTCTTCTCGCAAATCGGCATGGCCCATGATCGTCCTCCTCTACCTTCAGGTCTCCATCCTGGCCATACTCCAACTCCACGTCTTCGTCTGACGGGGGAGTCAAGTGCTTGCCAGCTGGTATTGCCGGGGGCGGTCTCGGCTGCCGGTATAGTCAAGACTCCGTGAGCAGCAACACTTCTTCTCCGATTGCCCTGATCGTCCCGATGGAGGAAGAGGCGAGGTCGCTGATCGAACGGTACTTTCCCGATCGTCCGGTTCCGTGTATCGGTAGCGACGTATTCGAGGCCTCTGTCGGCGGCCTGCAAGTGGTACTGGTCCGCTGTGGCATCGGGAAGGTCAACGCGGCCTCGGCGGCGGCGGCCGTGATCATGGGCTGGTCCCCATCGGCACTGGTGGTCTCGGGCGTCGCCGGAGCGCTTGGCGGCGACCTTCAAACCGGCGACATCGTGGTCGCCACCGGCGCCCTCGATCACCATCTCGACCTAACGCCTCTCATCAAGGGCCCGGGACGCCTACCCGGGATGGCGTCGCCGGTGATTCCGGCATCATCCGTGCTTGCCGGAAAACTGGCGCGGGCCGCCGAGGCGGTGGCTTCCCGAAGCGCGTGGCCCAGCCGGCGCCCACCGACCGTTCACCGCGGCGTCTTTGCCACCGGAGACGCTCTTGTGAACTCGATCTCGGCGAAGGAGGGTATCGTTGCACGCTTTCCCGACGCATCGGCCGTGGACATGGAGACCGCCGCGGTGGCGCAGGTGGCAGCCTCGGCGTCGCTTCCGTGGGCCTGCGCGCGCGTCATCTCTGACATGGCCGACGAAACTTTTGACCCACGGGAGGTTCTTGGCTACGCCTCCGACGAAGCAGCCGGGGTCATTGCGGAACTTCTGGGAGAGCTGGCTTTGGAGCCGTGGGTGGGACACAACTAACGTTACGCGGCCCTGGGCTGGATCAGTCTTGAACCCCGTCGGTAAGGGAAGGTTCGGCCCGATGGTCCTGCACGATGCCGTGGACCTCGGACCGCTCGCGCTGAACCAGGACGTAGTAAGCCAAACCGATCACGACGACCGTACCTACCACTATCACCCCGCCCCATGCGTCTCCGCCGGCTCCATAGATCGACGACCGCGGCCAGATTAGATCGACGCTCATCAGGACCCCGTAGACGAGGGCGACGCCGTTTACGAGCGAACCCCACCGGCCCAGCGAAAAGAGCCCGCTCTCGCGGCCGCCGAGCCATCCAGAGCGCCGTTTCATGAAGAGGGCCCCGGTGACCAGGAAGTAGGCGGCGTACACCAGGATAATCGCCACGCTGGTGACGATGGTGAAGATCTGCGGCTTTCCAACGTTAATGATTAGGATGAGTGCGGCGACGACTCCGGAGACTATCGCTGGGACGATTGGGGAGTTTGCTTTGCGCGATACCCGGGAGAGAACTTCGCCGAATGGGAGGTTGTTATCCCTCGCCATCGCGAAGGTCAACCTGATGGTGGCGGTCTGGATCGCGAGAGCACAGACGAAGATCGCAAGTGCCACGTCGACCAGCATCACCTTGCCAAGGGTCGAGCCGAGAGCCGATTCGATTATGTAGGGAAGGCCGGCAACCCCAAGCTTTGCCGGGTTCAAGGTCGGGGAGGCCATGATCGCGAAGAGAAGGAGCAGGGCTCCGCCGATACCCGCCGCTGCCAGTGCGTTGATGATCGCCTTCGGGCCCTTGCGCCGGGGATCCTTGGTCTCTTCCGCAAGCGTGCAAGCGGTGTCAAAACCGTACATTACATACGCCGGCATGATGATCGCGAGCAGGAGGGCGGCTCCGTCTCCCAAGAAGCTGTAGCCGGGAACGCCGGGACCGGTTCCGGCGGCGTGGAGCACCACGGCCGGACTGCGCTGGACGTGGACGAGGAGCAAGATCACGAAGACGGCAACTCCGATGAGCTCCGCCGCCACGCCAATATTGTTGACGATCGCCATCGGCCGAACCCCCGACATATTCAGGATGGTGGTCACGACCAGTACACAGATCCCCAGGAAGACCGCGTTCTGAGTGGTGTTCGTGAATACTTCGAAGCCAGACCAGATCGAGGGGAGGACTATCTCCATCGCGATGGCGACGGCGGCGATAGTCACCACGTCACCGATGAGCATCAGCCAACCGGTGAGCCAGGCGACCCCGGACTTGCTCAGCTGTTTGGACCACTGGTAGACGGAGCCGGCGATCGGGTAGCGAGCGGCAAGCTCGGCAAAGCAGAGCGCGACCGTCATCTGTCCGATCCAGACCACAAGCCAAGTCCAAAAGATCCGCGGCCCGCCAAAGGCGTAGCCGAAGCCGAAGAGTTCGAACATGCCGGTAAGCACGGAAATAAAGCTGTAGCCGGCGGCAAAGGACGAGAACGACCCCAGGCTACGGTGCAAGTGCTGCTTGTAGCCGAAAGTCGCCAGGTCCTTGACATCGTGTGCGTGCTGATCGTCCATCGGTCTCCCCCACTAAGGCTTTAGGCCAGGTCCCGCGGGACCTGCTGGGCTTAAAGTTGGCTAAAAGATACCACAGTTTGTGTAATGGTAAAGACCTTTTGCAAGAAAAGATTTCCATTTACGGTTAGACGTCCGCCTTGATCCGGCGCATCTCCGGATCGAAAAGCGGAGAGCTGGCTATGGTGGCCCCGATCCACTTGCCGAAGATGAAGATTTCGGCGCGCGTTCCGGGGGTCGCTTGCTGGGCGGGTACGTACGCGTAGGCTATCGAGGCTTCGAGCGTGTAGCCCAGCCCCCCGGAGGTCACCCGCCCGGTGACGTCAGAGTTGAAGCGGACCGGTTCATTCCCCAGCGCCACCTGGTGGGGGTCGTCGAGGATCAGGCAGGCGAGTTTCCGGTCGAAAGCCCGCTTTCTCAGGGCTTCTTGGCCGGTAAAGCCACCGGGCTTGTCCCAGCGGAGGCAGAAGTCGAGACCGGCCTCGATCGGAGTGTCGTCCGGGGTTATATCGGACCCCCACGCCAGGTATCCCTTCTCTAGGCGGAGGGAGTCGATTGCGCGGTACCCGGCCGGAACAATGCCAAACGGCGTCCCCGCCTGGACCAGACTCTCCCACAGCGTCTGTCCGTACTCGCTAGAACAGTAGAGTTCCCAACCCAGCTCGCCGACGTAGGTGATCCGGACGGCGAGCACCGGGGTGGACCCGACGTAGATCTCTTTTGCCCGCATATAGCCGAAGCCGGCGTTGGAGAGGTCGGCGTCGGTCAGCGTCGAGAGGACCTCCCGCGCCCTCGGCCCCCAGAGGCCGTAGCAGGAGAACGCCCCGGTAACGTCGCGAAGGGTTATCGAGTGGCCTTGCGGAAGTTGGCTCGCGATCCAGCTCATGTCGTGCTTGCCGAAGGCGGTTCCGGTGACCGCAAAGAAGCGCTCCTCGTCCAGTTGAGTCATGGTCAAATCGGCCTCGATCCCGCCGCGAGAGTTGAGGAGTTGGGTGTAGGTGGTGCGTCCCGGTCCCTTTGCGACGTTGTTGTCGGCGATCTTGTTGAGGAACTCTGCGGTACCCGGGCCAGAGATCTCGAACTTGGAGAAGGAGGACTCGTCGAAGAGCGCGACTGATCTGCGGGTTGCGAGGTGCTCCGCTGCGATCGCGGTCGACCAGTTCCTTCCGGCCCACCCCTGGGGGCGGAACCGCTCCAGCGACTCGTCGGCGTTTGCAGCGTAGTAGTTGACCCGTTCCCATCCGGACTTTTCGCCAAAGCCCGCCCCCCGCGACCGGTGCCACTCGAAGGCGGCCGGGCGCTTGAGGGG
Organism: Actinomycetes bacterium; assembly: GCA_021819205.1. Taxonomy (GTDB): domain Bacteria; phylum Actinomycetota; class Acidimicrobiia; order Acidimicrobiales; family Acidimicrobiaceae; genus JAKARV01. The sequence goes on along the minus strand of JAKARV010000025.1, from coordinate 12,854 downwards.
CCTGCCTGCGAGCCGCTCGTGGTTGGGGTAGATGATGTCGTAGTAGGTCTCGTAGTTCTCCCTTGTCCGCGCGAGGGTGTGGGAGTACGATCCGTAGTGCCGGCCAAAGCGCCGTACGTCCATCTCCCACAGGTCCATGCTCGGCTCGCCGTCGGCGATCCACTCCGCCATTACCTTGCCGATGCCACCGGCCCCGGCGATCCCGTGCGCGCAGAAGCCGGCGGCGACGAAAAGCCCCTTTACCTCCGTCTCGCCGAGGCAAAACTCGTTGTCGGGCGTGAACCCCTCGGGCCCGTTGATCAGCCTCCTGATCTCAACGTCGGCCATGAGCGGAACCCGCTTTGCCGAGTTCTCCGCTATCTCTTCGAACCGGCTCCACTCTTCCTCGAGTAGCCGGCCATTGAAGTCTGGCGGGATCTCGTCTACTAGATGTTGGTTGAGGAAGGCCGGCCGCGAGTTGCGCTCGTAGCCTCCCATCACCAAGCCGCGCGCGTCTTCGCGGTAGTAGACCAGGAGATCGGGGTCACGGAGCGTGGGGAGGCGCCGCACGTCGTCCGGCTCCCGGAAACCGGTGGTCACCAGGTACTGATGCGAGAACGGGACGATTGGGATCCGAACTCCGGCCATCCTCCCTATCTCGGCTGCGTACATGCCGCCCGCGTTGACCACTACTTCGGCACCAATCCGGCCCCGATCGGTCTGCACCCCGACGACCTTGCCGTCGGCCATTTCAATACCGGTGACCCGGGTTCCGGTGTGGAACTGGACTCCTTTTGCCCGAGCCACTTTGGCCAAGGCGTGGGTGAGCTGGGAAGGGTCCAGGTAGCCGTCGGTCGGCAAAAAGGTCGCTGCCCGAACCCCTTCGGTGGACATCATCGGGAAGAGCGACTGGGCGTCATCCGGAGTGATCTCTTCGAGCGGAAGTCCGAAGGTCTTCGCCCAACCAACCTGGCGGTGGAGCTCTTCCTCACGCTCGGGGGTGCAGGCGAGGCGGATACCCCCGCTCTGCATCCACCCGGTGGCGGTATCCGGATCCTTCGACAGCTGCGAGTAAAGCTCTACCGAGTACATCATCATCTTGGTAAGGTTCACCGAGCTTCGCAACTGGCCAACCAGCCCTGCGGAGTGGAAGGTAGAGCCGTTGGTAAGGTCATCCCGATCGAGGAGTATGACATCGGTTACGCCAAGTTCAGCGAGGTGATAGGCGATACTCGCCCCGCCAACGCCTCCGCCGATGATTACGATTCGCGCCGAAGAGGGTAGGTCTTGCATGCTGTCTCGCTCCTAGCTTCGTTCAGTCTCGCGGAGGAGTGGGAACAGCCAGGCGCCCTCCTCCATCCCCAGCCGGGGCACCGCCCATTCGAAGAGGCCGTCGACCTGTTCGAGCTGATCTTCCCCCACCTTGACCCCGATCATGCCAGCCGCTCGGACCGCCCGAAGTCCCGCCGCGGAGTCTTCGAAGACGATCATCGGGTCTATCGCTGCCAAATTTAGCTTCTCCCGCGCGAGCAGGAAACCCTCGGGATCTGGTTTGCCCCTCGTAACGTCATCGCCGGCGATCACGGCGGTGAAGAGATCACCGATGCCCGCAGCTTCGATCGCGGCATCCACCTCCTCATGCACCGCCCCGGTGACCAGCGCTACTGGAACCCGTGCGGCGACCTCGCGGACAAATCCGGCTGCCCCTAGCGAGATGCGCGGCTCCAGCTGGACTCTCCTCCGGTAGGCTGCGACTTTTTTTGCAAGGAGATCCTTGGCGATCGCTCCATCGGTGTCGGAGATTTTAGCCATGGTCACGAGGCTGGTGCAGATCTCCAAATCAGAGAAGCCGGCCAGTGTCTCCAGGTAGCCTTCCCGAGATATCGTCAACCCGAGCAGGTCGGCTGCGAGTTCGGCAAAAAGCTCGGCAAGCAGTGGCTCATCGTCTGACAGCGTCCCGTTGAAGTCGAAGATAACCGCGGCCACGGCTGTTCCCAAGGTCGGGTCTCCTTCCGTCGTAATGTCTAGACCAATTTATTATGCGATTGCAGCGCTGTCAAGCGGTCTCATTGTCCGACAATTTCGATCAAGGACTTGAGTTCGATCGAGCCGAACTCGTCCACCGCGCGGCGGTACTTCTCCATTCCCCAAGAGATGAAGTCGAAGTCGAGGCTCGCCATGCTGTTTTGGATCGAGGCCCACAAGGTCCATCCATACTTCGATGCCGTACCCCAAAGCCGGGCTCGCGCAACTTTTGCAGGGTCTTTTCTCCCCCAGTAGTGTTCGCACAAGATCTCTAGGGTTGCCAGGTCGAGGTTGGACTCGCTGGCGATGTTGCCGATTTCAAAACTGGCTTCGTTGTTGCCGGAGTACTCGTAGTCGATGATCCGAATCTCGCCGTTGCTTGCGATAAAGTTCTCCGCGAGGAGGTCGTTGTTGCACGGGACCAGAGGCTCAGGGTGGGCGCGTAGCGCCGCTTCGATCTGCCCGAAGGCCTCCTGGTGGTCGAGATACCCGGCTGGGAGCCAGAATCGGTTTTCTTCAACGATCTTCAGGTAGCCGCGCTGGATCTCGAACATATCGAAGCGGGCGGAGAACGGCTCCGCGGAGTGCAACTTTTGCAGCGCGCCAGCTACGGCACGGCAGAGGTGTCCCCGGCGGAGGTCGGCTGCACAGAGCGTCGTTCCTTCGAGAAATCCGATGACGAGTACGGGAGGATCTTCGATCGAAGCGATTACTGGTGCTCCCACGCCCACTTGAGCTGCCCGGATCGAGTTCTCGCGTTCGTTTTTGCGGTCGATGGCGAGGAGCCCGGCGTTGGCCGTTCCGACGCGCACCACCACTTCGCCACGCGATCCCGCCACCCGGTAGTTGAGGTTGGTAAGCCCTCCGGAGAGCAACTCGTACCAGCGGGGCTCGCCGAGATAAGGGAGAACCTCTCCGAGCTCCAAGGCGAGCCGCAGCGCCGGTGGCGCCGAAGAATCAATTGCCTGCACCGCTTGATCCTTCGGATGCGATAGTGTTGGCGGGTATGGAGACAAGGGTTGGGACGGTACCGGTGATCGAGAAGTACTCCTCGATCCCGCCGTACCAGCAGATCGAGGCGTGGCTGCTCGAGGCGATAGCGAGTGGCGAGCTGTCGAGCGGGGACCGGCTTTTGCCGGAGCGCGAGCTGGCTGCCGCCTTCGGGGTGAGCCGGATGACGCTCCGGCACGCTTTGGGCGCCTTGGAGCTTCGCGGCTTGGTAACGCGGGTACTTGGCCGCAACGGCGGCACTTTCATCCAGGGGCGCAAGATCGCCTGTGACCTCAACCAGATGAGCGGCTTTACCGACCAGCTGCGGAGCAACGGGCACCGGCCTGGTGCGAAGTTGCTCGAAGCGCTCGAGATCGGAGCCGATGGGGAAGTGGCAAAGTTCCTGGAGATCGAGCCAGGTGCTCCTGCCTTTCGCATCGTTAGGCTACGTTTTGCCGACGAACAGCCGGTGGCGATCGAGAGATCTTGGTTCCCCGCGCAACGTTTCCCTGGCCTTTTGGAACGCGACCTTAATGGATCCATCTACGAACTCCTCGATGTTGGTTACGACGAGCGCCCGGTCAAGGCGCTGGAGACTTTGGAGGCGGTCCGGGCGACTTCGGAACAGGCGAAACTTCTGGGGATGTCGGGACCTCCGGTGGCGATTCAGGTGGAGAGGGTCGCCTACTCCTTTGTGGGGGTGCCTGTGGAGTACGCTTGCGATATCTTCCGCGGAGACCGGACGAAGCTTACGCTCTGGAGCGGGGTGGGGAAGGCGTTTTAGCCGGTTCCAGGCGTCCATGTCACCACGGAACCGAATTCCTTGAGTCACCACCGGCTACTCGCCCAGCGTCGGCGCCGCAGTGCCGAAGTACTCGTTTAAATACTTTTCGCCCTCATCGCAAAAGATGGTAGCGATACGCCGCAGCTCCGGGTGGGCCTGCCGAAGTCGGCGCGCGGCCAGAAGATGCGCTCCCGAACTTGGCCCTACCAGCATTCCTCTGCGGGCGATACGCCGCATCTCGGTTATTGCGTCTGCGCTGGTAATTGGCATTACCTCATCGACGATGGACCGGTGCCGCAAATAGATTCCGGGAATGAAGCCATCGGAGATCCCCTCGATCTGGTGATGGTGCACCTCGCTGCAGAGGATGGTGCAAGACTCGTCGGGCTCGACCGCTACGAGGCGAACGCCCGGCTTTACCGCCCGGAAAGCTTGCCCCACCCCAATCAGGGTGCCGCCTGTGCCTACCCCCATGACGAAGGCGTCCGGAGCCTCTCCCCCGGGGAGCTGGCTCAAAATCTCGGGCCCAAGCCAGGTGCGGTTCTCCTCGACGTTGTCCTCCGACTCGAACTGGAGCGGGGCAAAGTAGCCGGGTTTGCCGCCAAGCTCCTTCGCGAGGCCAAGGGCTTCGTTGACGTGAAAATCGCCAACCTCCCTGACCTCGGCTCCAAAGGCGTGCGATATCGCCAACCGGGCGGTGCTCATTCCTTTTGGCATCAGCACCAGCATCCGGTATCCCTTGACGGCCGCTACCATGCTGAGTGCATTGCCAGTGTTTCCGCTGCTCGCCTCGACGATGGTCATGCCGGGTTCGAGTGCGCCATTCGCCTCGGCCTTCTCGATCATGTACTTCGCGATTCGGGCTTTGATGGAACCCGAAGGGTTCAGGAACTCGAGCTTTGCGTAGATCCCCGGTTCGATCTCGACCAAGGGCGTTTGCCCTATGGCGGAGAGAATCGACTCTTGCGGCAAACCTTCCAACTCTTCCTCCACCCCCCCAAGTATGGCCCAACCGAGCAAGCTTCGAATAATGATCTAGACCATATATTATCAAAGCCTGCCCTTTGGGTTCAGATAATCGAGGGTATCTTGGCCATCGGGTCAAGCCAGTGCGGCTTTGGCGGGTGCTTGCTTCAATTTGCCCTTGGCCTGGTTCGCTCCGTCGATCGCTCTCTTGTTCCTGCTTTGCCGCGCCGTTTTGAACCAGGTGGCTATCGGCAGCTGGCGCCGAAACCGCTCGCAGCGTTACTGCCTGCCGTTTTGAATTGCCCCTTTCCGGCAAGATACTTAATTTCAGTTTCGACCTCCCAACGTTTTCCCGGTCAAAGTGCGATGTTCGGTGCTTGGGTTGGGGCCAATATATTGCTAGCCACCGTTGGACACGAATTAGGCGGATTATTCGTAGAATTACCAGCTGTGCCCGAGCAGCCAACGCTACACGACCTCTCCGACGATCCGCAAGCGCTTGAGGAGGTTGGTCGTTGTGCCCGGGCGGCCGTTGAGTGCTATCCGGAGCTGGCCGGAGCGGTGGATGAGCCGGTCTTGATCAACGTTTCGGAGAATGCCACATTCTTACTTGATCTTGGCGATGGCGAGCGGCGGATCCTGCGGATTCACCGGCTGGGTTACCACTGTCAGGTGGAGGTCGAGTCGGAGCTCGCCTGGTCGCGGGCTCTCCGGCAAGACACCGGCATCTCGACGCCTGTAGCCCTCCCAAACGGAGATGGGCAGATGGTGACCAGGGTGTGCGGGAGCGCGCGGCTTGCTGTCCTTTTTGAGTATGTGGCTGGAGAGGAGGTTGCTCCAGCGGGCCTCAAGTCGGGTTTTGAGACCCTTGGAGAGTTGAGCGCACAGATGCATCGGCATGCGGCTGGCTGGAGGCGGCCTGGCTGGTTCTCCCGCTTTAGCTGGGACATCGAGGCAGCCTTTGGAGCGTTTCCGCGCTGGGGAGCGTGGATGAACGGTATCGGCGTTGGTCCAGAGGAGGCGCAAATCCTGGCCAGGCTGGAGGAGCGAATCCGTGAGCGCCTCGCCGCCTTTGGCGCTGATGCTGGCCGTTACGGCCTCATTCACGCCGATATGCGCCTCTCGAACCTGATCTGGAGGCCAAACGGTGATGCATCGGTGATCGACTTTGACGACTCCGGGTTTGGGTGGTACCTGTACGATCTAGCGGCCTCGCTCTCGTTCATCGAACACACCCCGGAAGTCCCCGATCTCATCGACGCCTGGGTCAACGGGTATCAGCGCCACACCTCGCTTTCCGCGGGCGAGATCGCGGAACTCTGGACTTTCGTGATGCTCCGCCGGCTTCTCTTGGTAGCCTGGATCGGTTCGCATCAAGGCGTGGACCTTGCCCGGGAGCTTGGGGCATCCTACACCGAACAGAGCTGCGAGCTTGCCGAACGCTTTCTCTCCGGGCGGTGCGCACCGAGCTAGGCAAGCCGGTTGGAAAGTCGGCGGAGCATCACGCGAACTGGTCGCTATGTGGCCAAAATGAGAGAGAGCCATGGCCGGTATGTCCGGCCATGGCTCCTCCTAGGCGAGACCTGATCAGGATCTGATCAGGTGGTGGAGAAGGATCAGCTGGGCTATGGCCAGAGGAGCCGATCTGGTGGTCTCGCTGATCATGCCCAAAGATTGCGGGATCTCGCCGGTCATGCCGATATGTTGCCAGATGGTCTCCTCGACGATCTTGGTTGAAGCCTCGGCGGCGTGACCGTGCACGTGGAGGGCGTCCACCGGCTTGCCGTCCTGATCACGGATAAGTTTGAGGTGGACAGACTCCCTGGTATCCGAGGTAAGGATCGAGGAGAGGTCGGGGTGAGGTACCGTCGGCCGGAGCAAGATGGTCGCGCTCATGGTCTGATCTGACTCGGTCCGCCCCTCGACGGGGGCGAACGAGATGACGATGTCGGCGTGCGCACGTTGGGGCCGGATGTACTTCTCCGATTCGGGCTCCCGCTTGACCAGGTCCTTGAGCACCTCCTCCTCGGTGTACCCGCGCTTTCCGGTGTCCCGCTGGACTTTCCACCGGCGCCGGACCTCCTCCGGCGGATCGAGATAGACGGTGACGTCGAAGGTGGCCCGGGAGAGTTTCGACCACAGCGGGAAAAGCCCCTCGACAATGACGATCTCCTGGGGTTCGAAGAGTTCGGGGCGGCCCAGGGTGCCGTCACTGTGGTGGTACTTGGGCTTCAATATCGGCTGCCCGAGCGTCAGTAGCTGGAGGTGCTGCTCCATGATCTCAAGGTAGTTGCACTCTGGGTGAAGCGGGGTGAAGGGGAGGGATTTGCGCTCGACACGGTCGTAACGGTGGTAGTCGTCGGTGCAGAACGAGCCGATCCGCATATCACCAAGCGCCTTTACCAGGCCCTTGGTGATCGTGGTCTTGCCCGAGGCGGAGTCGCCGGCTATGGCAAGCATGGTCATTCTGCCGGGGTGAGGCAGGTGCGCGGTCGCCTTCTGGATGGCGGCGATTCGGTGGGGCATTGACATTTCCTTTCTGACGTCCCTTTCCGCTAAGGCACGATTCGGCGAACTACTCCAAAGCGACCAGATTCGATCCAGAGGCTTTCGAGTTCGAGGAAGTCGCCCACACCCTTGGGGGCTGCTAACGGTGCTGCTCCGGTGATCGAGGTTGCAACTACAACCGATTCCGGATGGGCGAGGTCGCGGGCATCGAAGCGGAGGCTCTGCCAGTCCGGGTTCCACTTTGCCAGAAGCGCCGTCTCCTGGTCGCTCTGGGGCACGAGGCGGGCCTGCATCTGGCCGGAGAGGGCCAGCGTGGCTGCCGCGGTGATCACGCCTTCCGGCGTCCCGCCGATTCCCCAGAGCATCGTCATCCGCGGATCGCCGGTGAGTACGCGAAGGCTCGCCATCACGTCTCCATCGGGGATCTCCACTACCGGGATCGAATGTTGCCGCAATTCGGCGATCGCGTCGGCGTGGCGTGGCTTTGCCAGCACCACCACCCCGACCTCGGAGATGGAGAGGCCGAGCCGGTCGGCGACCCGGTGGACGTTTTCGACGAGCGGAAGGTCGATGTCGAGGGCGCCGGCCGCCGCTTGGTTGACTACAAGCTTCTCCATGTAGTAGCCGGGAAGAGCTTTAAACCCTCCACCGGGAGCGGCTGCGATTACCGAAACCGCGCCCTCCCGGCCAGTAGCCGCGTAGTTCGTCCCCTCCAGCGGATCGATGGCGAGATCGATGTCGACTGAGCCGACGCCGAGACGCTCGCCAACGTAGAGCATGGGAGCCTCGTCCTTTTCCCCCTCGCCAACGATCACGCGGGCGGCTACGGGAAGGGTGGAGAGCTCCTCGCGCATGGCGTTCACGGCTGCCTCATCCGCACGGTGTTTGTCTCCCAGGCCTACCAGCGCCTGGGCTGCTGCCGAAGCGGCCTCCGTCGCCTTGAGAATGTGCGAGACTAAATGAGAGGGCTTGCCGAGCCGGTTGCCGTCGATCACGAGATCCAGCGCCTGGTCGGCAATCGACGCCGGGGTGAAGCCGTACTTCTCTAGAACGGCGTTCATCGGTCCCGAACTGCCAAACTGGTTAATATTGATCAGACGGTCACCGCTCTCCATGAAGGCGGCCCAGCCGGTGGCCACGCCCGCCTCGACGACGATGCGCGGAACTCCGGTCGGAGCAAGCTTGTCTCGGTCGGCGAGCGGAAGGCCAAGGAAGCGCTCTCGCCACGGCACCGAGACCACACGCGCGTTAACATCGTCGTCCTCCTTGAGGAGCTTTGCCGCCTTGATGCAGAGGTCTACCTCGGACCCGGAAGCTATCAGCACCACTTCCGGTTCGGTCCCAGGGTCGTGGACGATCCGGGCGCCGATGGTGGAGATCCAAGTGGGATCGGCTTCGAGGGGAAGCACCGGCAGGCCCTGCCTGGTCAGGATCAGCGCGACCGGACCACGCTCGTGGGAGAGTGCGTAGCGCCACCCGTCGTAGGTCTCGCCGGCGTCAGCCGGGCGAATGACCGCTGATCCGGGGACGATCCGCAAACTTTCCACCTGCTCTATCGGTTGGTGGGTGGGGCCATCTTCGCCGACGGCGATCGAGTCGTGGGAGAAGAGGTAGGTTACCGGCAGCCCCATGAGCGCCGAAAGCCGAAAACTCGGCCTCAGGTAGTCCGAAAAGACCAGGAAGGTCGATACGTAGGGCCGGTACCCATAGAGAGCCAGCCCGTTCGCGGCGGCGGCCATTCCGTGCTCGCGAATACCGAAGTGGATGACCGGTCCAAGCCGGTCTTCGCGGGTAAACGGGGCGAGCGGAAGCTTGGTTCCGGTCGACTCCGCCAGATCAGCAGAACCACCGATTACCCCTGGGAGCTTGGCGGCAACCTCGCTCAGGAAGGTGTTGGAGGCGACCCGGGTGGCTATCGACGTCCCGACTTCGGAGGCGGGGGCGCCAACTTCGGTGGCGGAGAAGCTGGGAGCCGCCAGGGACTCTGGGGTCACGCCAAGCTCGGCGGCACGAATCCGCCACTTCGCCGCGACCTCTTGCTTCTGATCGATCACCTTCGCGAGGTAGGTGCGAACCTCTTCGGGAACGTAAAAGGGCGGCTCCGCCGGCCAGCCGTAGGCCTCCTTGGTCGCGGCCATTTCGGTTGCGCCTAAAGGAGAGCCGTGTGCCTTGGAGGTGCCCTGCCTGTTGGGGGCGCCCTTTCCGATGGTGGTGGGGAAGATTATCAGGCTTGGCCGGGCTTTGTCGGCCATGGCGACGCGGTAGGTCGCCTCGATCTCCTCGAGATCCTCGACGTCCTCTACCGTCAGCACCTGCCACCCATAGGCGCGGAAGCGTCCGGCGGCGTCGTCGGTGCACGACTGGTGGGCGGGCCCATCGATGGTGATGTCGTTGGAGTCGAAGCCGACGATGAGCCGCCCAAGCCCAAGCTTTCCGGCGAGTGATCCAGCCTCGTGGCTAACTCCCTCCATCAGGTCGCCGTCGGAAGCGAGTACGAAGGTGTAGTGGTCGATCAGTTCAGAACCGGTGCGCTCCAGTATTTCGGCACGCCTGCGCTCTTCGCCGATTGCGAGTCCCACCGAGGTGGCGATGCCTTGGCCTAGGGGACCCGTGGTCACTTCGACACCAGCAGTATGGCCGTGCTCGGGGTGTCCCGGGGTAAGCGACCCAATCTGGCGGAACCGCTTCAGCTCCTCGAGGGACAAACCGTAGCCGAAGAGGTGGAGTAGGGAGTAGAGAAGCGCGGAGCCGTGGCCGGCGGAGAGCACGAACCGGTCACGGTTCGCCCAATCTGGGTCGGCGGGATCAAAGTTCATGATTCGGGAGTAGAGGGTGAATGCCACCGGCGCGAGGCCAAGCGGAAGCCCGGGGTGTCCGGAGTTCGCCGCCTCCACCTGATCAATGGAGAGCATGCGCACCGCCGTCAGGGCCAGTTTTTCGATCTCCGTCACGCTAGGGCCTCCTTTGAAAGCTGGTGAAACGCGTTGACCGCTTCGCGCCTGCCGCCTGGATGCGAGAAGAGCGCAGATCCGGATACGACTATCTCGGCGCCATTGCGCACGCAGCTGGCCAGGGTGTCGATAGACACGCCGCCGTCAACCTCGATCTTAGCCGCGGGGTTGGCGGCATCCCGAAGGAAGGCCGCCGCCTGGATCTTAGGCTCGATTGAGGCCAGGTAGCGCTGGCCGCCAAAGCCCGGGTTCACGGTCATGATCAAAACGACGTCGACAAGGTCCATGACGTACTCGATCGCTGAGAGCGGCGTCGCCGGGTTGAGGGCAACTCCGGCGCGAGCGCCTTCTTCGCGAATCAAAGATAGGGTGCGGTGCAGATGGGTAGTGGCCTCCGCGTGCACAGTGACCAGCTCGCACCCGGCCTCGATGTAGGACTTGACGTACCGTTCCGGCTCGACGATCATGAGGTGCGCTTCGAACGGGAGTTCGGAGTAGCTTCGGCATCCGGCGATTACCGGGTGGCCGATCGTCAAATTGGGGACGAATACCCCATCCATCACATCCCAGTGGATCCGGTCGACGCCGGCGTCCCCAAGCGACTGGAGCTCCTCTCCCAGCCGGCCAAAGTCGGCAGGCAGGATTGAGGGGGCTATCTCAAGGCGAAGATCAGCTGCCATGTGCCACTCCTGATGAAGCTCGGACTCAACTCCAACCTAGTGTTCCATTGCAATCGCGGTCATCCCTCTAGTGGGTGATAGCCAGGGTGATCAACGGCGCGCCACTAGTGCTCGGAGGGGAGCGAGTCGACGAGATTTGGCCGGCGATGCGGAAGACGGAGTTGGTTTTGCGCCTCTCGCATCGAAAGCTGGCCGCACGCTGCGGCGATCTCCCGTCCCCTGGTGTCGCGGATGGTGGCGTTGGCGCCGAGACGGCGCAGTTGACTGGCAAACCTCGCCACCTCCGCCGGGGCCGTTCCGATCACCGCGTACCCCGGGGTGGGGTTGAGCGGGATCAAATTGACGTGGGCTCGAAGCGGGATGGCCAGCGATGCCAGCTCCTCGGCGTCTTGCGCGCGATCGTTCACCCCGGAGATCATGGCCCACTCGAAGCTTACCCTCCGCGAAGTCGCGGAAACATACTCCGAGCAGGCTTCCATGAGGCCTGAGATCGGGTATCGGCGGTTCATGGGAATCAGCTCGTCCCGAAGCCGGTCGTTGGCGGCGTGAAGCGAGACGGCAAGCGTTATTGGAATCCCTTCGGCCGCGAGCCGGCGGATTCCGGGGATAATTCCCACCGTGGAGATGGTCAATCGCCGCGGCGAGATCCCGAAGTCGGAGCGGAGCCTCCGCGCCGCCGCCACGGTCCGGTCGTAGTTGGCGAGGGGCTCGCCCATCCCCATGAAGACCACGTGGGTAACGGCGCGTGGCTTTGCCGCCCGCTCGGCCCAGAAGATCTGCTCGAGCATCTCCGCCGTGGTGAGGTTCCGGCCAAATCCGCCCTGCCCGGTTGCGCAGAAGCTGCAACCCATGGCGCAGCCGGCCTGGGTGGAGATGCAAACGGTTACCCGATCGGAGTAGCGCATGAGGACGGTCTCGATCCTCTGTCCGTCTTCGAGGGCAAAGAGCCACTTGACGGTCTCGCCATTGTCGGAGGCCGACTCCGCAACGTGGGTGAGCGCCGGCTGGATCTCGCCTTCGAGCAGCGATCGCAGGTCGCGAGGAAGGGTGGTGAGTTCGGCTGGGAGCCGGTGGGACCGGTATATTCCGTCCAGGATCTGGGTTCTGCGGTAACCGGGGTGTCCGTCGAGTAGGAACTCCAGGCTGCTCGGGGTGGTGTCGCACAGCTTGATCACGATTCCTACAGCCTAGACGCCCGGTTGCACCGGCGGCGAGGATGCCAATCGTGCCCACAATCCCGTGCAAATGCCCGGCTTGCAAGGATGCCAATAAGTTCGATGGTCATCAGATCGAGCTTGGAGAGCATCGCTCCCCTCCTCTCGAAGATGCGGTCCGCCTGGACGATCAGACGGGGACGCTGGTTGGGATGCCGTGAAACCGCTCCGCGTGCCCTCGCGCGGTTCCCCTCGCCGCAGACGATCTCCTCCACCGCTGTGCCAGTGACGCTGCGGACCCCGGCCGGTCCGGCTTCCCTGCGTCCGGTCTGTTTCTTGGTGATCGACCGGAGTTTGCCTCGTCGTCGGCTCTTGTGCGTGTTCTCGTCTGAAATGCTTCGAAGCAGCTTGCCGTAACCCTACCGGTGACGGATACCAGCTACGTCGGTTGCCACTTCGGTCACACCCCGGTCAATCGATTGGGGTGGTCCTTTGCCTCTGTCATCTGGTGAATCTCGGAAGAGGCGTGGGCCGATGCATGGTGCGCTCGCTCGTCCATTGCTACTTTGATGTTCGCTAATGCTCGTGAGATGCCAGCCAACGGAAGCACGATCCGCTTCCCTCTGTTCGGGCCAATAATTGAAATGCATTGGCTTCTGGCGGGTGTCTCCCCTGGCAGTGTTATTACTTAGGTGGTATACAGGGCCTTGTCAGGCGATAACGAACGCACCAGGTGCGCTCTCGGGTTCTTAACCTTATTGAACGCGGCTATCAGATGCCGATGGAGAAAGCGGCAGACCTCGGCCGGACCGGCGTT
>JAKARV010000024.1 GCA_021819205.1 Actinomycetes bacterium | reverse complement strand
GATCTGTGCTCCGCCTGTTGCCGGCAGGAGATTCCCATAACCACCAGCTCCGCGCCCGGATTTCCCTCGATCGCCGGGAGCAGGCCTCGTTTCCAGGCCTGCTCTGAAAGCTCGCGGTTCTCCTTCTCGTACCCGAAGGATCCCGCCATTCCGCAACAAGAGGCGTTTGCCAATTCGGCGTCGAAGCCGGCGGCGCGGAGAAGGCGCAGCCCCGCCTCCGGATCGGAGAAGGCCTTCTGGTGGCAGTGGCCGTGAAAGATCACCGGCTTCCCACCGGCCTTTGCCGGATCGAATGCCAGCTCCAGCTGGCCGCTGTCGCGGAGGGAGTCAAGGAAGGTATCGATCGATACTACTTGCGCGGCTACCTCATTCGCCTCCGCCTCGAGACCATCTCCGGCCAGCAGATCCGGGTACTCGCGGTGGAAGGTGAGCAGGCAAGAAGGCTCGCACCCCACCACTGGGAGACCCTTCCGGGCGGCAGGGAGCAAAATCTCCAAGTTGGCACGGGCTTGCCTGGCGGCCATCTCCAAGTACCCCTTGGAGATCATCGGCCTCCCGCAGCAGGAGTTTCTGGCCAGGCTGACCGCAAAGCCCGCGCGCTCGAGGAGATCGGTTGCGGCGATTCCGATACCGGGGAAGTTGAAGTCCATGTAGGTGTCGACGAAGAGCAGCACTGGCCCGCGGTGGCCGTCTCCAGGAGGCTGGTGGCGGCTGAACCAGCTTTCGAAGGAGGGGCGCGAGAACTCCGGCATCCGTCGCGAGCGCTCGATCCCAAGCGCGATCTCGGTGGCTAGACCCGCCCCTGGGGCCCGGAGAGCCCAGTTGCTCGCGGGGGCGAGCCTGCTTCCGATACGGGCGGTCTCGTGGTTGGCGGCGATCAGGCGCGAGCGCGCCCGGTGTCCCTTGCGATGGCGGCGGCCAAGGTCGCCCCGCGCTGCCATGGCCCGCAGTGCCCGCATAACCCGAGGCGGGTCCACTCCTTTCGGGCAAGCGACCACGCAGCTAAAGCAGCTTGCGCACCGCCAAGTGGTCTCGAGTCCGGCCGCCTCGACTACCTGTCCCAGTTGCACCTTGCGGAGCACCTGCTGGGGATTGAAGGAGAATGGGCAGGTGGCCGTGCACCTCCCGCACTGGTAGCAGGAGAAGACGTTCTGGCCGCTCAGCTCTTCGACCCTGGCTACGAGCGTGCGGTCGGCGCCGATCGATATCGAAGTCGCGCTCATGGCCGGTCGCCATCCAGGCTGGCGAGGTACGTTTGCGCCTCTTCGATGCCGATCTCCACCGCCCTCCGGTTCAGCTCCTCGGATCCCCGAGGGGCCGACCTGGCCACCGCACGTTCAAGCTCGGACGCCTCTACCAGCCCTGTGAGGTCGCAGAGGTAGGCGAGCATGACGATGTTTGCCGTGATCCGCTTCCCGAGGCGCTCCTCGGCCCAGCGGGTGAGTGGCGCCAGGACCGTTACTTGTCCCTCCTCGACGGTCCGGTCGATCGAGACCAGGTCGGAGTCGGCGAGGAGCAGGCAGCCGTGGGGCCGAGAGAGGCCATAACTGGCGTAGGCCTGTTGCGAAAGGGTCACCACGACGTCGGGGCTTTCGATCCGGGGGTAGCTGATCTCGCTGGCTGCAAGGATCAGCTCCACTTGGCTGGCCCCACCCCGCGACTCCGGGCCGTAGCTCTGCGCCATTACCACGTTGCGTTTGGAGAAGAGGGTAGCAGCCTCTCCAAGGATGTAGCCAGCGAGCAAGATTCCCTGCCCGCCAAAACCGCTGAGGCGGATCTCCGCGCGCTCCACTGCCGCGAGGTCGGGGATGCCGCTTGCCCTAGCCATCGTGTCCCCCGGTGGACTTGCTCTCGGGCGCTAGCTCCAGAGCCAATCCGGCGATACGCTCCTCGAGCGTTGGTTTTTCAATGTCCACGAACCTCCCCACCTTGATCTCACCCCCAAGCTCGCCGATGTCCACCTCGTCGACGCTGGCTGCGGGGACGACCAGGGTGTTCTCCCGGTAGTAGCGCAGCTCGTCCACCGCTTCCCCGAGTCGGTTTCGCCGGCCGTAGTAGACCGGGCAGGGCGAGACGACCTCGACGAAGGAGAACCCGCGGTGGGTGAGGGCTTCGACCATCGATCTCCGCAGCCGGCCAAGGTCGAGGACGGTCCAGCGGGAGACGTAGGTGGCGCCTGCCCCCTCGGCGAGCCTCGCCAGGTTGAAGGGTTGGTCGATGTTGCCGAAGGGAGTGGTGGAGGTCTTGGCCCCGGTCTGGGTAGTCGGGCCCCCCTGCCCGCCGGTCATCCCGTAGACGAAGTTGTTCACGCAGATGACGGTGATGTCGACGTTGCGGCGGGCGGCGTGGATGAGGTGGTTCCCGCCGATGGCGGTCAAGTCTCCGTCCCCGCTGAATACCACGACCTTCAGCTCCGGGTTCGCCGCGTGGAGCCCGGTGGCGAAGGGGATCGCTCGGCCGTGGGTGGTGTGGAAGCTGTCACAGTCGAGGTAGCCGGCGACGCGCCCGGTACAGCCGATTCCGGAGACGACAGAGAGGTTGTCAAGGCTGATCCCCGCCTCCTTTACCGCCTCCACGAAGGCGACTACCGCAGTTCCGATCCCGCAGCCCGGGCACCAGATGTGGGGAAGGCGATCGGTCCGCAGCGCCCAGTCGATTGGGCTTTGAAGCTCCGGTGGAGCATCGGTCACGAGCTGCCGCTCCTCGGTGGCGCCATCTTCGTGAACGGTCTTCATGACTTCCTCCTCACAGCTCCTTGGGCAGCGTGGCCAGGGCTTCGCCGGAGATCACCGGCCCGTCGCGGCAGACCATGAAGCGGCCGACGCTGCAGTGGCCGCAGTATCCGAGGCCGCACTTCATCCGGTTCTCGAGGGTGGTGATCACCCGAGCGGGCGGGGTCCCGAGGCGGCTGGTGGCCTTCAACATGAAGTCGAGCATGACCGGTGGCCCGCAGACGACGACCACCGTCTCCGCTCCGGAGAGACCAAGGCGCTCGAAGACGTCGGGCAAAAGCCCGACCTCGCCGTCCCAGCCGTCGACCTCTCCGCCGGGATCGACCGCCCGGATGAGGCGCGCGCCACCTGCTCTTTGCCACTCGTCGAACTCGCCCCGATAGACCAGGTCGCTGGCGCTCTTCGCGCCCACGACGACGGTCACTTCGCCGAAGCGATCGCGCTCGCGGAGGACGGCCGCAAGGGGGGCGTGGAGCGCGGCCATCCCGATACCGCCGCCTACGAAAA
Source organism: Actinomycetes bacterium (assembly GCA_021819205.1). GTDB lineage: Bacteria > Actinomycetota > Acidimicrobiia > Acidimicrobiales > Acidimicrobiaceae > JAKARV01. The sequence continues at coordinate 23,069 of JAKARV010000024.1, read as the reverse complement.
CGATGTCTCGCCCGCCCCACTCATCCAAGGGAAAGCTGTTGCCAAAGGGTCCGCGCACCCCGACGATCTGGCCGGTGGAGAGTCTTCGGAGCGCCGATGTGAGCTTGCCCATCTCGCGGAAGGTGATCTCGATAAAACCCTCCTCGTCGGGCGGGTTGGTAATGGTGAGGGCCGCCTCCCCGAAGCCAAAGACCGAGATCATGGCGAACTGCCCGGGTCTCCAGGTGAAGCTTTCTGCCCGATCGCGCTCGACCAGCTCGATCTGCAGGGTCCTGACGTCGTAGGTCTCATCCCTCGCGCCGGTTATCCGGGCAAGGTCGGGAAGGAGGGTGGCGGTGGCGCTCATGCCTTCACCCCGGATCTCGCCTGGACGCGCAGCGTCGCGCCGCTCGCGAGCGCCAGCACGGCGTGGTGGATGTCCACTCCGGCAGGGCAGAGGTCGATGCAGCGGCCGCAGCCGACGCACATCATCTCCCCGCCGTGCTCGGCGGGGAAGTAGGAGAACTTGTGCATCACCCGTTGGCGGTACCGGGACGGCTGATCTGCGCGCGGGTTGTGCCCGGAGGCGTGGCGGGTGAAGGTCGAGAATGCGCACGAGTCCCACGAGCGGCACCGGCTGCCGCAGGCGGCGCCGCCGGAGTCGGTGATGTCAAAGCAGCTGCAGCTCGGGCAGGCGTACGCGCAGATCCCGCAGCCGATGCAGCCGTCGGCCACCTCCGCCCAGGCGGGGGAGTCGAAGGAGGAGGCGAGGATGGGGGGCGCGTTTGGCGGTAGTGGTTCGCGGGTTATCGCTGAGGTCACCGCCTCGGCCTGCCTTGCCGCCTGCGCTCTATCCTCCGCGGTGATTGGACGCCAGGAGGCGCTTGCCGGTGCGGCCAGCTCCTCGCCGCCTGCGGTGACCGGCTCCAGCAGGAGATCGCCGGATCCCTCCAGCTTGGTGAGGGCCAAATCGGCGCCCTCTCTCCCGCTTGGCGAGCCGCCAACCGCGGTGCAGAAGCAGCTTTGACCGGCTTGGGTGCAGGCTTGGGAGACGATGACCGTCCGCTGCCGGCGCTCAGAGTAGGTAGGGTCTTCGGGCTCGGAGAGGAAGACCTCATCGAGGCGGCGCAGCCCGGCGGCATCGCAGGGGCGGAGGCCCACGAGCAGCTGCCGCCCTCTCTCCATTTCCGGCTGTGAGAGTGTCGCCGACTCGCCGGAGAAGTCGAAGGAGAAGAGGACTTCGCTCTGCGGGAAGAGGAACTTCTTCGGTGACATTGCGGTCCGCGACGGTGGTGGAGCGGCAGCCTCCTCGGCGCTACCAACCCTTTGGAACTCTGAGGTGCCGGTTGTGCCCAATACCGGTGCGATAACCGCGATGCCGCTTTCCAGCAGGACGCGGAGCCACTCCGTCCACTCCTTCTCCGAAAGATGCCAACCCAGCGCCGTCACCGGAACCTCCTCACAGGAACCGGTCCGGGTCGCCGGGCCGGTAGGTAGTCAGCGGCGCAACCGCCGCGGGGTCGGCCTCCACGCGGCTTCCAAAGGAGCGCTCGATGGAGCGGGAGATCGAGTGGTTGACAAGGTCGAGGCGGATGTTGGATGGGCAGGCTCGCGCGCACTCGTCGCAGTCCGCGCACCTCCCGGCGAGGTGCATCGCCCGGGTGATGTTCCAGGCGAAGTTGCCGGGCCCGCTCGAGGCTGCGGGAATCCACTGCGGCTGGGTCTTGTCGGCGATGCAGGTCTCGCAGTAGCACATTGGGCAGGCGGACCTGCATGCGTAGCAGCGGATGCACCGGTCAAACTCTCCGGTCCAGAAGGCGAGGCGTTCCCCGGCGGGGAGAGAGGCGAGGGCCGCGATCTCGGCATCGCGTGGGTCCGGAGCTACCGCCCTTGCAGTTCCGGGGTGGGGGCCATCCGCGATACCTCCCGCCCCGACGCTCCAGTCGGCAAGCGGGGAGATGTCGCTCTCGCACGCGTAACACTTCGCCGCCAGCCGCCCGCCGCTCCACTGGCCGCTGCAGGAGACTCCGATGGCCACCACCTCGTCCCGCGGGAGCTGGTTCTCGCGGAGAAGGCCGCCGAGGCTGCGGGCGTCGCAGGTCTTCACGACGACCGCCGTCTTGCCTGGGCGCCGGGCACGGTTCGGGCCGGAGAGGTAAGCGGTAAGGTTGCCGGGGGAGTTCGCGCTCCAGGCGAGCCGCTCGGCGTCTTCGGGGGTATCGATGAAGGCGGGCGCCGCGGACATGCCGCCCGCCGAGTGGGCGTAGCCGATGATCCGGGAAACCTCGCCGTTCTCCAATAGGCGCCTCGCCAGCTCCCTGAGGTTCAGCGTGGTCTGCCTTACCTCCTCCTCCGAAGGGGGTTGCCGCGGCGGCTGCGCGGGTTGGCGCGGTTGGGGCGCCAGCGTGCTCGGGGCGTGAAGGACGGCCCAGCTTCCCACCGGGCCGGCCTCGGCTACCTGCGACACCACTTGGTCGACCACCCGGGACCACTTGACACCCTCGGAAGCCGAGACCCAGGCGAAGCTGAGTCGCCTGGGGTCGATCCCGACGAACTCCATCAGGTTCGCGAAAACCTCCAGGCGCCGCCGGGTATAGAGGTTGCCTTGGACGTAGTGGCAGTCGCCCGGATGGCAGCCGGAGACGAGGACGCCGTCGGCGCCCTCTTCGAAGGCCTTTAGGATGAAGATCGGGTCCAGTCGCCCGGAGCAGAGCATCCGGACCAGCCGGACGTTCGGGGCGTACCCGATCCGGGCTGTTCCGGCCATGTCGGCACCCGAGTAGCTGCACCAGTTGCAGGTGAAGGCCACCACTCGCGGCTTCCATCTTGCCCCGGCCTCTACCGTGCCCCGTAGCTCAACCTTGGTCACTGCCGCCTCCTGCTCCCACTTTCGCGGGCTCTCGCAGGCGCGCAACCGCCGAGATCTGGGCAAAGAGCTGCTCGTCGTCGAAGCCGGCTACGTCGATGGCTCGGCTGCGGCAGGTGGAGGTGCAGATTCCGCACCCCTCGCACATCGCCTCGTTAACGTGCGCTACCACCCTTGGGGGCGTGCCAGCCCGCGCCGGGATCTCCCGGCTCTCGATGGCTCCGTAGGGGCATACCCGCGCGCAGTCGAGGCAGCCGGAGCAGGCGGCGGTGTTCACGGTGGCCACGGTCGGCTCTCGCGAGTAGATCGGGCTGGCGAGGATCTCCAGCGCCTTGCTCGCCGCCGCCGAAGCCTGGGCGACGGTGTCGGGGATGTCCTTTGGCCCCTGGGCAGCGCCGGCCAGCAGGACCCCGGCGGTCATAGTCTCGACCGGACGGAGCTTGGGGTGAACCTCCTGGAAGAAGCCGTACTCGTCGGTGGATGCCCTAAGCGTCCGTCCCAGTTCCTCTCCTGCAGCTGGCACCATGGCGGTGGCGAGCACGACCATGTCTGCCCGGATTCGGACCGGCTGCGATGAGAGGGTGTCGGCTCCGTACACCACCAGCCCGTCGCCGTCCTGAACCACCCGTCCCACCCGGCCACGAAGGTAAAGGACCTTATCTTCGGCCATCACCCGGCTGATGAACTCCTCGTACCCCTTGCCGGCGGCCCGGATGTCGATGTAGAAGACGTAGGCCTCGCCGTCGGGCACTTTGTGCTTGTAGAGGAGGGCGTGCTTGGCGGTGTACATGCAGCAGGTGCGGGAGCAGTAGGCGACGCCGTGCTCGGGGTCGCGCGAGCCCACGCACTGGATGAAGACGACGCTCTTTGGAACTTTGCGGTCGGAGGGCCTCCGGAGTTCACCCAAAGTGGGGCCGGAGGCGGAGAGTAGCCGCTCGAACTCAAGCCCATTGACGACGTCGGGGTAGCGGCCGTAGCCGTACTCCGGGGCTTGGGCGGCGTTCCAGAGTTCGTACCCGGTGGCGATGACGATCACCCCCACCTCCCGCTCGATCAGCTCCGGGTTCATGTCGTAGTCGATCACCCGCGGCGCGCACGCCAGCGCGCAACGCTCGCAAGCGAGCACCCGGTAGCGGCCGTTTGCGGCCTCCAGATTGGCGTTGACGCAGGCTGCGGCGTCGAGGGTGTAGATGGCCGGCACCGCCTGGGGGAATGGGATATAGACCGCTTTTCGCCACGATAATCCCATGTCGAACTCGTTTGGGGTAACAACGGGGCAGGCCTGGGTGCAGTCGTCGCAGCCGGTGCAGTCCTCGAGGACGAAGCGGGGCTTGCGGCGGATGCGGACGTTGAAGTTGCCGACGTACCCGCTCACCTCCTCGATCTCCGCGTAGGTGAGCATCTCGATGTTAGGGTGGTGCGACACCTCGACCATGAGCGGGGTGAGGATGCACTGGGAGCAGTCAAGGGTCGGGAAGGTCTCCGAGAGCCGTGCCATGTTACCGCCGAGAGAGGGCTCTCGCTCCACCAGGGTTACCTGGTAGCCGGCCTTGGCGATGTCGAGGGATGCCCGGATCCCGGCGATGCCGCCCCCGATGACGAGGGCGCGCCGGGTCACCGGTACCTTGATCGCGTCCAGCTCGGCGTCGAAACGGACCTTTGCCACCATCTGGCTGACGATCTCGCCAGCCTTCAAGGTTGCCTCTTCGGGGTCGGAGTGGACCCAGGAGCACTGCTCGCGAATGTTCGCCATCTCGCAGAGAAACGGGTTCAATCCGCCTTCGGCGGCAGCACCCCGGAAGGTGGTCTCGTGCATGTGTGGAGAGCAGGCGGCGACCACCACGCCGGTGAGGTTGCGATCTCGGATCGCCTCCTGCATCCGCTTCTGGCCCGGAGATGAACACATGAAGGGGTAGTCCTCGGCGTGGGCTACGCCCGGGAGCTGGCGTGCCGCCGCGCACACCGCCTCGACATCGACGGTCCTTGCGATGTTCTCCCCGCAGTGGCAGACGAAGACGCCGATGCGGGACACGTTAGACCCTCGCCAGCTTGCTCGAGCGGCTGGGGGCGAGCCCCTGGTCAACTGCGATGATCGCCTCGAGAATCTCCTTCGGATGGAGAATGTCGCCGCCGGCGTTTCCGCAGGTAGCCACGGAGCAGCCGTCCACGGCTACCCGCTCGACCTCGCGGGAGACCTGGCCCAGGTTGAGCTCGGCAACGACGAAGCCGGCGAGCCGCTTGGAGAGCTCGCCAATCCGCTCCTCCGGGAAGGGCCAGACCGTTCGGAGTCGGAGCAGTCCGGCCTTGATCCCCCGGGCACGCGCTATCTCGACGGCGCGGGCGGAGATCCGGGCGGAGATCCCATAGGAGACCACCACCACCTCGGCATCGTCGATAACCCTCTCTACCTGGTCGTAGAGGGCGAAGCGGTCACGGTAGATCTTGTCGTTGAGCCGCTGTACCAGCTGCCGGTGCGTGGTGGCCGTGGTGTCGGGATAGCCCCGATCGTCGTGGGTAAGGCTCTCGACCATCAGACGGTACCCTTCGCCAGCGGCTGGCATCGGTGCGACCAGGGTCTCATCGAGATCGAGGGCTCCGGGGCCTGGGGGAAGGGTTGGGCGCTTTCGCGGCCAGATTTCGATCTCGCCGGCCGGGGGAATGACCACCCGCTCGGTAAGGTGGGCAACCTCGGCGTCGGCCATGATGAGGACTGGTGTCCGGTACCGTTCGGCCAGGTTGAAGGCTCTCACGGTGAGGTCGAAGCACTCCTGTGGGGACCAAGGTACCAACGCGATGATCTGGTAGTGCCCGTGCGACCCCCATCTGGCCTGCATCATGTCTCCCTGCGCGACCAGCGTCGGAAGGCCGGTTGACGGGGCTCCCCGCTGCACGTTGCAGATGACCGCCGGGGTCTCGGTCATCACCGCAAGGCCGATGCTCTCCATCATCAGGGAGAAGCCGGGTCCCGAGGTCGCGGTCATCGACTTTCGGCCACCCCAGGAGGCGCCGAGGACGGCGGCTATCGATGCGAGCTCGTCTTCCATCTGCATGAAGATCCCCCCGATCTGGGGAAGCCTGAGGGCCATCCGCTCCGCCACCTCGGTGGAAGGAGTGATCGGGTAACCGCCAAAAAAGGTGCACCCGGCGGCGATTGCACCCTCGGCGACGGCTACGTCGCCGAGCATGAAGTGAACTCCAGAGAGAGCTGGCGACTTCCCCATCTAGTTACCCTCCTCCCGTAGCAGCGGAAAACGAGCCGGCATCCCAGCCCGGTGGAGTATTGCCGACGGCCGAGACGGCGATTGCAAAGTCGGGACAGACTGCCATGCACCCCTGGCAGAGGATGCAGCCGTCGGTAGCGGCGAGCGGGTAGTGGTAACCGGCTGAGTTGAATTCGGTGGAGAGGGTTAGCACGTCCTTGGGGCAGCACTCGATGCAGAGTTCGCATCCCTTGCAGCGGTCCAAATTGACGTGGACCTCGCCGCGCACGACAGGCGGGGGTTTGGCGATCGGCAAACGCGCCCTTTTAACGCTGGCGACCTGCCTACGCGCCGGTACGTGCCCCCGCACGCTTTCCTGTTGAAGGACCATGTGCAGCCTTCTTCGTCGGCCGCAATTGTAACACAGTGGTTGCAAAGATTCCGGCAATGGCATCCGTGTCGGGCACTTTGCTGCAGGAGCGCCAAAAAAAGGACTTTTGGCCCATGGGCTGTGCCGCAGCGAATCCGCGCTTCTTGGGTAAAGAGGCTGGAAGCTTCCTCGTTAATCTGCCATAATAGGGGCGTGGCAGCCCGCTGCGAGAACGGTGGTGTTGCCACTGGTGGCTTCCGAGCGGTGGCTACCGGAACTTGGCGGGACGGTATCCCGGGGAGGTTAACGGATGTCGGGAAACGATGAGGTCGTCTCCGAAGCCCAGATAGCGGTTCACTGGCGGGAGGAGGAGCTTTTCTATCCACCCACTCGCTTTGTCGGCCAGGCAAACGCCTCCGACCCCGCAATTTTGGAGCGCTTCAGCGAGGACAACTTTCCGGAGTGCTTCAAGGAGTATGGGGACTTGCTCGAGTGGGACCATTATTGGCATACCACGCTGGATACGAGCAACCCACCGTTTTGGAAGTGGTTCGTCGGCGGGAAGCTGAACGCCTCGTACAACTGTGTCGACCGGCATCTGAAGCGGGATCGGAACAAAGCGGCCATCGTCTGGGTTCCCGAACTCGAGGAGGACGATACCGTTATTTTGACTTACCAGGAGCTGTACCAGAGGGTCAACGAGATGGCTGCCATGCTCCGCGACTTCTGCGGCTTGAAGGCAGGTGATCGGGTTACCCTTCACTTGCCGATGGTTCCGGAACTTCCGATCACGATGCTCGCCTGCGCGCGGTTGGGGGTAGTCCACTCTGAGGTCTTTGCCGGTTTCAGCGGTGCCGCCTGCGGTGGAAGGATTCACGACTCTGGGAGCCGCGTCTTGATCACCATCGACGGCTACTACCGAAACGGCGAACTCCTCGACCACAAGGAGAAGGCGGACGAGGCGTTAGCCGTGGCCAAGTCGGAAGGAAGCGAAGTAGAACAGGTGTTGGTGTGGCGTCGCAACCCCGGAAAGTACGCGTCGAATACGCCAATGGTTGCTGGGCGGGACGTCTTCGTCGACGAGCTGCTCCAGAGCTATAAGCATCAGGTGGTGGCGCCGGTTTCGATGCCTGCCGAGGCGCCGCTTTTCTTGATGTATACCAGTGGCTCCACCGGAAAGCCCAAAGGGTGCCAGCACTCAACGGGGGGATACCTCTCCTACGTCACCGGCACCGCCAAGTACTACCAGGACATCCACCCCGAGGACACGTACTGGTGCTTGGCGGATATCGGATGGATAACGGGCCACTCTTATATCGTCTACGGCCCGCTGTCCCTCGGGACCACGACAGTTATGTATGAGGGGGTCCCAACCTACCCGGACGCGGGGAGGGTGTGGCGGATCGCCGAGAGGCTTGGGGTGACGATCTTCCACACCGCGCCGACGACGATCAGGATGCTCCGGAAGCTCGGGCCGGAGGAGCCGAAGAAGTACAACTACCACTTCAAGCACATGACCACCGTTGGCGAGCCTATCGAACCGGAGGTGTGGAGGTGGTACCACGACGTGGTCGGAAAGAACGAGGCGGTCGTGGTCGATACTTGGTGGCAGACGGAGAACGGCGGGTTTCTGGGGAGCACGCTCCCGGGTATCCAGCCGATGAAGCCGGGAAGCTGTGGCCCGGGCGTCCTTGGAGTATTTCCGGTGGTGTTGGATGAGGAAGGAAACGAGGTAGAGGCGGGAAGCGGCCGAGCCGGGAACATCTGCATCCGCAACCCGTGGCCGGGGATCCTTCAGACCATCTACGGCCAGCCCGACCGGTTTGTCCAGGTCTACTACGAGAAGTACTGTCGCGACAAGAACAGCAAGGACTGGAGGGACTGGCCGTACTTCGCCGGTGACGGTGCCATGAAGGCTGCGGATGGCTACTTCCGGATCCTGGGACGGGTCGACGACGTCATCAACGTCGCCGGACACCGGTTGGGAACGAAGGAGCTGGAGTCGGCGAGCCTTACCGTGCCAGAAGTCGCCGAGGCCGCCGCGGTGCCGGTGATCGATGAGATTCGTGGACGGGTGGTGGAGATGTATGTCTCGCTCAAGCCCGGCCTGAGCCCAAGCAAGGAGATCTCCGACAAGGTGGCGGCGGCGATCGAGGTCGAGATCGGAAAGATCGCCCGGCCGAAGAACGTCTGGATCGTTCCGGACATGCCGAAGACCCGCTCGGGGAAGATCATGCGCCGTGTCATCGCCGGCATCTCCAACTTTACCGACCCGGGGGACCTGACCACCTTGGCAAACGCCGAGGTGGTAGAGGGGATTCGGCACAGCGTTCAGAGCGAGAAGCTTGCCAAGGGCGATGTCCCGCGCGAGCTCTCCCCTCAAGAGGTTGCGGAGATCCAGTCGTATGGCCATGCCGATTGAGCTAAAACCCACAAAGCCTTACCAGCTTTTCCGGGCAGTGGATGCGCCGCCTTTGGCGAGCGGGGACGGTCTGCCGGAGGAGCATTGAGGCGAGGGTGTCCCCTGGTGACGTGGCATTATCTTGTCGGCGAGCTCTCCCTGCTCCTGATGGAGGTTGAGGAGGAGGCGGGAAGCCGCTGGGAACTGCGCGAGGCGACGCGACTCCGCCACCGTGCGGAGAGTGCGAACCTTCGCGCAGTTCCCGAAGTCGTGAAGGGCACCCTCGCGCTACTGTACGGGATGTGCGACCGGTCGTTCTACTCCGGAGATGCCGGGCTCTGCATGAGGCAACTAGAGCTTGCCGAAAGGCTGGAGGTGTTCGCGAGTGCGGCAGGACTCCGGTAGTAGTAACTCGGCTAGCGGGCGGTCGCCAGTCATCGTGGTCTCATTCGCCGAGGATGGTGGCTGCGTGCCGGCGGAGGCTCCGCCTGGTGGCGATGGTGTAGGCTGCCAGCGCGGCCACCATGGCCGCCAGCAGCAGGACCACCGTCGACTGGGAAGCAAGGGAGTCCCCGAGTAGCATCAGTAAGAGTCCGGCGTAGATCCACTCCCTTGGGTGATCGCTGGCAACCCGTTTCGCTACTTCGACAGCGTGCTGGCGAAGCCTGGGATCCTCTGGGAGGACCCCGGTGCGGACAGCTTGGAAGACCGTCCTCCGCTCTCCGACCTCTAGCTTCCGGAGATAGGCCATCGGTGTCTCCCTCCGGTCGATGCGCCACTTGGTGTAGAGGATCAGGGTGAAGGCGATCGCGCAGATCTCAATGACCAGTCCGGCGAGGGGTGCGATACTGGTCATGGCGCGGCCTTGGTGTCGGCGTTTTCCCACATGGCCTAGCTGTCCCAGTCTCCTTTTCGGTACTCGGAGGTCAATGCATCCAGCCGGGATTTGAGCTCCGGTTCGAGGCGAAACTCCGTCGCCTGGATCGACTCCGCCAGTTGGGCTGCCCGGGAGGCGCCGATTATCGGGCTGGTAACCGCCGGGTGCGCCAGTACCCAGGAGACCGCCAGCGTGACCATCGAGACTCCGGCATCGGCGGCGATCTGCTGAAGCGCGGTTACGGTGTCGAACATCTCCTGGTTCCAGTAGCGCCGGCGGTAGAGTTCGCTCGCCGGTGTCGAGTTAAATCGGGTGCCAGGGGTTGGCTGTGCCAGGTCGCGATGCTTGCCGGTGAGCATTCCACCCGCGATCGGGTTGAACGGGATTACGGCCAGGTTCTCCTCTTCGGCGAGTGGCAGCAGCTCGCGCTCGATCTCGCGGAAGAGCAGGTTGTAGCGGGGTTGCAGCGAGGCGAACTTCACGAAGCCGTTGCGTTCCGAGTAGCCAAGCGAGCGCGCCACTCTCCAAGCGGGAAAGTTCGAGCAGCCCACATAGCGGACTTTCCCCAAAGCCACCAGGTCCGAAAGCGCGCCGAGCGTCTCCTCGATCGGGGTATCGAGGTCCGGGCGGTGCAGCTGATAAAGGTCGATGTAATCGGTACCTAGCCGGCGCAGCGAGGCGTCGACTGCAGCAAAAACATGGCGGCGGGAGGCTCCGCTGTCCAGGGGGCCGTTCCCCATGGCGCCGACGAATTTGGTGGCGAGCACGATCTGGTCGCGCCGACCCTTCAACCAGGAGCCGACGATCTCCTCGGTTCGCCCGGCGTGCTCGGTCCCGCCTCCGAGCGGGTAGACGTTCGCGGTGTCGATGAAGTAGATGCCGGCTTCGAAGGCGTGGTCGAGGATCTTCCACGACTCCGTCTCGTCGGTCTGCAATCCAAAGGTCATGGTCCCGATGCAAAGCTCGGACACCTTGAGGCCGGTGCTTCCAAAGCGTACTGATTTCACGATCTGTTCCTCCAAGGATGAGGCTACCCGGAGTCGCCGCCACTACTCCCTCCGCACGGCGCGGGGGCAAGGGAGGCCAATCGTCTCGTACAAATATCCCAGGATCCCTATACGAGCATCCGTCAGCGGCTATGTTCCGACAGGGATGAGGCGCGTGTTTCGGTGTGCCACTGCTCGAGATGCATCGAATCTCGGGTTGGAAGAGCGCAACTTCTGGCGCAAGAAGCGTTTCTCGATCAGCTGGAGTGGGTGGGGAGCTGTTCCGGGGTGGGAGCCGGCGGCGTAATTTTCGGTCTGCGAGGCTGCGTCTAGCGTGCGGCGGCTGCGATGGTTAGTATTGGCCAGGAGTCAACGAGAGGTGGAGGGGACGGTGGCCGGAGCAAGGAGATCGCTCGAGGAGCTATTCGCGCTCGATCAGCTGCTATCGAGCGAGGAGCTGGAGATTGCCGCCGTGGTTCGGCGATGGGTTGAGGAGGCGGTGAAGCCTTCAGTTGCCGAATGGTTTGAGAGCGGGGAGCTGCCAGCCCGGGAACTTGCGCTTGAGCTGGGAAAGCTTGGGGTGATGGGGATGCACCTAGACGGCTATGGGTGCGCCGGCTTGGGCGCTGTAGCCTACGGCTTGGCCTGCCTCGAACTCGAGGCCGGTGACTCTGGTATCCGGTCGCTGGTGAGCGTGCAGGGGTCTCTCGCGATGAAGGCGATCCACGCTTTCGGTTCCGAGGAGCAGCGGCAACAGTGGCTTCCGCCGATGGCGGCGGGGGAGGCGATCGGATGCTTCGGGCTCACCGAGCCCGACTTCGGCTCCAACCCGGCTGGCTTGCGAACCGTGGCCAGAAGGTCAGGCGGCGATTGGATCCTCAACGGCAGCAAGATGTGGATCACCAATGGTCACATCGCCGACGTGGCGGTGGTGTGGGCGCGAACGGAGGATGGGATCAAGGGTTTCGTGGTTCCGGCGGGGACGAAGGGATTCGTTGCTAGCCCCATTCATCACAAGCTATCGTTAAGGGCATCCGCCACTTCGGAGTTGGTTTTTGAAGATCTTCGGCTTCCAGCGGATGCAACGCTGCCGGGTGGCATCGGCATGCGAGCCCCGCTCACGTGCCTGGGAGAGGCGCGTTTTGGAATCGCCTTCGGCGCGCTCGGCGCCGCTCGCGACTGCCTCCGGACTGCGATCGACTACAGCACGACCCGCATCCAGTTTGACCGGCCGATCGGCGGTTTTCAGCTGACCCAGAAGAAGCTGGCGGAGATGGCGCTCGAATGGGGGAAAGGGATGCTTCTCGCGATTCATCTGGGCCGGACCAAGGAGCGCGGGCAGGTCCTTGCGGAGCAGGTAAGCGCGGCCAAGATGAACAGTACGCAGACAAGCTTGGAGATCGCTCGTGAGTGCCGCGCCATCCTCGGGGCCAACGGCATCTCTCTGGAGTACCCGGTAGCACGGCACATGGTCAACCTTGAGTCGGTCTACACATACGAGGGGACGTACGAGATGCACACCCTGGTGCTGGGGAGGGCGCTTACCGGCCTCGCCGCCTTCACTTAGCATGCCCTTATTGCCGTAGCGAGACGGCCACGAAATCACGCCAGAACGGCGCCAGGTAGTGCGTTGGCGGAAAGTACATCGCCGGCATGAGGTTGGTTCCGCTTATTCCGGAGGCCGGGCTGTAGGTGTAGGAGGCAAAGTTCACCCACGCCGGGTTGATGTCCAACTGCATTCCGCGGATCGCACCGGCCCAGAGCAGTACGTTTCCGAGGTCTGCCGGTGACAGCCCCGGCCCCCCTACCCAGACGAGGTTTCCGTTTTTGGTGATCCCGATGCCGCTGCGCCAAGTCGCGAGGAGGTTCCCTAGCGAGTATCCCCAGGTAACTAACGGATTCGAGTAGACCAGCGGGTTCAATTGTCCCCCGTCTACCAAAAGGTATAGGTTCTGCCGCACCGTTTGCACTTGTGGGGTCATCGAAAGTTCGGAGCCCCAGGATCCGATGTCTAGGGTTCCGCCGTCGTACTCGACCAAGGAGGCGGCACCGGAGCGCAACGGGATTCCGACGGTTCCGGCCTGGTAGAAACCGCCGTTGGCCACGGCGAACTGAAAGCCTCCTTCGAAGGCTGCGATGAGTGACGGGAATCCCGATGGCGGCACCTCACCTTGGTAGGGGAAGCTCCCCCCGGGCTGGGACGTCCCGGCGTAGATCTGTACCGAAGCGTGTTGCTGGTCAATCCAGGCTACCGCGACGGGCTGGGCGCCGGCGTAGGGAACGACAGCAGTCGAGAAGAGGGCATACCCGCCCTTCCCTTCCGTGCCAAGCGGCGAGTAGGTGGACTCCGGGTAGCCGGAGACCATGCTCTGTCGAGGCGGGGGAGAGTACCATAGCTGCGGGTAGGAGAAGGGACCCTGGGGGGGCCGCAGATAGCCGTGGTTTACGAATCGGGCATAAGGTGGCGGTTGACCCCTACTGTGCCGCCCCAAGTTGGCGGCGACGGGCGTTGCGCTTGCGACTGGAAGCATGCTCGTACCGATAGCGGCGGCAACACCCGCCATCTTTGCGACGAGGTGGATCGTGATCTTTTTTGATCGCATCTCTTCTAGGTGACCCATCCTTTGTGGCACGTCCCGGTGAATAGGGAAGGTTGCAGGCCCAGTCCGTGGTGGGCCATGGCAAAAAGCACTTGAAAAATCCCAGGCTAGCGCGGGATCGGCGATGAGGATACGCGACAGGTGGTGGAGGGTTCCGGACGGGTAGGCGACTGTTGGTCCAGGCTTCAGCGGGAGTTTAAGTTCAAGCATTCTGGCATCCATCCGTTCGAGCTTGACTCCGGAAGTGGCCCGAAATTGGGCCGATATCGAAGGAGAAACACCATGAAAAAAGTCAAAATCAGGCGAAGCCCTGGTTCCGTTGCTCTTGCTGCGGGACTGGCAACGTCAGCCCTCGTCGCGATCGTGGCCGGCACTGGGAGTGCGGGCCAGTTGGTCTCCGATACCAGTGCCGCCAGCGTTCCTGGAGGGAGCGCCCCGATAAAGCACGTGATCGAGATCATGATGGAGAACCATACCTTTGACAACCTCTTTGGCCACTTTCCCGGTGCAAACGGCATTCCTTCCGGCACGAAATTGCCAAACCCAAGTTCTAACTATGTCGATCCGGCAGTCGCCCCAATTGCGGCTCCGGCAAACGTCGGCGACACCGTCGATCTCAACCACAACCGGTCAGCCGAGATCATGGACATGAACTACCGTCCTGGCCTGCTCGCCGGCGGTACCGGCTACTTCACTGGCTTCACGGAGAGCAACTCCTTTGCACCCGGAACCGCCGGCTGGAAGATGGACTACTACACGGTCAATCCGGAGAACAGTTTGGCTTCGATCACCACCTTCTCCAGGTCGGTGATCCCCAACGAGTGGGCGCTGGCATCGCGCTACGCGCTTGCTGATCGGAACTTCCAGCCCGCTATTGGGCCGACCCAGCCCAACCGGATCTACGCCGTGGCCTCATCGACGGCAGGGTGGGTTTCGGACTCCCCCCCGCCAAAAACCCTTCCCCTGTCGACAATTTTTGACCAGCTCGAGAGCAAAAACCTTTCCTGGAAGATCTACCAGGGGGACTACCAGGCGCCACCTCCGGCAGCCGAGGGCGCGGGTTTTGTTACCCATTGGAATCCGGCATGGTACACACCAGTGCTGAAGGACAAGCAGCTGTGGAGCAACGTCGCCAACACCAGCGCCTTTGCCCAGGATCTGGCGAATGGCAACCTTCCCAACTTCTCCTTCATCGTCCCGACGTGGCTCTATAGCGAGCACCCGCCGACCGACATCCAGCTTGGTGACGCCTGGCTTGGGCAGCTTGTGAGTGAGGTTATGAAGAGCAAGTACTGGAGTTCAACCGCCATCTTCATCACTTACGATGAGGGTGGCGGGTACTGGGACCACGTCTCACCGCCGCTTGCTATGCGCTTCGGATACGGTACTCGCACTCCGATGGTGATCGTCTCCCCGTGGGTGAGGCCGGGAATCATCTCGAGGACGACCACCAACATCTCCATCCTCTCGTTCATGCAGGCGCTGTGGAAGATGCCCCCGCTCAATGCGCTGAACGCGAAGCAGTACAACCTGGTATCGAGCTTCGACTTCCACCAGAGGCCGGCTCCTCCGTTAAGCCTCCCGGACGTTCCGGTCTACACGCTGGAACTTTCTGGGCAGGGACAGAGCTTTTCGGCGCTTCCGGGACAGCCGTTCGCGGTAACCATGGAGGCCAAATCCGTCGGCTTGGTGGACGCGGCGAGTTTGTCGGGTCCGGTATCGATCAGCGTCGTACCGCCTGCCGGCGTGGTGGAGCCTGCGGTTCAGCCGGTCGATTTGGTGGACGGGAGCGCTAGCTTTTCGTTGACTTTTCCGGCGGCTGGCTACTACCGGGTGTTGCTCAATGGTCCTTCGGGCAGCGTAGGATGGGCGACGTTCGACGTGGCGGTGAACGACCAGTCTGCGCCGTAGCGCGCGAACCGAGCTGGGCTGGTGATTCCGCTTCAGGTTCTCCAGCCCAGCTATCCCTTGCGGCTGGCTGTGCTTCCAAACGCGCCACCGCTTCGGTACGCTGCGAGCCAGGAGTCGAAGTCTTTGGCGATTAGCCGTTCACCGGTTAGGCCGGTGGCCTCCTCGGAGGCCAGGAAGACGATGGGAGGTCCCATGATCCGAGCCGGAAGGAGCTGTCGTTTCACCTTGCTGGGCGTCTCCTCGGGTATCATTCCGGTGTCGGTCGCCCCTCCGGGGAGCAACTGGTTCACCGCGATACCGTAGGAGTGGAGGTCCTCCGCCATGATCAGGCTGAGGGATTCGGTCGCTGCCCGGGATGGACCGTAGGGGACAAAGCCGCGCCTGCGCATGGTCGCGTAATTCATGGAGACGTTAACGATCCGTCCGAATCCTTGGTCGATCATCTTTGGGGCGAACTCCCTGGCCATTAAGAAGTAGCCGGTGAGGTTGGTCGAGATGAGGTCGGCAAAGCCCTCTGGCGAAACTTCGAAGAAGGGCATCGGCGCATCGAGGAAGCGGGGGTTGACGGTGCGCATTCCGATGCCGGCGTTGTTAACTAGGAGGTCGATACCGCCGAGGGTTTCAAAGGCGCGATCGGCTGCCTCGGCAACCGAGGCCGGTTCCCGGACGTCGACCGGCAACGGCACCGCATCGAGGCCGCGGGCGTGGTGCTGCTTCACCGCCGTGGCCAGGCGGTCGCCGGGACGGCTGGCGATCGCCACCGTTGCGCCGGAGGCAAGAAGGGCATCGGCCATTGCCGCCCCCAAGCCGCTGGTTGCTCCGGTTACCAGCGCCCGTACTCCAGTCAAGGCGCCCATCGGTGGAATTCTAATGCCGCCCAATTGCAACCGGCTTTGTCGCCGGTGGCCGGCCCGCTATCGCCTTCGGGTTCGGAGGCAGCACTGCTTGTACTTTGTTCCGCTTCCGCACGGACACGGATCGTTCCTGCCTGCGGAGTTCCAGCGGGCACGCTCGTCCTTTTCCTCGATTGCGATCTCTTCCATGATGGCGCCTCCGGGGATGCCGGCTCTTTCGAGCTTGGCTATCCGTTCGAGATAGGGGAGAGCGTGCAGGTAGAAGCGCCGATAGCCGGAGCAGAGGTGATTTAGGGCTTCGCCGGAGCCGGAAATCCGGTCTTTAGGGCAGCCGCCGTTGCAGATGAAGCCCACCGGGCAATCGATGCAGGTTTTTGGAAGGGTGCTTCTCTTGGCGGCGCCGAAGGCTTTGAGGACGGGCCCGTCGAGGAGGTCCGCCAAGCTGTCGGTGCGGATGTTGCCAAGGTAGTGAGACCGATCGACAAAGTGGTCGCACGCGTACAAGCCGCCATCGTGCTCGAGGGCGGGTACTCGTCCACAGGTCTCCGAAATGATACACAAATTGGGCTTACGTCCGGCGACTACCAGCAGTGGCTCCAGAAAGGTCTGGACTCCGATCCGGCCGATATCGTAACGGACCCACTCGTCAAAGATGGCGCAGAGAAAGTCGCCCAGTTGATCGGGAACGACAGACCGATCCGAGAAGCCACCGGGCACGCGCTCGACTATCGGGATGAACTGGAGCCACTTTACGCCGGCCTCGAGAAAGAAGCGATAGACGTCTAGGGGGCGGCTGGCGTTTAGCGCATTGACGGTGCAGAGGACGTCCGGCTCGATTCCGGCCCTGCGGAGTTGGGAGAGCCCGTTGAGCACGCGGTCGTGGGTTGGGCGGCCCCGCCGGTCTTTCCTCGCGGCGTCATGGAGGCTAGCGGGTCCATCGATGCTGATCCCAACGGCGAAGCGGTGCTCTGCGAAGAAGGCGCACCACTCGCTGTTGAGCAGCGTACCGTTGGTCTGGATGTGGTTTGTGCAGGTCCATCCGGCTGGAAGGTGCTTTTCCTGCAGCTCGAGGGCTTGTTGGAAGAAGCGAATGCCCGCGAGCGTGGGCTCCCCCCCATGCCAGGCAAAGTCAACTGTGGGTCCCGAACTGGCGCCGATCACTTCCCGGACGTAGGTTTCGAGGATTTCTGGACTCATTTGGAAGCGCTCTCTGGCTGGGAAGAGCTGCCTTTTGGACAGGTAGTAGCAGTAGCCGCAATCGAGGTTGCACAGCGGCCCGATCGGCTTGGCCATCACCACGAACGGCTCGGCGTTCACTGCCATCACTGCTCCCCAGTCAATCGCTATGCGTCGGTAGCGGTGGCTAGCTCCCCGCGCCGCACGACTGCCACCATTTCTATCACTGTTGGTGCATTGGAGGGGAATCGGCGGCATCCGGACGCGCCCGCTTTTTGCGCATCACACTCCCGGGTCGGTTCCGGTTAAACGGTTCCAGAGAGTCGCCGGTGTGGCATCGATTATGTTTGGCTAGGCCTCCGCAGCGGCTTGGGCGTCGTTTCCGTGGAAGACGTAGGTTCCCCTTACACGCCTGTAGGTTAGGGTTACGAAGCCAAATCCAGCTGCCAGCAGTACAGCGATCACGGTGTCGATCTGGGAACCGATCACTTTGGGGGCGTAGACGACGAAGGCGATCAGGAGCAGCCCCATGATCGTGGCGGAAACGACCGCCAGCCCGAGCAGGACCCTGTGCGCGTGGGGGCGAATTGCTACGTCGGGGAGTTTCCGGTGCCCGTAAGCCAGGAAGACGATCGCGGTAAGCGTATCGAGGAAAAACTCCGCCAACAGGAAGAAGCCCGCCGCCGAGAGTACGAGGTTGAAGAAGCCGGCTAGCGAAGTTACCAGCATCTGGAGCGCCACGACGACTAGCACCAGGCCGAGGACGGAGACGGTCGCAAACTGGGGAACCCGCCGGTGGTTGAGGCTTCCGAACCTGGTCGGGACCAGCCGCTCGCGTCCCATGGCGTAGAGGGCGCGGGTGAGGATGTAGGTGGTGAGCCAGAGGCCGCCAGCAGTGGAGGCGAGGATAGGTACAAGGATTAACCAGTGCTCCGGCCCAAGGATGCGAGTCGCCCAAGCGGCCAGTGGGTCGGTGCCGCCGGTTCTCGCTAACAGCCGCATGGGGGTCTCGGCAAACATCAACGGATAGAGGATTGCGTAGAAGGCGATGGCGAGGAA
The DNA here is from genome assembly GCA_021819205.1 of Actinomycetes bacterium. GTDB lineage: Bacteria > Actinomycetota > Acidimicrobiia > Acidimicrobiales > Acidimicrobiaceae > JAKARV01. The sequence goes on along the minus strand of JAKARV010000024.1, from coordinate 4,790 downwards.
GGCTCCGATGATACCGCTCAAGCCGGGGTCCTTCCGGGGGCGGGCAGACTCTTCTGCCGCGTAGGAGTCGATCTCCCAGCCGTCGAGGATAGTCGCCGCCACCACGGCCACTATCAGGACTCCTCCCATTGGGAAGGGGCCGAAATGGACCGGCACTCCGGTGCTGTGGAGCCTGAAAAGCCCGAGGGCACCAAAAAAGAGCAGGGATACCATCTCGATCAGGAAGAAAGCCTTGGTCAGCTGGGCGGTTGGACGTGCGCCCAGCAGGAGGGGGATGGAGGCAAAGACGATCCAGAACAGTGCCACGAGTACGACTGCGTAGTTAGACGCCGGGTGCGATGGCGCAATCAAGGCGATTGTGTACGATGCCGCCGGAATTGCGATCGGGGGAATGGAGAAGAAGTATGCGAGGATCAGGATCCACGCCTGGTAGCGCGATACCCGCCTCCCCATGACCCGGGCTGACCAATGATAGGAGGCTCCGGCGCTGGGGAAGTGCCTGTTTAGCAGGCGAAAGACGAAGGAAGCGACTACAAAGGGAACGGCAAGAGCTGCTATGGCAGGGAGAGCCCACCAGCCGGCCACCGAGGCCATCAACCCGCCGGTGGCCGCCACCGAGAATACCGGGCCGATGCTGGAGACGGAGAGCGGAAAGAGGTCGAAGATCTGGAGTACTTGGCGCATGCCGCGCTCGCTGCCTGCGGCTTGCTCTTCTTGCGGGGGCATGTCGCTGCTACGCTCCGATCTTCTGGCTTATTCCTGGGCTTCGATTTCACCGGCAAATGCGGCGCCGACGCCTCTTCGGGGCTGCGATCGCTTCACCGGCTCTCTTGTGCCTCATATAGCTTATTGCAAGCTGCACGCAATAAATACCGATCCCGACGGGCGGTCCGGCCGATGGCAGGCTCCGTAGTGCGTGCGTGTCGTCTTTTCCGGTTTTTTATCGAGTGTCCGGCGCGATAGGCTGGGCCGGAGTAGTTGCAATGGGCTGGTGGTGATGGGTGTAAGCGGTGAAGGCACACGGAGTGAAGGGCTTGCCCTCTTCGTCGTGGTGGTGGGGGTGCTGATTGCCGCGGTGGATACCACCATCGTGGTGTTGGCGCTTCCGGAGATCCAGCGGGACCTCCGCGTAGGCGTCTCTTCGATCGTTTGGGTGATAATCGGGTACCTTTTGGTCATTACGCTCCTCGCTACCCAGTTTGGACGTCTCGGGGACATGTATGGCCGCGAGCGGATGTACCGGTCCGGGTTCTTGATCTTCGTTCTTGGCTCGTTTCTTTGCGCCCTCTCCTGGAACGAAGCGTCGATCATCGGTTTTCGGGTGGTCCAGGGCCTTGGGGGAGCGTTGATAGCTGCCAACTCCGGTGCGGTTATTGCCGACATCTTTCCCGCGGAGCGGAGGGGGAAGGCCTATGGCTTCAACGCTATCGGATGGAGCATCGGCGCAGTGCTTGGAGTGGTGCTTGGAGGCGTGATCGTCACCTACTTCTCGTGGCGCTGGATCTTCTGGATCAACGTTCCGATCGGTCTTCTCGCTTTCGCGATCGCCCTGAAGGTGCTTCCTGACCGGGGGGCAAGGGAGAGGAGGCACCTCGACATGGCGGGAACGCTGGTGCTGGGTGCCGCCCTCTTCGGGATTCTCTGGGGGATCACCAAGCTTACCAGCGAGCCCCCCAACTGGACGGTAGCGGGATTTGTGGCGGCGGGTGCTGTGCTACTTCTGCTCTTTGCTTACGTCGAAGTCCACCAGGCCTCGCCCCTGCTCGATCTGCACATCTTTGCGATCAAGGGGATGACGGCCTCGCTGCTGGCCTCGCTTTTCCAGGCGCTAGCGAACTTTGCCGTTCTTTACCTTTTGCTGATGTACTTGCAAGGCGTGCGCGGGCTCGATCCGCTTCAGGCGTCGCTTCTTCTCGTACCCGGTTACGTGGTCGGGGCGGTAACAGCTCCATTTGGGGGCAGGCTCGCGGACTCGCTGGGACCGGTCACGCCAGCGACCGTGGGGCTGGCAATCCAGATTGTCGCGCTGCTGGTCTACGCCCAACTTGGAGTGGCATCGCCGCTTTGGATCTTGGTGGGAGCCTACGTAATCGGCAACGTTGGATCGGGGGGATTTTTCCCCGCCAACAACGCTGCGGTGATGAAGATCGCACCGGCTGGAAGCTTCGGGGTGGCGTCGGGAATGCTCCGCACCTTCGCCAATATCGGCATGGTCTTCTCCTTCGCCTCGGCGATCGTGATCGCCTCTGCGACGGTAACCAGGGCACAAGCGTTTGCGATCTTCGTGGGGGCTGAGCGGTTGAACGCCGCGACTGGAGCGGCTTTTACCGCGGGGATCCACAACGCTTTTTACTTTTCGGTTGGGCTGATGCTGTTGGCGGCGGTGCTTTCCGGATCCCGCTCGCTGGCAAGATCAAGGCGGTTGCCGACGTCGTGAGTTCGGGCTTTGCCGCTTCAGCCGGGAGTGCTGAGGCGGGCACTGCCAAGATTGGCGATTATGGCAGTCTTCCTAGCGAGAGTTCTTGAAATGTTGGCGCGGTCAAGTTAGATTTTGACTTGGCCGGGTGGTGCTGGTAGACCCCTGAAAACCGACAGGCGCGGTAGGTGGGTTCAGCCGGAGCCGGCACCATAGCGGGAAGGGGAACCGGTGGATATAGTTAGCCCTGCTGTTCGTGCGCTGATCGATAAGTCGAGTAACGATCCCGATGGTTACTGGGGAGAGGCGGCGAGCCGGCTTCCATGGTTTAGAACCTGGGACAGCGTCTTTGTACACGAGCCGCCCACCTTCCGCTGGTTCGTGGGCGGGCGTACGAACATCTCCTACAACGCCCTTGACAGCCATGTGAATCACGGTTGGGGAGGGCACGCCGCCTTGATCGCCGAGAACGAGTTGGGGGAGCGGCGGACTTTTACCTACGCAGAACTCCTTGGAGACGTGAAGCGGATAGCTCGGGCACTCAGGGGGCTGGGCGTAGCCAAGGGCGATCGGGTCGCGATATACATGCCTACCATGCCGGAGGCGATTGCATCGATGCTGGCGGTTACGCGAATCGGAGCGATCCACCTAGTGGTGTTTGCCGGATTTGGCAGCGGTGCGCTCTCGGAGCGGATCAGGCTGGCGGGAGCGAAGGTGCTGATAACTGCGGATGGGACCTGGCGCAAGGGCAACCTGGTTCCGCTCTCGGGCATCGTCGAAGAGGCGCTTGCGGATCCAGAGTCTCCGATCGAACGGGTGGTCGTCCTTGGACGCCAGGGAGCGCCCAAGGGGCTCAAGTCGGGCCGCGATCTCACATGGGACCAGTTCATCGCGCTCGGGGATGGGCAGGCTGACGGTTACGAGGTGATGGAGTCCAACGACCCCGCCTTCATTCTGGCAACCTCCGGGACGACCGGAAAGCCCAAGCTGGTAGTGCATAGCCACGGCCCGTATCAGGTGGGTATCGCCACCTCTGCCCGGGTCTGCTTTGGCATGTCGGAACGGGACGTCTGGTGGTCAACCTCGGACATCGGCTGGGTTGTCGGGCACAGCTACATCGTTTATGCCCCGCTCCTGGTCGGTGCCACCACAATTGCGTACGAGGGGGCACTCGACTATCCCGATGCGGGTCAGCTCTACCGCATCGTCGAGCGCTACGGCGTCTCGGGCGTTTTTACGGCCCCGACGGCAGTCAGGATGCTGATGCGCTACGGCACCGAGCCGGCGCTGCGCAGCGATATCTCCTCGCTCTCTCGGGTGGTGTGCGCTGGCGAGGTGCTCAACGTTCCGGCGTGGAAGTGGCTCCAGCACGACGTGCTCGGCGACCGGGTTCCGGTGATCGACCACATGTGGCAGACGGAGACGGGTGGTCCGGTCTTTGGAAATCCATTTGGGGTCAATTTGCTTCCGATAAAGCCGGGATCCGCCGGGATTCCGCTTCCGGGGATGTTTGCCGAGGTCCGGGACCTTGACGGCCGGAAGTGCGACGTTGAAGAGAAGGGGATTGTGGTGATTACCAGGCCGTTTCCGGGGCTTACGGCAACGATCTGGGGAGATGAAGAGCGCTACGGCCGGGACTATTGGGGCGTGATCCCGGGCGTCTTCTACACCGGGGACTCCGCCTCGGTTGACGAGGACGGGTACTTCTGGTTCTCTGGCCGTGCCGACGAGATCATCAAGATCGCCGGACACCGCCTGGGCACCATCGAGGTGGAGACCGCTTTTCTCCATCATCCGGCGGTGGCCGAGGCCGGGGTCACCGGCCGGCCCGACGAGCTTAGGGGCGAGGTGATCTCCGCTTTCGTGGTACTTCGCGCCGGGAATACTGGCTCGGATGAGCTGCGGAGTTCGCTCCTGCAGACCGTTCGCGAGCAGTTGGGGCCAATCGCGGTAATTTCGGAGATCAACTTTGTCGAGGCGTTGCCAAAGACAAGGTCCGGAAAGATCATGCGGAGGGTTCTAAAGGCGGTGACACTTGGCAAGGATCCTGGGGATGTCTCGACAATCGAGGACGAGGGCTCTGTTGCCGAGGCGCGCGAGGCTTGGGAGAAGATGAGGGCCAAGGAATAGCCGGGTGGTCACCAGGGCCGTGGAGAAGCGGGCGGCGGCTACCGCTGATGCGCGGACCCATCTTGGCTACGAGAGATTGCCTTGGCTTTGGCGGGAAGCGCTGCCTCCCCCCCAACGCCTTTTATTTCTCCCCAAAACCGTACGCTACCCTTAAAGCATCGTGCTAGATTGATTAATCCCAAGTGTTGGAGACCCCAACACCGCTGGGACACAAGGAGGCTCCAACCCCGATATGGATCCAGGC
>JAKARV010000006.1 GCA_021819205.1 Actinomycetes bacterium | reverse complement strand
GCCTGGATCCATATCGGGGTTGGAGCCTCCTTGTGTCCCAGCGGTGTTGGGGTCTCCAACACTTGGGATTAATCAATCTAGCACGATGCTTTAAGGGTAGCGTACGGTTTTGGGGAGAAATAAAAGGTGTTGGGGGGGAGGGTGAGTGAAGCACTAGGCTAAACGCGTGCTCCGGTCAGCCAACTACCCAGGCATTCCTCGAGATCAACATGCCCGGGATTCCTGTTAGCCTTCCCTCCGCAATTGGGCTGCTCGGCCTTACCACGATCCTCGCCATCCTCTCCACCAGCATTGCAAAGAGTTCCGCGCCAACCCGTCCGTTTGCAATCTCGGCGTCAATCTGGGCATCTGCGGTGCTGCTGGTCGCAGAGCCGCTCTTGGACATTAGTCAACCCATCTCGATTTCGCTACTCCTCGGCCACACCGCGCTCCAAATCCTGTTAGTGGTCGTGATCGCCACCCTGCGCTACCAGGTGTCCGCCATTCCCGGTACCGGTCGTGTCCTTGCAATCGCCGCCTGGCTGCTTCTCCTTTTCTCATACACCCCACTCCTGCTCGCGGCGCTGCAGCCAGGAACGCTTCTCCTGGCGATCGGCGGAATCCTGCTTGCCGGCTTCCTGCTCGTCTATGTGGCCGTCGCTCTGGTCCATCCACTAACCCACCGAATCCCCACCGCCTGGCTTCGAAGTGGCGCAGCATTGGTTATGCTCCTCGGCGTAATCTCACCTTTTCTCAACAGCAAAGTAGAGATCGCAGTAGACGAGATCGGCGGCCAGGCGACCGGAGTCGCGGCAATTAGCACCGGAAGGCCATCAACACCCCACTATGAGAACGTCGAGAGCGGGATCACCACCACCGGGTTCGGGAAAAGCGACCCCTCGCTCTCCTTCGCAGTCTCCGGCCTGATAACCGCCTCCAAACCCAACTTTCACCAGGTGATTACGCTTCGGATTCGCGCGCAGATCGGTCACTCACGCCAGCAAGTGCTGCGTTTTGAGGCCTATGGCGTTCCCCAGCCCGATGGATCGCTGGCCCTACTCCACTCCCAGCTAAGCCTCCACGCAGCCATACCGCATTTGGTCGGCGGCGGACAAGCGACCCACGTGCTGGCCGATGCAATCTTTGGCTCCCTGCGGCTTCACCGGCAGAGCTATTCGTTCCTGCTCAGCTACACACCGGTAGGGCTCCACAACATCCACGGAACCCTTACCCTCTGGCCATCCGGCCTAGCGGTCGAACCAACGGTTCTCGATTGAAGCACGAAAAGTATGGCCACGCAAGGAACCGCACAACCACTTTCCCAACTAAGCTTCAGTGTTGCTTGGTGGCCGTAGCTCAGCTGGTTAGAGCGCCAGATTGTGGCTCTGGAGGTCGGGGGTTCGAATCCCCTCGGTCACCCCAGCGGATTGGCTTGGCAGCGGTACCGCTAGGCTCGTCCGAACTGGCGCCTCTAGCTCAACGGCAGAGCAACGGACTCTTAATCCGCAGGTTCTGGGTTCGAATCCCAGGGGGCGCACCAGCTCACCACCTATAATGCGCCACCGTGTTGCAAAGGTTGCTTTCCTTTCTGAATCTCGGCTTGCACTTCAAGCGTGAACTTGACAATAACCGGCTAACCAGAGTCGAACTTTTCGGCCCCATCGCTAACTTGAATTCCCATTCCGAGCGGTGCGGGGCAGATATTCGACGGCTAATCCGCTCCTCCCAGGTTCTTTAGAGGTCGCCAGATCAGCCTCTAGCCAGCGATCAATGAAAGGCATTCCAGGTGATCACGGTTCACAACTTGACCAAGGTGTACGGCGAAACCAGGGCCGTAGATAACCTGTCATTCGAGATAGCACCTGGTCGCATCACAGGGTTCCTCGGGCCTAACGGTGCCGGAAAGTCGACGACCATGCGGATGATCATGGGACTGGACCACCCCACATCGGGCGCCGCACTCATAAAGGGTGTCCACTACCACGACCTACCGGCGCCTCTGCGCACCGTTGGAGCATTGCTTGAGGCCAAGTCGTTTCATCCCGGCCGTAGTGCTCGCAACCATCTCATTAGCCTCGCGGTCACCAACGGCCTTCCTTTGGAGCGCGTCGATGTTGTACTCGAAGAGACCGGGCTCACCTCGGTCGCGAATCGGCGAGCGGGCAGCTTCTCGCTGGGCATGGGTCAACGTCTAGGCATTGCAGGAGCTCTCCTCGGGGATCCGGAGATCCTCTTGCTCGACGAACCGGTCAATGGCCTCGACCCGGAAGGCATCCTCTGGATCAGGAACCTGCTCAAAGGCTTGGCTGCCCAGGGGCGGACCATTTTTGTGTCGAGCCACCTCATGTCAGAGATGGCCCTCACCGCCGACCACGTCGTTGTCATCGGCCGTGGCCGCCTGATTGCCGACACCGAGATGCGCGACTTCATTGAGTCAAGCTCCGGCGTCTCCATCAGGGTACGTACGCCCCACTCCGACATTTTGTACCCCGCGCTTCGAAGCGCCGGTGGCACGGTCGTCGAGAACGAGGATGGAACCGCCTCCGTGGCCGGGCTCCCCATCGCCAAGATCGGCGACATCGCCCTCGAGTCGCGGGCAGCCCTTCACGAACTCTCATCGCAAAGCGCCTCGCTCGAGGAAGCCTTCATGACCATGACCAACGATTCCGCAACCTTCCACAGCCACAGTACCCCCGCCAAACAAGGAGTCTAAAAAAATGACCACGGCTACAGCAACGCGCTCCGAGGCGACGTTTTGGCGGACAGTACACGCCGAGTGGATAAAAATCCGCAGCGTTCGCTCAACGATGTTCACTCTCCTGTTTATGGCGATCCTCGGTGTCGGCATCTCCTCCCTCGGTGCTCTCGCGGTGCGGGCGGCCACCAACTCGGGCCACCTCCATCACGCGATCAATCCGGTTACCCACTCGCTTGGAGGAACACTTATCGCTCAAATCGCCATCGGCGTGCTGGGGGTTCTCGTCTTTACGGGCGAGATCAGCAGCGGTACCCTGCAGTCCACCTTTGCCGCGGTTCCCCAACGATGGAAGGTACTCCTCGCGAAGGTCCTCGTCTACTTCATCATCGCTCTCATCGCATCTGAGATCGTGGCTTTCGCGTGTTTCTTCGCGGGACAGGCGATCATGTCCGGCGTTGTTACCACGGCGAACCTCTCGGATCCCGGGGTGCTTCGCGTCGTCGCCGGAACCGGTCTATATCTTCCGGTCATCGGCGTCCTGGCGCTTGCAATTGGCGTGATGATCAGGCGAACCGCAGGAGCTATAACCGCATTCGTCGGCATCTACCTTGTACTTCCGCTTCTTGTTAGCGCGCTCCCCTCTCCTTACTCCACTGACATCGACAAGTTTCTTCCCTTCCAAGTGAGCCAGACGATGCTCTCCAACGTCCCCGTACCCGGCAGCCTTTCTCCCTGGACAGGATTTTTTGTTGTTGTTGCCTACACCGTGATCTTGATCATCATTGCTGGCTCCCTCCTGAAAGCGCGGGACGCTTAGACCGGGCGACCAACAACTTGCCTAAACTCGCCGCCTTGGCGAAGCCGAACGAGGGTGGACGCGGCACGCATCAGGACCCGATGGCTCCGATCCGGTTAGCGCCGTCAACCACACCATGGTCATCCCCCCAAAGGTGCCGCCATCGCTTGCGGAATCGAGAAATGGAGAAACTTCTCAACATCAGTGCCAAAGGGCAAACGACCTTGAAAAGAGCCGCGGTCTTGTCTTCGCCCATCGCCTGGCACCATTTTCAAGCTTTGTCGAACGTCGCAAGGCCGCAAACTCAACGCTGCAATGAACCGCCTCCCTCGGACTTCGGAAAGCGACGGCTGATATCGGCGCAATCTGCGCAGACCTCCTCCGGGACTACTCCGATCTTTATCAGGAGTGCAAACGCCTTGCACCCCAGGCAGAAGCCCCCCGCAGCCTCCAAAAATGCTGCAAATCCGAGGATTCCAAGCGCCCACCAAGTCACCACGCGAATACCCGGTACGAACCAGCAAGCCACGGCGACGCTGGAGATAGCGGCTCCAATACCTTGTGCAAACCGCTTTGGCGGACCAGCCACGAGCTTTGGAGCGAAAAAACGAGGTGCCAGCACCTTGGAGGCGATCGCGCTCGCCGGGCTTAGCTTTGGTCCACCGATCAACCGGGCCCAAAACCCGTACACGATCGGAATCAGCAGCCAAGCCTCCCGAGTCACGATCGTTGCCGCGCACATCAGGACCACCATGCCTGCAACCAACCGGGAAGCCACCTCGTTCGTCGGGTTCGGGAAACCGACGATACCGCGTTTGCCTGGCGCATTTCCTACTGCTCCGTGCATTTCTCCTCCTTTCCATTTCCGACTAATCTTATCATATTAGGTTGCTTTTTGTCCGGGTGATCCCCGCGGATGCGCCTCCCCGGCGGAATCAACCCCCAACCAAGCCGCCTTGCACCGGCGAACCCCCCAGTGCTAGCATCTCCGTTGTTAGGCCGCGAGGTGCCCCTTTCGGGGAGAATCGGGAAGCCGGTGAAAATCCGGCACGGGCCCGCCACTGTAAGCGTGGAGCCGCCACTGGCAAGCCACTGGGCACTAAACCCGGGAAGGTAGTGAGCGGCGTCGATGCGCGAGTCAGGAGACCGGCCTCGTCGGTGAGAGACGGTCGCCGGTGGAATGGCGGCAGGCAACGGGAGGTTTGCTGAATGTCGCGCCGCACGAGGCGTCCCGCGTACGACCAAGTTCCAGCTCTCTGCGCCTTCGACTTCCGAAGGGAGGTGAACCCTTGGAATCTACTACCGAGAAGCTTCGCGTAATCGCCTACCGCAAGAGCTGTCGGCCGTCGGGAACCGGACTCTCGCACTACGTGCTGCTTGCCGGCAATCCCAGCTCCGACGGCTCCACCAGCCGCTAGCAGCCCATCCGAGAAACTTCCCCCGGGGCAGAAACGCCGGGGTGAACTGTCACGCCCCCGCATCGCTAAGGTGCCGGGGTGGCTACACGACCATAGACGCCGAATTGCACCCAAGGAGTGACTTCGTGAGCCACCGGCCACTAACTACCTTCGACATCGGACACGACCGCTACAGCGCGATCATCGAGCCGGAGACCGCCTTTTGGTCCCTGGCGCCGACCGCAGACCTCCACCGGGTTCTCTTGGACCCGGAGTACCTCGGTGAGATCTCCGCCCGGGAGCGATCCTTGGACGAGGAGATGCGCTTGCTCCGCTTTGGCCTCCTCCCCTCCGCGGTCTACTTCAATCCCACCGAGCGCTGCAACCTGAACTGTACCTACTGTTATTTGCCCGAAAAGATGCGGCGCGGCGGCAAGCACATGACCGAAAACCAGATTTTTGCGGCGATGGAGCTGCTTCTCGAGTACTTCGGCAAGACCCTGCCCGCCACGACCCGCCCACAGGTGATCTTCCACGGCTCCGAGCCCATGCTCAACCGGCGCGCGGTGCTCGCCGCCATCGATCGCTACTCCAAAGAGATCGCCTTTGGTGTCCAGACCAACGGAACCCTGCTCGACGCGGAGACTATCGGCCGCCTCATCGAAAATCAGGTCAGCATCGGGCTCTCGCTCGATGGTCCGGCGGCAACCATCACCGACCTCACCCGGCATACCCACGGCGGCCGGAGCATTCACGGCCGCGTCATCTCCGCCCTTGAAGCGCTTCGCGGGTACCCAAACCACTCGGTCATCTCGACTGTAACCACCAAGAATCTTGCGCACTTGCGGGAGCTGGTCGATCTGCTCCACGGCCTCGAGGTTCCCACCTGCATGCTAAATCCGGTGCGGTGCACACTCCCCGGTGCGAGAAGTATCCGCCCCGACGACGGCGCCTTCGCATCCGCGTATATAGCGGCGCTCGAGCGCACCTACCAGCTATACCGGGAGACCGGCCGAAAGCTCATAGTAGCCAACTTCGCCAACGCCATCCTCGCCGTGATCGCACCGACTGCGCGCCGGCTGATGTGCGACATCTCTCCCTGCGGCGGGGGGCGTTGCTTCTTCGCGGTGGACGCTAACGGCGGCCTCTTCCCCTGCAGCGAGTTCATCGGGCTGCCGGAGTTCCAAGCGGGGAACCTATTCGACGGGGGCCTGGAGAGCTGCTTTGCCAGTGACGCCTTCACGTCGATCACCACAAGAACCGTGGAGCAGATCGACGGTTGCCGGGAGTGCGCGATCCGCAACTACTGCGGTGCCCCCTGCCCGGCGGAGGCGTGCGCGCTTCACGAAACTGCAGCCGCAAAAGGAGCCTTCTGCGACTTCTACCGCGAGCAGTTCCGCTTCATCTTCAGGCTGATCGCCGATGGGTTGGAGAGCGCCTACCTTTGGGACAGCTGGGATAGTGACGCCATCACGACATTCGATCTCGCCGCAAAGTTACCCGGTAGCGCCTAGGGCCGCACGCCGTTTTGCCCCGCCGGAGTCGCCGCAAGCGCGGAGTCGCGAGTTGACGTCGGCGGGACCTCCACAGTGACCACCTGCACCATTAGCAGCATCCATAGTGCCCCGGCCACCGCAAGGTGGATATCGGCCCAGAACGGGGAGGTCTTGGAGATGGCCACGAGAGCGCCGGCTGCGACCACCAAGAGAAGCAACCCCAGCAACCATAGCGATCTCCGCCGCCAAGCCGCCGATCCGACGGCCCAGCCCCGGTAGACAAAGCCCAAGAGAAGAAGAGTAGAAAGCCCCACCACCGCCCGGTGGGTTAGGGCGATCACCGGCAGATCCGTGGAGCCGACGGTGCACAGCGGCCACGAAGAGCAAGCCGGCCCTGCGTTAGTGGACATCACCACGGTCCCGGAGATCACCACTAACAAAAATGCGCCAATCGCGGCTACACCCCAGGTCGCCCCAACACCACCCAGTCCCCGAAACCGATCCCCGGCAACGGCCAGAACGGCGGTTACCGTGGTGGTAGCGAGAAAGACCAAACCGACGACCAGGTGGACACTGACCGTCCACGGAGCGTTCTTCGCCAGCACGGTCAGGCCCCCAAGAAGAGCCTGGAAGATTACCAGACCGGCTGCGATCTTTGCCCACAACCGGGTGGCTGGGCTCTTGCACTGGCGAAGCACAAAAAAAAGCGTGGCGAACGCCAGCACCGAGACGATCGCCGCGGTATAGCGGTGACTCTCCTCAAGAATGGTGTGGAAGCGAAAGATCGGGCCCAGCTGGCCGTAGCAGAGTGGCCACGATGGGCAGCCCATTCCCGAGTTGGTGACCCTCACAGTGCTTCCAAGGGCGGCGAGCCCCCAAGTTGCGATCGCGGTGACCACGGCGAGCACGCGGGCGGTGCCCTGCCGGGAACTTCGGCGCGAACCTACTCCCATACCTTCAGCCTCCTAGCAGAACCGGTCGAGCATCAGCTCCCGCATCCCCGCCAAACAGGCTCCGCACGCCCCTCTTCGGGGGCGGCGCGGCACACAACTGCGATGCTACCAGAGATCGCCGCCATCAGGGTCCGGAATTCTTCCCCCAAAGCTTGACCGCGCGCAGACACAACAGTAAGATTCAAACCACTTGTATAGACAGGATGGAAGATGATCGAGCTTAAACCGGGAAGGCTCCGGATCGCGGAGATTCGGGCGGTGTACGACGGCGACAGCGACGTCACCCTGGAGCCGGCGGCCTTTAACAGCATCCAGGATGGCGCCGAGGCGGTCGCCCGGATCGCCAACCGCGGGGAGGCCGCTTACGGCGTCAACACCGGTTTTGGCAGATTGGCAAGCAAGCGCATCCCCCGCGACCAGTTGGAGCTTCTCCAGCGAAACCTGGTGCTGTCTCACGCCGTCGGAGTTGGCGAACCGCTTCCAGCCCCCATAGTGCGGCTGGTTCTGCTCCTGAAGATCGCCAGCCTCGCCCGCGGCTACTCCGGCGTAACCGTGGAGGTGGTGGAGGCGCTTACCCGGCTGCTCCACGCCGGGGTTCTCCCGGTGATCCCTTCCCAAGGTTCGGTAGGAGCATCCGGAGACCTAGCTCCGCTGGCACATCTTGCGACAGTGCTGCTAGGCGTTGGCGAGGTCGAGGTCGCGGGCGAGCGCCTGAGCGCACTCGAAGGGCTCCGAGTAGCTGGAATCGAGGTGATGACCCTGCGGGCCAAGGAGGGGTTGGCGCTGCTCAATGGGACACAGGTCTCCACCGCTATCGCCCTTGCCGGACTCTTTCAAGTGGAGAACCTTTTGAAGACGGCGGTCGTCTCCGGCGCGCTCTCCGTAGATGCCGCCGCCGGATCGCTAACCCCATTCGACCCCCGGATCCACGAACTCCGCGGACAGCCTGGCCAGATCGAAGTGGCAAGCGCCTACCGGGCGCTTTTGACCGGTTCGAAAATCGCCCTCTCCCACCAGGACTGCGAGAAGGTACAGGACCCCTACAGCCTCCGCTGCCAGCCGCAGGTAATCGGAGCATGCCTGGACCTGATCCGAAACGCCGCCGACACCCTGGAACGGGAGGCAAACTCGGTTTCGGACAACCCGATCGTCTTTCCCAAAACCACGGAGGTGCTCTCCGGCGGCAACTTCCACGCCGAACCGGTGGCTTTTGCCGCCGACACCCTGGCGATTGCCGCCGCGGAGATCGGCGCTCTCGCCGAGCGCCGGATAGCTTTGCTCATCGACACCACGCTTAGCGGCCTCCCACCGTTTCTGGTACGAGACGGCGGGGTCAACTCCGGCTTCATGATCGCCCACGTCACCGCGGCCTCGCTCGCCTCCGAGAACAAGGTGCTCGCCCACCCCGCCTCGGTCGACTCGCTTCCCACCTCTGCGAACCAGGAGGACCACGTCTCCATGGCTACCTTCGCGGCGAGAAAGGTTCGCGATATCGCCCGAAACGTGAACTCAATCCTCGCCATCGAGCTCCTCGCAGCGGTGCAGGGAGTCGATCTCCGCGCACCGTTTGCCACCAGCGCCCAGCTCGCGCCGGCTGTGGCGCTTATCCGCGGTCACGTCCCCCACTACGACATCGATCACTACTTGGCCGCCGACATCGAGACGGTAACCAGGCTGGTTGAGACTGGGCAAGTCGCTGCTCTCTGCCCACCGATCGCACCGCTTGAGAGGAAGGCACCGTGACTCCGGAGACGTCGGCGTTTGAACGGATCAAAGCGTACCTGCTCGCCGAGATCGATTCTGGGAGGCTCGCACCCGGTTCGCGAATCCCCTCCGAAAACGAGCTCGCACGACGGTTTCAAGTGGTAAGGATGACGGCCAACCGCGCCGTCGTCGACCTCGCCAAGGATGGAATCCTCCGCCGCACAAAGGGCCTGGGAACGTTCGTCTCCGAGCGCCGTTACGAAAGTACCTTGGTGGAGATTCGAAGCATCGATACCGAGATCGAGGCCAGCGGATGCCGCTACAGCGCCAGAGTCCTCGATCATAGAACCATTCTGGCCGACGCCGCGATCGCCGACGCGGTTGCACTACCTCCCGGATCAAAGGTATTCTCCACCAAGTTGGTCCACCTAGCCGACGGGATTCCGCTTCAACTCGAACGCCGCTACGTCAATCCCCAGGCCGCCCCCGGCTACATCAATCAGGACTTCACCGCGATCACACCAACCGCATACCTGCTGAAGGTGGTTCCGCTGCTGCGCGCGGAGTACCGGATTCGCGCCGAAAGCGCCAGCCCGGATACCGCGGCGGCGCTCGCCATCGCCGCTGGCGACCCCGACCTGGTCTTATGGCGGCGCACATGGCAAGCAACTCGCGCAGTCACCGTCGCCGAACTCCACCATCCGGCCAGCCGCTTCACCTTCTCAGGTTCATTCTGATCGACCCAAGGAGACAAGATGCCCGAAGCTAGCAACAGATACGACCCCGACCGGAGGGTGAAAGCACCTACCGGAACCACCTTAACCTGTGCCAACTGGCAGATCGAGGCGGCTTACCGAATGATCCAGAACAATCTCGACCCTCAGGTTGCCGAACATCCAGCCGAGCTGGTGGTCTACGGTGGAAGCGGAAGGGCAGCCCGGAACTGGGAGTGCTACGACCAGATACTGGCGACGCTTGCCCGGCTCCGTCCCGACCAGACCCTCTTGGTCCAGAGCGGAAAGCCGGTGGGAGTATTCCAGACGCACGAGGACGCACCTCGCGTTCTAATCGCCAACTCCAACCTGGTGGCCCACTGGGCCGACTGGGAGCACTTTCGAGAGCTGGACCGGCGCGGGCTCGCCATGTTTGGACAGATGACCGCGGGGAGCTGGATCTACATCGGCAGCCAGGGGATCATCCAGGGAACCTACGAGACCTTCCACGCCATCGCCAAGCAGCACTTCGACGGCAACCCGTCCGGCCGGTGGATCCTCACCGCCGGCCTTGGCGGAATGGGCGGAGCCCAGCCGCTGGCCGCGACCATGGCCGACTTCTCCATACTCGCCGTGGAGTGCGACCCCTCCCGGATCGAGCGCCGCCTCCAAAGCGGCTACCTCGACCAGGAGGCTCGCTCGCTGACGGAAGCTATCGCCCTCATCGACCGGGCGGCACAGAGCGGCAAGCCCACCTCCATCGGCTTGCTGGGAAACGCAGTCGAAGTGATGCGCGAGCTCTGGGAACTTGGAGTCCGTCCCGACGTCGTCACCGATCAGACCAGCGCCCACGACCCGCTGAATGGCTACCTACCGGCTGGATGGGACTTCGCCACCTGGGAGAGGCGCAGAAAAAGCGATCCGGAAGGGACCGTGCGAGCCGCCCGCCGATCGATCGCCGACCACGTCTCGCTGATGCTCGGCTTTGCCGCAAGCGGAGTACCCACCGTCGACTACGGCAACAACATCCGCCAGGTGGCCTTGGAGGAGGGGGTGGAGAACGCCTTCGCCTTCCCGGGCTTCGTCCCCGCCTACATCCGCCCGCTCTTCTGCCAGGGGTACGGCCCGTTCCGGTGGGTGGCCCTCTCCGGCGACCCCGAGGACATTTACGCCACCGATGCCAAGGTAAAGGAGCTGATCCCCAACGACCACCACCTGCACCGCTGGCTCGATTTGGCACAAGAGCGAATCCAGTTTCAAGGACTCCCCGCCCGGATCTGCTGGGTCGGGGTCAAAGACCGATACCGCCTCGGCCTCGCCTTCAACGAGATGGTAAAGAGCGGCGAGCTCAAGGCTCCGATAGTTATTGGACGCGACCACCTGGACACCGGCTCGGTGGCCAGCCCCAACCGCGAGACTGAGGCGATGCTCGACGGCTCAGACGCGGTGGCCGACTGGCCGCTCCTCAACGCCATGCTCAACATCGCTTCCGGCGCCACCTGGGTCTCGATGCACCACGGTGGTGGGGTCGGCATCGGCTACTCCCAGCACTCAGGGCTGGTCATCGTCTGTGACGGCACCCCAGAGGCCGCGACCCGGATCCGCCGGACCCTCTTCAACGATCCGGCGACCGGCGTAATGCGCCACGCCGATGCCGGCTACGAACTCGCCCGAAAGACCGCGATCGAGGCTGGAATCGACCTCCCGATGATGGAGCTGGATGGAACCGCCGGCTGAGCGTCCTTTGCTCCTTCGCAACTGTACCCTGGCCGAAGGCAGGCCCGACGGGAGCTTCGACCTCCGCCCCAAGCAAACGTTGACCATCGAAGCCGGCATCATCGCTGCTGTCGCAAAAAGTAGCGCCAGCGGTGGTGGCATCGATCTCGAGGGAAGGGTGGTAACCCCGGGCCTCATCGACTGCCACACCCACCTGCTCTACGCGGGCAACCGGGTCGGCGACTTCTCCGCGCGGATCCAGGGAGCCAGCTACGCCGGCCTCTCCCATGCCGGCTCGGGGATAATGGCCACAGTCCAAGCAACCCGAGCCGCGAGCCGCGAGGAGTTGACGGCAAAGGGAGCGGCCCGGCTGGAACGAATGGCCGGCCACGGTGTTACCACGGTGGAGATCAAGTCGGGGTACGGCCTTGATCTCGAGACCGAGATCAAGCTGCTCGAGTGCGCGAGAAGCCTCTCCGGTACGGCCGGCATCTCGGTCACCACCACCTTTCTCGGCGCCCACGCCCGGCCCCCGGAGTTCGCCTCAAACACCTCCTACCTGGCTTACCTTGAAGCCGTCGTCCTCCCGATGGTGGCAGAAAAAGGGCTCGCCGACGCGGTCGACGGCTTCTGCGAGAAAATCGCCTTTGCCAAGGAGGATCTCGCCCCGCTGTTCGCTCGCGCGCACTCGCTGGGGCTGCAGGTGAAGGCCCACGCTGACCAGCTCTCCGAGACCGGCATCGTTCTTGAGATGGCAAGGATGGGGGCGGTTAGCGTCGACCACCTCGAACACACCGGAGAGAAGGCGATCTCGGCGCTGGCGGCCTTCGGTACCGTCGCGGTGCTGCTCCCGGGAGCCTACCTCTATCTCAGGGAGCAAACACCGCCGAATGTAACCGCCCTGCGGCGTGCTGGAGTTCCCATCGCCGTCGCCACTGACCACAACCCGGGCACCAGCCCGCTGGAGTCGATCCTGCTCTCGATGAGCCTCTCCTGCATCCTCTTTGGCCTCACTCCGGCAGAGGCCCTCCTCGGCGCCACCGCCAACGCCGCCCGAGCGCTCGGCCTGCGGGATCGGGGAGAGATCCGGCCCGGATACCGAGCCGACCTCGCCATCTGGAACGTCTCCGACCCCGCCGAGCTCAGCTACCACCTCGGATACAGCCCGCTTTTCGCCCGAATCGCCAAGGGAGACCTCCGCTATGCTTAGACCGCCAGCCCACCCGCCGCTCACCGGGCCCGACGACACCGCCGAGTCCCCGGCAGCTCTCCGACTGCACCAGGTAGCGACCGGCTATCCAGCCGGCAAGCAGCTCGTAGGGGCGGTTCTGGTCGGCTTCTGTTGCGACGAGGGCGTGCTCCGAAACCACGGCCGCCCGGGAGCCGCCGCCGGGCCGGGGGCGATCCGCGAACAGCTGGGACGGCTCGCCGTACACGGCCGCTCCCCAATCTACGACGCCGGAGACGTGGTCTGCACCGAGGGAGATCTAGAGGGAGCGCAGCAAGAGCTAGCCGAAGCTGTCGCCTCGATCCTCGCCACCGGCGCACTGCCGGTGATCCTCGGTGGAGGGCACGAGGTCGCCTTCGGGACCTACCTTGGCATAACCACCCACCTTGGAACTGGGCTACAAGAGCGCCTCGCCGTGGTAAATGTCGACGCTCATCTCGACCTCCGCGACCAGCCCAGGCCAACTTCGGGCACACCCTTCCTTCAGATGAGCCGCGCCGCGAAAGCAGCCGGTGCGGAGTTCAACTACTTCTGCCTCGGAGTCTCCCGGGCCGCGAACACAGCGGCCCTGTTCGAAACCGCGGCCCAAATCGGCGCCACCGTCCTCGAGGATATCGAAGTCCAGAGCGAGCCAGAGGAACTCCTGTCCCGAATAGTCGACGACTTCGATCGGATCTACCTCAGCATCGACCTCGACTCGCTTCCCGGACCGGCGATGCCGGCGGTCTCGGCGCCGGCAGCATTCGGGGTGCCCGCCAGCGCAGTTCTCAAGATCATCGACCGGATCGCGCGGAGCAAGAAACTGGTCGCAGCCGACTTTGCCGAGTTCAACCCGCTCTTCGACCACGACAACCAGGGGGCGCGCCTCGCCGCTCGCCTAGTCCACAGCCTTTTAGAAGCGAGCTAAAAAACGCCTAGCGCTCGTACGTCGCGATCAGCAGCGCCCGGCCGAGCGTGTGGAAGAAGAGGTTGAATCCCAGCACCGCAGGGCTCGAAGTCGGCTCTATCTCAAGGTTCTCGACGTCTACCGCGTGCACGGCAAAGATGTACCGGTGCGGACCATGGCCCTCGGGAGGTGCGGCCCCCACGTAGAAGTCCACCCCCCCATCGCCGCGGAGCGAGATCGCGCCGGCTGGAAGTCCCTCTCCACCCTGCCGGCCGGCGTTGGTGGCAAGTTCGGTGACTGCCACCGGAATGTTCGCCACCGCCCAG
Organism: Actinomycetes bacterium; assembly: GCA_021819205.1. GTDB lineage: Bacteria > Actinomycetota > Acidimicrobiia > Acidimicrobiales > Acidimicrobiaceae > JAKARV01. Next base: position 71,613 of record JAKARV010000006.1, on the reverse strand, counting down.
TGCCAGAAACCCGAGCCGGTTGGCGCGTCCGGATCGTAGCAGGTAACCGCGAAGGATCGGGTGCCGTCAGGATAACCCGACCATGAAAGCTGCGGAGATACGTCCTTGCCGCCCGCACCCCAGATTCCCGAGACCTGATCGCTGGGAAGAGTACCGCCATCCACGATGTCGGTACTGATCAGCGAGAAGCTGGGAACTTCGGGAAAGAAATCGTAAGGAATTGGGGGACGGCTCGCGTTCAACCTGGACCTCCTGCTAGACCAGCAACCACCTTAGCAGAAGCGATACCGGTAGAAGATGCGAGCCCCTGTTATCCTTTACCTATGATCGACACGGCTCTTTTTGGACGGACCGGCCATGCCAGCACCCGGGTCATCTTTGGTGCCGCCGGCCTCGGCGAAGCCAGCCAGGAGTACTCGGACAGCCTCCTCGAGGTGCTTCTTGCCTCGGGGATAAACCACATCGACACCGCCGCCGACTACGGAGACGCTGAGGAACGAATCGGGCCCTGGATGAAGCGGTACCGCTCCCGCTTCTTCCTGGCCACCAAGACTGGTGAGCGCAGCGCCGTGGGTGCGAGAGCCTCCATAGAGCGATCGCTTGAGCGCCTCCAGACCGACACCATCGATCTGATCCAGCTTCACAACCTCGTCGAAGAGGACGATTGGCGCACGGTTCACTCCCCCGGAGGTGCGCTGGAGGCGCTGGTCGGTGCCCGCGAAGAAGGGCTGATCCGCTTCATAGGCGTGACCGGCCACGGTCTCCGGATCCCGCGAATGCACCTCCGATCGCTGCGTGAGTTCCGCTACGACTCGGTGATCTTCCCGTATAACTACCCACTCTCGCTAATACCGGAGTACCAATGCAGCGTGGAAGAGCTGACCGAGCGGTGCATCGGCGAGAACGTGGCAATCCAGACGATCAAGGCGGTAGCCCGGAGGCGCTGGCAAAGAGCGCAGCGAGAGGGCGAGCACCGCCACAGCTGGTACCAGCCGCTCGAAGACGAGGCAGCCATCTCCCGGGCAGCCCGTTTCACCCTCGCCAAACCAGAGCGCTTCCTGATCTGCTCCAGCGACTACCGGACGCTCCCCGCCATCCTCGACGCGGCCGCAACCACCGCTGCGACACCTCCGACGCCCGACCTCGAAGCTGATGCCACCGCCTTCGCGATGGCCAGCCTCTTCGGAGAGGAACACGGCGAGGTGATCTAGGAGGCCGCCTCCTCCTGACCTCCAAGCTCCTTGGCGAAAAGCGGCAGCACCTCCTCCCAGCGGGCGACGATTCCGAAGTCGCAAAGGTCAAAGACCGGAGCTTCAGGGTCGGGGTTGATCGCCACTACGGTACCGGCAGCAGCCACCCCCACCATGTGATTGAACTTCCCGGAGATCCCAATTGCGACGTAGAGTTCCGGGGCGATGTGCCTTCCGGTGATTCCGACCTGGCGCGCACGCGGAAGCCACTGGCGATCGGTGACCTTCCTAGTCGCCGCCAACTCCACCCTGACCCCGCCAAAGAGGGCGGCGATCCCGGCGTACTCACCCGGATCGACACCCAAGCCGACACCGATCACCGTCTCCGCGTTGGCGAGAATACCAAGCTCGTCGTCGTGTCTCAAGGCGTGCACCTGCACCCTCGAGCGCGCGATCGCCGGAGAAAACACCTCGACCGCGAGCGGCCCATCCGCGCGAGGCACAAGCAACTCTTGGGAGTCGGGGAGCACAGTGATCAGTTGCATCCCGGTGGGGACGACGATCTCCGCCACCTCGCTTCCGGCAAGAGCCGGCTTGAGACTGACCAAGGAACCGGTCTCCTCATCCACTCCCACCCCAACCGCCTCGGCCACCAGGCCGACACCGAGCGCCGCTGCCGCCCGGCCCGCCGACTCCCGGCCCCAACTCGTCGCCGGCGCGAAGACCGCAATCGGATCCTCCTCGCGGCACCACTCGGCGAGTGCCCACGCGGCTTCGTCGGCGAGTCGGCTCGTGCCAAAGTGAACCAGGCGATCGGCTCCCCAGGAGAAGAAGGAGCGCGTTGGACCCTCCTCGCCGGCCAAAAGCGCGACCACCCGCGCTCCGCGCTCCCGCCCGATCTGCGCCGCAAGTCCAATTAGCTCCCGCCCCCCGCGCCCGGGTTCACACAAGACCGCCACGGTCTCGGCGGGGTTGACGGCCGCGTCGGGGACGAAGCCGGCTTGGCGCCGTCGCCCTCCCTGCGCCCGACTCCGCACCAGCTCGGCTGCCGCCTTGACCTGGACCGGCAACTCGCCCTCCCCGATAACCCGGAGTCGATCGGCAGCTACCCGCCTCACCCGCCCTACCCGGGTCGGGCTCCCCGCAAGACCCCACTCTCCGGGACCAAGATCGGCGACGGATAGCGTCGAGATCGCCTCCGAAGCGACCGCGGCGACCGCCTCCTCGGAAGCCTTCGCCGGAGAGCACAGCCGCTCCGCGCAGGAGATGACCGCCGGAAGTTCAGTAGAGGCCTGCAGCCACCCGTCGTCCAGTTCGCTCTCGACCCAGACCCGGCCGCCCTCGAGCTGCAGCTTCCTCACCGCGGCGAGGAGCGGCAGCCCCATCATCTCCGCCAGCTGCGCCGGAACCGCACCGGTCTCCGAATCGACCGCGTTCTTTCCGGTGAAGATCGCCGAGAACGGCCCCTCCCGTTGAAGAACAGCCGCGAGCGCCCTCGCCGTCGCCAGCGCATCCGACCCACGAAGAGCCGGGTCGGAGAGGAGAACGCCGCGGTCGGCCCCGGCGGCAACCGCTTCGACGAGGACCTTGCGTGCACCCGGTGGGCCCATCGTTATTACTACGCAGGGCTCGCCTAACTTGGCCGCAAAATCGATCCCCTGAGTAATCGCGCGCCTGCAGTACGGGTTGATCTCGGTCTCGACCGCGTCCCGCTGCAACAATTTGTCCTCCCCAAGGGCTAGATCAGCCGCCTTCGGGATCTGCTTTACCAGTACCGCTACCGCCACGACTCCTCCTCGCACACACCCCGGACGATCCGGGGGAAGTTCCTACTTACCCGAAGATGTCCCGTGGATCGGGCGAAACACCCGATCCACCGATCTTGCCGGCCCATCCACCGGGAACCAAACCGTAGCCACCGCCCCGCCGCCCGTCCGGTTCGCCACTGCGGCGTCCCCGCCGTGGGCCCTGGCTATCAACCTAACCAAAGCAAGGCCCAATCCGAAACCTTCCCGGCTCCCTCCTCCACGGCCCGCCCCTACAAAAGGCTCGAACGCCCTCGGAAGCATTTCTGGCGGAAAACCGAAGCCGTTATCGCCGACCTCCAACACCGCAAAACCCTCCCGGCTGGAGAGCGCGATCGAAACCGTCCCGCCGGGCGGGCTAAACCTGATTGCGTTCGCCACCAAATTGTCGACCACCTCCCCCAAGCGAATCGGATCCACCACCGCGAAGACTTTGGGCTCCGCATCCACCACCAGTGGATTTTTCGACCCGCCCCCGTGGGAGAAGCTCGAGGCGAGAGCCGCAGAGATCACCGGTTCGAGTTCGCAACTTTGAAGATCGAGAAGGAGTGTCGAACTCTGGCCTTGCGCGATCTCCAACAGACCCCCGGTGAGCTTCACCAGCTGCCCGACCCGGCGTTCGAGACGCTGAAAGAGGAGCTCCGCCTCGATCTCGCCGGAGTGCGCCCGCCGCGTCTCCAACTCGGCCATCATCCCGGCGAGCGGGGTGCGGAGCTCGTGGCTGGCAGCAGCTATGAACCGGTGCTGGATCTCCGCCGACTCATGGATCCGTCCTAGCAGGTCGTTGAGGGTCTTGGCCAGCATGGCCAACTCGTCACCGGTCCCCGGATCGACCAGCTTCTCACCCGGCGAGCGACCGGAAAGCTCCTCTGCCTGACGGCGCATCAACTCGACCGGACGCAGCACCACCCCGGCCAAAAGTCCGGCACCGGCGGCGGCCAAAAGAACGGCGACGATACCACCGCCAATCAGAAACATCTTCGCCAGCGAGAGCGAGTCCACAATCTGATCGGTGGAGCCGCCGACGAGGAGCAACCTCCCCGGGCTTAGCGGTTCAGCCCTGATCATCACCGGGTTTCGGTAACCGCGCAGGTGCTCGATGGTGTACACCAGAGGTCCCGTCCCGGCGGTCCGGAGATCCGGTCCGGCTATCAATGGAATCGTGCCGGCGGAACCGGTGGTGTAGAGCAGCTGCCCGTCTGCCGCCACCACCTGGACGAGCGACTGGTCCGCCACGGGGTGGGCCGCCCTTCCCGGTTGCGAGAGCGATAGCAGGCCGGCCGCGAAAGCGGCGTGAACTCGGCTCTCTTCGGTCTTAAGCGATCGCTGCAGAGTCGCCCGTGTCGCCGATCCCAGGTACGCGTCAAAGCCGATCCCGGCCACCAGCACGACCACGGCGGTAAGCACCCCCACCGCCAGCATGATCCGAAGCCGAAGCGACACCTACCCGTCCCAACCGGCGTCGATGCGCCATCCGACGCCGTAGACCGTCTCGATCAGCGGGTGGCCGATCTCGATGGTAAGCCGCTGGCGAAGCTGGTGCATATGCCAGTCCACTGTACCCCTGGAGATGCCCGCGGCACCGCCGGCGAGGATGGTTTCGATGGTTTTCCGGGTGAGCACCAACCCCGGCCGCCGGAGAAAGGTCTCCAAGATCGCCGCCTCCCGGGGAGGGAGCGCGATCGGCCGGCCACCGGCGCGGAGCACGCAGTCGGAGGTGTCGAGCGTCAGCCTTCCGCAGGACACCACCCGGCCCGCCTCCACTCCCGAGGATTGTGGCTGCTCGCCGCCGCCGCGCCGGAGCACCGCCCGGAGCCGGGCCTTGAGCTCGGCAATTCCAAACGGCTTTACCAGGTAGTCGGAGGCGCCAAGTTCGAGCGCCCGAACCGTCTCGGCGACGTCGCCAAGCGCCGTAATCATGATCATCGGAAGCCCAGGGTTTCGATCGGCGATCGCCTGGCAGATCTCCATTCCCGATATGCCGGGCAAAAGGATGTCGAGCAGCACCAAGTCGGTTGCGGAGATGGCGAGAAGCGCCAGAGCGCTCTCGCCATCGTTGGCGACGGTTACCTGGTAGTACTCGTCCTCGAGCCCAACCCGGAGCGCCTGGGCAAGTTCGACGTCGTCCTCCACGAGAAGAATTCGCGCCAACCACCCCGGCTCCCCTCGAGCTGGCGAAGGTGGAGCCACCAGGTCCCTTGCCGTTGCCACTACAGTGCGCTCGCTCCGCTCATATAGGAGTTGCCCTGCGACTGGAGCTGAGACATCCCGGCACCAACTCCCTGCGCCCCGGTAACCACTTGCTGGAAGACCGAGTCGAGGACCGCCTGAACCTCGTTGTAGGAGTCGCTCACCGGCCGCGCCACCGTGTATGGCGAAGAGATGGCGGCAAGCGACGCCTGAAGGCCTGGGTGGGTGGCTAGAAAGCTCTTCGGAATGGCGCTCATCGCTGCCTTGGTCTCGGGGGCATAGCCGGTCAGCTCATCCCACTTTACCTGCTGAGCAGGTTCAAACCACCACTGGACAAAGCTCCACGCCGCTGCGTCCTGCGCCGCGGTGTGACCCTTCGGGAGCACAAAACCAAGCCCCTGAACCAGGTTGGCAGGGTGGCCGCTGCTGCCGCCCGGCTCCACGAAGGCGCCAACCTTGAACTTGCCGCCAACCGCGTCAAGCACCTTCTGGTAGCCCGCGGACGTCCCGTCGATCATCGCCATGTGTCCAGAGGCAAGGTCCTCGCGAAGCGTGGTCCCATGGTCGAATACCAGGTCTCCGGCGGCATACATGGCATGGAACTGGGTTAGCGTAGTCCGCATCGCCGAGCCATTGAAGGCCACCGAAGTTCCGACGCTGTTGCTCCCCTTTAGAAGGGTGCCGCCGTTGCTCATGAATGCCGGGAGAATGTGGGCGCTCGAGTCCTTCCACCCCAGCGGAATCACCGAAGCCGACTTCAGTTTGGCGGCGTCCGCAGCCAGCTGGCTCCAGGTCGTCGGGGGAGAGGTGATCCCGGCCGCCTGGAACATCGACTCGTTGTAGAAGACCTCCGACACCTTGGCGTCGGCCTCGAGCCGATAGTGCTGTCCACCCGAGACCTCGCCGTTCCCGTAGATTGCGGGAAAGATATTCGACGAAGTGAAGACCGAGGAGTTCTTGATGTACGGATTCCACGACTGCAGCGCCAATCCCTTCACCAGGACCCCGTCGTAGTGGCTGATCTCCGCGAGCACCGGCGGGTCGCCGGCCGCGATCGCCGCCGGGAGCTTTGACGACGCCTTGGTGACCACGATGCTAACGTGAACCGAAGGGTGGCTTGCGTCGAATTCGTTGACCAAAGTTGTCATGGCACCACCAACCGGACCACCGTTGTGGGACTCCCAAAGCGAAAAACTCACGACCTTCGAGGTGGAAGCGGCGTTCGTCGAACCCGAGCTTCCACAGGCGGCCAGCGCAACCGCCGAAGCTGCTACCGCCGCGACGATGGTGAGCGGCTTCCTTCCCCGCCTTTTTGCAAGGGGCCGCGTGCGCAACGGCTCGACCCTCGATCCGGTAACATCTATTAGTTGGGTACGGTCTCTCACGTTGTATTCCTTTCAGCTAACTGACCTAGTTGCAAGAGACGCACTTTCAAGACTGGCAGGTCGTGAAGGTGCACTACGGGTGAGATTGGATGCCAGGGCCGGCGGGCTGGGACAGCCCGGCTCCGCCAGCCGCATTGCCAGGAGCACAGGGGTTCTCACGCGTTCACCCCGGCGTCCCTTCCCGCCACCCCGGCGACGATGTGCCGCTGGAGGAGGACGAACAGGAGCACGATCGGAAGCAGCGCCAGCAGTACCGCCGAGGTCAGCTTGCGCCAGTTCTCCTCGAAGGTCTGCGTGTAGTGGGATAGCGCGACCTCGATCGGCTGAACCGCGTGGGATGTGGTCATGATCAGCGGCCACTGGAACTGGTTCCAGGAGCCGATGAAGGTCAGAAGGACCACGGTAAATACCGCTGGGCGCGCGAGCGGCAGCGCCACCTTCCAGATGTAGCGGAGGTGGCTGGCGCCCTCTAGCCGGGCCGCCTCTACGTACTCGCGAGGCAGGCTCTTGAAGAACTGCCGGAAAAGAAAGATCCCGAAGGTGCTGGCCGCAAAGGGGATGATCTGGATGGTGTAGCTGTCGAGCAGGTGCAGGTGGAGAGCTACCGCGTACTGCGGGATCAAAAGCGCCTGCGCCGGCAGCATCATCACCCCCACCACCATCAAGAAGAAGAACCCCGAACCCTTGAAGTTGAGTTCGGCGAGGGCGTATCCGGCCATGGCCGAGGTCGCCACCACGAGGACCACCGTCGAGATGGCGATGAAGAAGGTGTTGGCTACGTAGCGGAACCAGTGGGTGTGGGTGACCACGTAGTCGAAGGCCCCGGTGTGAAAGGATGGGACGAAGTTGGGCGGAATGCTGAAGACCCCGCCGTGGCTGTTGAAGGCGGTTACCACCACCCAGTAGAGCGGGAAGGCAAACACCGCCGCCACCACCACTACTGCGGCCTGGCGTAAGACTCGGGCTAAGGTCAACACAGCTCCTAGCGGTAGAAGACGATCTTGTCGGAGATCCATTTCTGGACTCCGGTGAGGGTCAGGATGATCAGAAAGAGCACCACGCTCATGGCGGCGCCCAGGCTGAAGTGGAGGTAGATGAAGGCGGTCTGGTAGACCAGCACCGCGTCGGTGGTGGTGGAAAAGGCCGGCCCTCCGGCTCCGCCGTGCGCACCGCCGGTCATGGTGTAGATCTGCGAGAACGCTTGCCAGGTGTTGATGGTGGCGAGCACTACTACGAAGAAGGTGGTTGGCGAGATCATCGGCCATACGATCCGGCGGAAGATCCGCGAACGCTTGGCGCCGTCAAGGCTCGCGACCTCAAGCAGCTCCCGCGGCACCCGGGAGAGGCCCGCCAGGAAGATGATCACGTAAAGCCCCAAGGAGTGCCAGAGTGAATCGATCATCACCGCCGGGAGCGCCCACTGGGTGCTCTCCAACCAGCCCAAAGCCGGTAGATGCACCAGGTTGAGCAGGTAGTTGGCCAGCCCGAAGTGCGGATTGAAGATCCACACCCAGATGATCGACGTGGCGACCACCGGGGTAACGTGGGGAAGAAATACCGCCGCCCGGAAGACACCGCCGCGCTTTGCGGTCAGCCCCTCCCGGAGAAGCAGCGCAACGCCCAGAGCCAGAAAGACCGTGGCCGGTATCATCACCACCGTGTAGTACGCGGAGTTGAGAAGCGACTTCCAAAAGAGCGGCTGGGCAAAAAGAGTGTGAAAGTTTTTCAAGCCGACAAAGTCGGTTGCCGGGGAGAGAATGCTCCAGTGGAAAAAGGAGATGTAGAGCAGGTAGATGGCCGGAATGTAGAAAAAGACGGTGAAGACCGCGGCCGCCGGGAGCACCAGGCCGTAACCGACCAGCTTCTCCTGGACGGCCGCCAGCCGCGGTGGAAGCGCCAGCCGCCTCCGCCGGGAAACCTCGCCAAAATCGACCCGGGGCTCGCGAAGAGCAAGATCGAGGGCCAAGGCGCTAACCCCTCTCCATCTCGCCGACGCCAGCGGGGACCGCGGCAGCGGACCACATTTCGCCGGCGAGCGAAAGACCGGTGTCGGGATCGAAGAAGCGCAGGTCGCCGCCGCTGGCGCTCAGCTTCAGGGTATCACCCGCCGAGACCGCGGCATCACCGGAGAGTCTCGCGACAAGCCGGTTGGCGTCTTGCCCGCCGGCGAGCACCAGGTGCGCCTGTTGATGGCTGCCAAGCTGTTCGACCACGTCGACCCGGCAAGAGAAGTGAGCGTTCCCCGACACCTCCGCCAGCGAAAGCTGCTCGGGCCGGATGCCAAGGACGACTCGCCCGGCCTCACCACCCATGGGAAGCCACTCGGCAGGAAAGCTCACCGACTCGCCGCAAAGTACCTGCTCGCCGTCTCGGCGCCACGGCAGAGCCAGCACATTCATGCCCGGAGATCCGATGAAGCGCGCCACAAAGGTATCCGAGGGAGCGTTGTAGATGTCCTTAGGGGTGCCGACCTGCCGGATCCTGCCACCCTCCATTACCACGACCCGGTCGGCGAGCGTCATCGCCTCCCCCTGATCGTGGGTGACGTAGACGGTGGTGATCCCCAGCCGGCCATGTAGCCTGCCAAGCTCGATCCGCATCTGCTCGCGGAGGTTGGCGTCGAGGTTGGAGAGCGGCTCGTCCATGAGAAAGACCGACGGCCTCCCAACCAGAGCCCGGCCAAGAGCAACCCGCTGCCGCTGCCCCCCGGAGAGCTCGCGGGGCCGGCGCCTGGCAAGTTCCGACAGCTCTAACAACTCGAGCACCTCCGCCACCCGGGCCGCGGTCTCCTGTTTGCCGACTCCGCGGGAGCGGAGGCCAAAGGCAAGATTCTCAAAGACCGTCATATGCGGGTAGAGCGCATAGTTCTGGAAGACCATGCCGACTCCGCGGCTCGACCCGGGAAGCTCGTTGACCACAGTGCCGTCAAAGCTGATCGAGCCTGCGGTCGGCTTCTCCAAGCCGGCAATCAGTCGAAGCGTGCTCGTCTTTCCGCATCCGGAAGGTCCAAGCAAGACGACAAATTCCCCTTGGGCAATCGAGAGGTCCACATCGGCGACCGCGCGGTCGTGGTCCTTGCCGTAACTCTTGCTGACCCCATCAAGCCTGATCGATGCCAATACCGCCACTCCCTCCGTCTCTTTGGACAGGGTCCAAACCCTTTTCCGCAGTAACAGTTCTACCGAAGGAGCGTTACCGGATGCTGGCGCCGCCGGTGCAAAGCACTGAACTCTGACCTAACAACTTCTTGGCCCAGGTACCGCCAGCGGCCGAATTCGTACGGCTAGACCTCTTCACGCCGGTAGACGCGCTCCGCGTAGTCGTCGAGAACAGCGGCGCAGCGCTCTATTGCCGACTCCGCCCCGGCGAGGCCGGCACTCCCCAAGGCATCGCGGCTCCGCACCTTCTCCAACCACCGCTTCAACTTCGCGAGATCCTCCTCGTTCTCCTCCAGCTCGGCAAAGGTGAAGTGGTCGGCGGCGATCTCCTTGGCCACGCCGGATACAAAGTCTTCGCAGCGGTCGACGATCTCCTCGTACTCGTCATCTCTGGCGGCGTTGAAGATCGCCGCGATCTCCTCGCCGCCGGCGAGCGGGCCGCACCCAAGGAGCACGGCAAAGCCGTCCATCTCGTCAACGATCTCGCTCCGGAGGCGCCGGAGGGCTCGACGCGCCGCCGGGCTCTCCGGAAGCACCGCTGCGCCGTTTACGAGATAGACGGCCCCTAGAGTCTTCAATTTTCTCCAGATCGACGCCCTTAGCCTGCTGGGATCGCTGGGAACCCGATAGGCGAGGAGAAGCCAGCGGTCTCCCCGGTTTCCGGCGGAAGCGGGCTCGTTGCGGCCGACGCCTACCTGCTCAGGCTCCATTGCGCCTAGTCGCCCTGCGCAGGGAGATGAAGAGGGCGACCACCCACAGCAGTGGGAGAATTAACCAGGCCGCACCGGTTGAACGCGCCGCAACAGCCACCCCGATGGCTCCCAAAAGCACCCCAATGGCGAGCGTAAGGTCGTCCCCGACGATGAACTTCCACAGAAAGCGACCAAAGGACTTCAACGCAAAGCCAGCGCGGATCACGGCAGCACCGCCCGAGCCGAACCCCCGGAAGATGTCCGGTACCGGTACCGGAGTTGCCCTACCAGAAGCAGCGAGACCGCCGCGACGAAAGGAACGATGGCGAGGAGAGAGGCGTCGGAACCCGGCCAGTGCGCACCCGCCCCCTCGGCGCTCCAAAAGGTGCCAAAGCTGGTAAGAAGCATGCCTACCACGAACTTGATAGTGTTCTCCGGGACCCGGGATAGCGGCCCGCGCACTATCAACGCCACCAGCACGGTCACTGCGATCGCCGCCGCCGCCGCTACCGAAGCGAGCGGAATCGCGTTGGCGTTGGCGCCAAAGGTGATCACGATGAACGCCACCTCCAGCCCCTCGAGAAGGACCGCTTTGAAGGAGAGCGTGAAGGAGTACGGATCACCGCCGTGAAAGCTGCCGGAATCGCCCGGCGAGGCCGACTCCGCCGCAGCGCGCTGCCTGGCAAAGATCTCGTCTTCGTCGTGGAGGGCCTTGTATCCCGAGGCACGCAGTATCGCCTTGCGCAACCACCCGAGCCCGAAAATAAGCAGCAGCGAGCCGACAACCATCCGAAGCACCCCGATCGGAATGACGGTTAGCGCCGGACCCAGCGCAGCTACGATCACCGCCAGCACTCCGATCGCGGCCAACGCTCCCCGCAACGGCGAGCGCCAGCCGCGGGTAAGCCCAACCGCCATCACCACCGTCGTAGCCTCGACCGCCTCAACGGTGCAGGCCAAGAAGGCGGCGGCAAACAAGAACCAGCCAGTCACATCCCCTCCCATGGCAATCTTTCGCGTTCTGTGTACTAACGGTGGTTAGCATAGCACCTAACAGCGGTTACGCTTCCAAATGGCCAAAACCGCTCCGCTCCCAAAAAAGCAACGGCGGCCGCCACTCGGGCTGCCGCCGCAACAAGCTCTTCAAAGGATCCGGCTAGACCTCTTGGATGCCCTCGAGGCCGAAGAAGGCGGCGTGGAGCGCCTCGTCTCCCTCGAACTCCTCGACTCCCCCTGCAAAGTTGATCCTCCCGCCCTCGAGGACGCAGGCGGAGTCGGCGGTCTCGAGAAACGAAACGTTCTGCTCCGCAACCACCATGGTGATGCCCACCCCCCGCAGCGTCTGCAGCTGCTCCACCACCTCGGCAACGTACCTCGGCGAAAGCCCCGACGAGGGCTCGTCAAGGATCAGGAGCTTGGGCTTGGACATCAGGCACTTGGAGATCCCCACCATCTTCCGCTGGCCGCCCGAGAGCGAGCCGGCAAGGCTCTTCCCCCGCTGGACCAGCTCCGGAAACATCTCATAAACCGTCGCGAGCCGATCCTGCACCTCGCTCTTTGCCACCCTCCCCGCGCCGAGCGCCAAGTTCTCCTTGACGCTCAAGCTTGGAAAGATGCCCTGTTCGCTCATGTAGGCGATGCCGGTACGCACCCGGTGGGAAGTGTTGAGACGCCCAATGTCCTCTCCAAAGACTTTGACGTCGCCCGACCACGCCTTCACCAGGCCGACAACGACCTTCAACAGCGTGGTCTTCCCGGCTCCATTCGCACCCAGAAGCACGATGGAGCTACCCTGCTTCACGGAGAAGCTCACATCCCAAAGGACCTGCACCCGGCCGTATCCACTGGACACTCCGGTAATTTCAAGCGCCAACGGTTCCAAGAAACACCCTCTTTACCTCGCCATCGTCGAGTGCGGAGCGGAGACCGCCGTGGAAGATCTCGCGTCCGGCGTTCAACACGATCACCCTGTCCACCAGCTTGTCCAAAAACCCCATAAGATGCTCGACCACCACCAGTGCCCGGCCTCCGTTGAGCAAGCTCCGAAGCATCGCCGCGACCTCGGCAAGCTCGGCGGGGTTCAGCCCGGCACCAAGCTCGTCAACGAAGAGCACCTTCGGGTTGAGCGCAAGCGCGCGGCCAAGGTCGAGCCGCTTCTGTTGCGCGGCGTTGAGCGATCCAGCCTCCTGGCCCGCCCACTTTCCCAGATTGACAAAGTCGAGGATCTCGACGACGCTCATGCCGTCTCCCCTCCGGTGGGCCGCCGCGATCTCAACGTTCTCGCGCACCGTCAGTGAAGCGAAGGGTTGTGGAACCTGGAAGGTCCGGTTGATGCCCGACTTCGCCAGCTTGTGGGGGGTCGTCTTCCCCAGCTTCGCCCCCTCGAGATAGATGTTCCCCGCGTTGGGGGTGTAGAGCCCGCAGACCACGTTGATCAGCGTCGTCTTCCCGGAACCGTTAGGACCAACGAGGCCTAGGGCCTCGCCGCCCTCGACCGAGAAAGAGACCTCCTGGAGCGCGCTCAAGCCGCCAAAGTGCTTGGAGATACCCTCCAGGCGCAAGATCTCATCAGCCATTGGCACCTGCCCTCCTCAGCGAGAGGCGCCGGACAGCAGCGCGCCCGAAGCCGACCAGTCCCCGCGGAGCAAACAAGATCAAACCGACGATGGCGAGGCCGTAGATCAACTGGAAGTACTGCGGGCTGGAGAGTCCAACCGCGGAGTAGAGCCCGTAGAGCAGCACCGTTCCCAGCGTGGGCCCCCACACGCTCCCGGTTCCGCCAAAGAGCGCAAAGACGATCGCAAAGACCGAAATTGCCGAGTCAAAGACCGCAGATGGATAGAAGACCGTCGTAGCCCAGCCAAAAATTGCCCCGCCGACCCCGGCGATGGCGGCAGCGATGACCCACGCCAGCGAACGGAGTTGAACCACGTTGACCCCGGCCATCGCCGCCGAGTACTCCGACTCCTTGATGGCCCGAAGCGAGAGGCCGAAGCGGGAGTTCTTAACCAAGACCACCGCGAGCAGAGCCAGCGCCATGAAGACCAACGCGGCCACGTAGATCTGTCCGGAGGAGTAGACCGAAGCCAGGTTTTCGCCGTAGGGACCGTTGGTGATGCTCTGCAAGGACGGGTTGGCGACGATATCGGCGACCGCCTCACCCGCGGCGAGCGTGGCAATAGCGAAGTAGGCGCCGCGAAGCCGGAACAGTGGAAGCAAAAGCAGCCCGACAAGGACGCCGGCGACCCCGCCAAAGAGCATTCCCAGCAGAGCCGGAACGTGAAGGTCCAAAATCGCGAGGGTTGCTCCGTAGGCGCCGGCCCCAAAGAAGCCAAAGTAGCCGAAGGGAAGGTAACCGGTAAAGCCGTAGGAGATGTTGATCCCGTGCGCAAGCGCCACGTAGACCATCATGTAAACGAGGAGCAGCTCGTTGGAGTAGAAGTTCAGTCCAAATGAAAAGCCAATGACCGGGATCGCCACTGCCAGCAGGTCGAGCAGAAGCGTCTTCCTGCGCAACAGCCCGGCCAACGGCTTCCCGCCCCCCTTCGAATCAAGCAATCCGTGTCCTCCTGCCAAATAGTCCCTGCGGGCGCAGCAGCATGGTGCCGATGACCAAGACGTAGGGAACGAGGTTAGACCACGATGGGGTATAGACCTGCGCCAGTTGGTACGCCACTCCAAAGAGGATGCTCCCCACCACCGTGCCGAGCGGGCTCCCCAACGAGCCGAAAACGATGATGGCAAAGGCGGTGATGGTGATTCCAACCCCCTCGGAGGGGTCCACCCCCCCAAAGACGAAGACGGCAAGCACTCCGGCGGCGGCGGCCAAGGCAAGGCCGACTCCAAATGAGATCGCCGAGACCCGGGCGGCATCGATTCCCACGCTCACCGCCTCATGCTCATCGGCCATCACCGCCCGCGTCTCCCGTCCGAGGCGGGTCCGGTACAGGTAGAGGAAGAAGATCGCAAGCAGCGGGAGCGCGACCCCGGCCGCCACCCACCAGTCCGCCGGATACGGCTGGCCCAAGAAGTTAACCGGGTGCGATGGTATCGAGCTCACCGGGAGGCTCCGCTCGTTGTTCCCAAATCCAAGCGCCGCGAGCGCCTCGACAACCTGGGACACTCCAAAAAAAAGCACCAGGGAAAGCGTCTCGAAGTCGACAGCGCTCTTGAGCCGGGGAATCAGCAGGTAGTAAAGGCCAAAACCCACTGCAACCGTGATCGGGATCATCACCACTATCGCCACCACCGGGTTTAGGTGGTATCCGTAGTAAAGCTCCCAGGCCCCGAAGCCGCCGAGCATCACCATGTCGCCGTGAGCAAGGTTGATGATCCGCTGCACGCCAAAAACCAGATTGAGGCCCATCGCCATCAACGCGTAGAACAGGCCGAGCAGTACGCCGGCAACTATCGAGTACTCAACAAGCACCTATGCCTCCACAAGATCGAGAGGGGAGCGAACTCCCCTCTCGATGCCATTGACAGTAACCTTAAGGACGAAACTACGCTCCGGGCGCTGGGTATACCGCCGTCGCGTTAGCCGCCGAACTCGGATAGACGATCCCAATCTTAGTGGTCGATCCGGATGGAAGAATCTGCGCCACCGGAAGCAACTCGCCGATCTGGGCACCCTCGGAGTTGATCTTGAAGTTGCCATCAACGGTGTTCAGGTTCCCGGACACCTTGGTGAGGGCGTTTCGAAGTGCCAGCTGCGAGAGCGAGGTCGCATTCTTCAGCGCCGCCTCAACGACCAGACCGGTGTTGTATCCGAGCAGGCCAAGGGTGTTGACCGACGACGGGTACTGCTTCTTCAGCGTCGCAAGGAACTGCGCACTGTTCAACCCCTCGTTGACCGAGGTGTAGTTGTGGAAGAAGTTGGTCGCGTAGGTGTAGGTGTACTGCAAACCAGCGTTGCCGACCTGCTGCTGGAAGAGGCTGAAGAGCTGCCCCGGGAAGACGGTGAAGACCATCGGGAAGTGGAGCCCCGAGGACTGGAGCGCCTGCAGGAACGCGGTATCGTTCGGCTGGTAACCCAACTCGAGGACCGCCTGCGGGTGCGTGGCGGCGATCGAGGTTAGGATGGTGCCGTAACTGGTGGTCGAGGTCGGGATTCCCTGATAGAAGACCGGAGTGATCCCGGCCGCCTTCAACTTCGCCTGAACCGTCTCAGCCTGCGAGGCGTCGAAGTCGTTGGTCCCGTACACGATCGCCACCTTGGTGATCTTCTTGCTGATCATGTACTGGGCTAGCGGCGTAGGCCAAATCGACGACTCCGGCAGGTTGCAGAGCACGATGTACGGGTTCCCCGGCGTGAAGAACGGAATGCCGGTTCCGCTCTGGTCGAAGAGGAGCTGGTGATGGGCCTGGGCGATGGAGACGGCGGGTGCGGTGAGCACCGATCCGAAGTCGGCTACCAGAATGTTCACCTTGTTCTGGGTGATCAGCTGGTTGTACTGGACGCCGGCGGTCTGCGCGCTGCTCTGGTCGTTGTAGGCGATCAGCTTCAACGGGATCCGCTTCTTGTAGGCCCCGACGTAGACGCCGCCCTTGGCGTTCTCCAAACTCATCCACAGCTTCAGGCCGTTCAGCTCCGGAACCGACGAGGTCGCGAAGGCGCCGGAACCCGAGTAGGCGGTCCCAATGGTAATCGACGAGGGTGCCGAGCTTGTCGTCGAGGACGAGCTGCTCGAGGAGGACGAGCCGCATGCAGCCGCCAACGCACCAAGCGCAGTCACCGAAAGGGCTGCGGACAGGAACTTACGAATTTTCATCTGGTTGAACTCCCCCTAAGGTTGCATTTGTGCGAGAGGTCGGTTAACACCGGCTAAACCTCTTCGCTCAAAATATTACAGGTGTGTCAAAGGTCTCACAACATAATTTAAAGTTTTTCTAAGCTACCGCTCATGGCCGCGCCATCCAGGATGCCAAATCGGCGCTCTAGGCTGACCAGAACGCAACTGGATACCCTCATCGGGCCCGGCAGAGCTACAAAGGGGGAGAGCGCATGCAGCACTTTGAGACCACCGAACCCTTCTTCGACAACCTCCTCCCCCACGCTCGCCAGAAACGCCTCGACGCCGAGATTCACAACGCCTCCGCCAAGGTGATCGGCGTATCGCGGAGCGCGGCAATCTTTGGGGCCCTGCTTCTCCTCCTCATCCTGGCCGAACTCGCCACCATCCCGCTCATCGCAAAAACAATCGGCTGGCACATCGCGATTGGCTTGGTGATTCTGCCCGCGCTCTTGATCAAGATCGGCGTCAACAGCTACCGCGCGATCGCCTACTACCGCCAGTCACCCGCCTTTGTCGAGGCCGGCGCCCCATGGCTTCCCCTGAGGCTGCTCTCCCTCCCCTTCATCGTCACCACCCTCATCGTCTTCGGGAGCGGGGTGGAGATGACCTTTGGCGGCCCCACCTCCTTCTCGCTCACCTTCCTCGACGCGGCGCACATCCTCTTCTCGATCATCTGGCTTCTGCTCTTCGGGTTCCACGTCGTCGCCTACGCGAACCGCTCGTTCCGGTCGGCCGGACGCGATCTTGCCGCCACCCCGCGGCGCGGAGTCGAGCCGGGGCGGGCGCGGCTGCGCACGCTGGTAACGCTCTTCGCGATCGTCTCCGGAATACTCCTCGCCACCCAGTTCCAGGGGCCGATCAAGCGCTGGGAGGTAGCCTTTGCGGCACCGGCCGCCGCCGGACCGCTGCAGCGCCACCCCGCACCGGTCTACTACTCCCCCGGCTCGCTGAAAGAGGGGCGCGCGCGGATCGCCGAGCACCTGAAGATCTCCCGAAAGCTGCAGTCCTAACCGGCAGGGGCGGAGTTAACGCCGACCTAGATCGAGTAGTCGACCACGTCCGATGCCGCCTTCGGCAGCCCGGAAGCGTCGGTCGACAACCGGGAGGAGAGGTCGGTGATAGTACCCTCCTCGTCCTCCTCCTCGACCGCGGCGCAAAGCCGCGGATCCCGGCGGACGACCTTGGCCGGAACCCCGACAACCACCGCGTGGGACGGCATCGACTCGAGAACGACCGCATTGGCCCCCACCTGGGTGTCATGGCCGATGGTCACCGGGCCAAGGATCTTTGCCCCCGAACCGACTACCACCCGATCCTCCAGGGTCGGGTGGCGCTTCCCCTTTGACAGCGACCTCCCGCCCAGGGTTACCCCGTGATACAGGGTCACGTCCCGGCCCACCTCGGCGGTCTCGCCGATGACCACCCCGCTCGCGTGATCGATGAAGAGCCCCGGCCCAAGCTGTGCACCCGGGTGGATCTCCACCCCGGTTGCCAACCGGAAGAGCATGGATAGCGCCCTGCCGGCGAAGAGGTGGCCGCCGATCCAGAGGCGATGAGCGATACGGTGACCCCAGACTGCGTGGACGCCCGGGTAGAGCAGCGCGACCTCGAGGGCGTTTCTCGCCGCCGGGTCGCGCTCAAGCGCGGCGCGCAGGTCTTCCCGCATCTCCCCAAACATCTCAGTCGCCCAAATCCGCAAAAAGCTGCGTAGAGAGGTACCGCTCGCCGTAGGAGGGGATGATCACCACGATCAGCTTCCCGGCGTTCTCGGGCCGCCTTCCAAGTTGGAGCGCCGCCGCCACCGCCGCTCCAGAGGAGATCCCCACCAGGAGACCCTCCTCCTTCGCCATCCGCCGGGCGTAGTCGAAGGCGTCCTCGTTCTCGATCCGGATCACCTCGTCGATCACTCCGGCATCGTAGGTGCCGGGAACGAAGCCGGCACCGATCCCCTGGATCGGGTGCGGCCCCTTCTGCCCACCCGATAGAACCGGGGAGGCCGCCGGCTCGACCGCGACGATGCGAAGCTCCGGCCGGCGCGGCTTCAACGCCTGCCCGACCCCGCTGACGGTGCCCCCGGTGCCGACCCCGCCGACGACGATGTCCACGGTCCCGTCGGTATCCCGCCAGATCTCCTCGGCGGTGGTGGCCCGGTGTATCGCCGGGTTTGCCGGGTTCTCGAACTGCTGGAGGATGACGTACCCGTCGTTGCTCTTGGCGAGCTCCTCGGCCTTGGCGATTGCCCCTCCCATTCCCTCCGGCCCCGGCGTCAAGATCAGCTCCGCCCCAAAAGCCCGGAGCAGCATCCGCCGCTCCTTGCTCATGGTCTCCGGCATGGTGAGCACGCAGCGGTATCCCCGGGCTGCCGCCACCATGGCCAGGGCTATGCCGGTGTTTCCGCTGGTCGGCTCCACGATTACCGACCCCGGATGGAGCTGGCCGTCGCGTTCGGCGGCCTCGATCATCGCCACCCCGATCCGGTCCTTGACCGAATTTCCGGGGTTGAAAAACTCGAGCTTGGCAACGACGGAGGCGACACACCCCTCGGTAACCCGGTTCAGCCTGACTAGCGGGGTATTCCCGACCAGCTCGACTACACTTCCAGCGATCTTCACCTTATCTGACCCCCTTGCAAACCGGACTGACGCAAGTGCGACCTATCTGAACAACCCAAGAGCTTAGCTGATAATTCCGACTAAACAACTTGCAATTAGGGTTTTATCGACCACAGCCGGTGCTTGCCGGAGAACATCAACTCGTATCCAACGGCTTTTCGCGATTGAAACGGGATAGTCTTTGGCACTGCAGCGGCCGCTGCAGTGCCAAAGACCAGGAGACGGAGATGATGAAGGATTTCAAAAAGTTCTTGCTGCAAGCCAACGTGGTCAACCTTGCGGTGGCGGTGGTGATCGGCGCAGCGGTCACCACCTTAGTCCAGTCCGTCGTGCTCAACCTCATCACCCCGCTGCTTGGCATTCCCGGAAAAATCGACTTCTCCGCGCTCAGCTTCACCGTTGGGAAAGCCGCCTTCCACTATGGCCTGGTGATCAACGCCGCCATTGCATTCCTGGTCACGGCGCTGGTGATCTTCTTCCTCGTCATAAAGCCCATCGAGCGTGCCCAAGCCCTCGCCAGCGGCCGGAAGCCGGCCGCAGCGGCCACCACCAAGAGCTGCCCCGCCTGCCTAAGCACCATCCCGATCGCCGCCACAAAATGCGCCTTCTGCACCGTAGACCTGCCGTCAGTGGCCGCCGACGGATAGGGCGCCACCCAGGTAGAGCGCCCCCAGCTCATCGGCAAGCCCCCTTGCAAGGCCAAGCCGGACGCCGCCCTGCTCCAGATCGACCACCACCGAATCGAGCTTTGCCCTTTGCACTTCGCCGGCGACCGCGTGCGCTGCCGCCACCGGGTCACCGGAAGCCGGAGCGGTGGCCCTCCCGTCGGAGAGCACCACCAGAAGCGGCTCGATGTGGCGCTGCCGAAGTTCGCGGCAGAGCGCAAGCGCCGCGCTCAACCCAGCGGCAAGCGGCGTCCGGCCCCCCCTCTCCAGCCGCTCCAACCGGCTGGCGGCCACCTCCAACGAACGGGTCGGCCTGAGCACCACATCCGCCCCATCACCCCCGAAGCCGACCACAGCCACCTGCGCGCGCTGCTGGTAGGCCCGATCTAGCAGCTCGGCAATGACGCTTTTTGCAAAGACCACCGCGCGCTCCGATGCCACCGAACCCGAGGTGTCCACCGCCAGCACCACGCAGCGCTCCTCCCTCCGGCTCCGCTCGACACGGCGGAGGTCCTTGGGCTGAAGCCGCCCGGGCGCGCCGCTCTCAAGATGGGCAAGGATCGTCTTCACCATGGAGATCTCCCCAGAGAAGCTGGACGTTCCCGTCTCTGCCCCCGCCTCTCCATCGCCCAGGTTCGAAAGGCGGGTCAGCTCGACCTCCCCCAAGCCCACAGCCGGATCCCGATCGGCGCGAAGACTCTCCCGGACTCCGTCCCCGCCCGCGTCGGCTTCCCCCGCCTCGCCACCGTCTGCTTCGCCACCGTCTGCTTCGACATCCTCGTCTCGCGAGGAAGCGGCGTGAGAAGGCCCTCTGCCGCTGCTCGCCTCCCGATCGGCCGCGTGCCCCCTCCTCTCGCCGCCGGAACGGCCTTCTTTTGCTGCCGGTGGCTGCCGTCTCCGGTGTCCGATCACCAGCGGTGCGATCAGCTCCACGTCCCCGGGCTCGGGGCGTATCCGTCCGGAGAGCGCCGTGTAAGCGGCAACCGCCTTCACCAGGGCGACATCAGCCCGGAGCGAGCTAACCCGCGCCTGCGCGCAGTAGTGCGAGACCCAATCGATCGCATCGGCGGTGTCGATGTGCAAAAGGCGTTCCCGCGCCTCCTCTACCCGGAGGACAAAGCCGTCGGCACCGGCGGGCGCCGAGCCAAAATTACGGGCGAGCGCCAGCCGGCGCTCTTCCGGCTCCAACAGCGGTTCGATCGCAACTACCATGGCAAAGCGGTCGAGCAGCTGCGGGCGCAGCTCTCCCTCCTCAGGATTCATGGTCCCCACCAGCGAGAATCGCGCCTGCTGGACCGCGGAAAGGCCGTCACGCTCCAACCGGTTGACCCCGGTCGCAGCGGCGTCCAGCACCAGATCGACTATGTGGTCGGGGAGGAGGTTCACCTCGTCGACGTAGAGCACCCCGCCGTCGGCCGCCACCAGCAGGCCGTCGGAGACTCTTATCGCCGCGTCGGCGAGGGCTGACTGGATATCTATGCTCCCCTTTACCCGATCCTCGGTGACCCCTAGCGGGAGTTCAACAAAGCGAGCACCCATCAGCGCAGCGAGTCCACGGGCCAACGTGGACTTCGCCGACCCTGGAGGTCCCACCAGCAGCACCCCGCCAATGGTCGGATCCACCGCCGTCAACTCCAGCGCAAGCTTCGCGTTCTGCTGCCCGACCACGTCGTCAAAGCCCAAAGTCAACTCGACCGCTCCTCCTCGTCGCCCTCTACCCGAAGCAGCGCCGACCTCACCTGGCCGGCACGATCTCCAGAAGGTCTCCACATCCCCCTCGACTCCGCCTCAAGGAGCCGCTCGCAGATCGAGACCAAAGCGTGCGGATTGACCTCCCGGATGAACGTGGCCACCTCGGCGTCGGCCACGTAGCGGTCGGCCACCGCGTCGTACATCCAATCCCGGGCGACTTCGGCGGTGGCGTCGTACCCGAAAAGGTAGTCCACGGTTGCCGCCATCTCGGACGCCCCCTTGTATCCATGGTTCATCATGGCATCGATCCACTTCGGATTCACCACCCGGGTTCTCACCACCCGGGCGGCCTCCTCCTCGATAGAGCGCACCTTGGGCATAGCCTGGACCGATGAGTCTCCGAAGTACCCGGCGATCCCGGAGTTCCCAGCAGCCCGCGCCGCCGCGATCATCCCGCCGTGCTCTTGGAAGTAGTCGTCGGAGTCGAAGATGTCGTGCTCCCGGTTGTCCTGCGCCTTGAAGGCCACCTGCATCCCGGCGAGCCGCGAGGAGAGCGCCTCTTTTGCCGGCTCGCCAAAGCCACCCCGGGAGTAGGAGAAGCCGCTCCAGGCCAAGTAGACCTCGGCCAGATCGCCCTGGTCCCTCCAGCTCCTGGTCTCCAGGAGCGGAAGGATCCCCGAACCGTAGGAGCGTGGTTGCGGACCGAAGATCCGCGGAACGACACCGGCTCCGGCGAGCGGGTTGGCCTCCCCCTCGCTGGCCTCCTTGGACACCATGGCAAACGCCTCGTCGAGGAGTTCGACCGCGTGCGGGAAGGCATCGCGAAAAAAACCGGAGATCTTGCAGGTAACGTCGATCCGGGGCCGGCCAAGTTCGGAGAGCGGGATCAGCCGCAGGCCGCCAACGCGCTGCGACACCCGATCCCAGACCGGTTCGACCCCGACCAGGCTGAGCGCGAGCGCTAGGTCGTCGCCGCCGGTGCGGATGGCGGCCGTTCCCCAAAAAACCACCCCCACCGAAATGGGATACGACCCCCGCTCCTCCAGGTACTTCGCGACAAGGGCGTCGGCAAGCCGCACCCCGGTCTCCCAGGAGAGGCGGGTGGGGATCGCCCGAGGGTCGATGGAGTAGAAGTTCCTGCCGGTCGGGAGGCAGTGCGCCATCCCCCGGGTCGGAGCCCCCGATGGCCCCGGCGGGATAGGAAGACCTCCGAGCGCCTCGACCACCCTTGCCACCTCCCCGGAGGTCGCTGCCAGGTTGGGGACGAGGCGCGTGCAGATCCACGCCAGCACCTCCCGGATCTCCCCTTCAAGCGGGCTGGGAAGTCCAACCGAGTGCAGCCACCCCGGATCGTCAAGTGCGCGGGGGTCGAACCCCTGGTCGTAGAGCCCCCAGATCAGCTCTCCCGCCCTGGCGTCCGTCTCGTCGAGGCCAGCTCGCCCGCCCCCGCTCGCGAGGGCGGTCCTCAACGCCGGAGCATCGAGCTGCGGCACTCTGGTGATGGCGACGATGAGATCGACAAGTGCCTGCCCAGAGGGGGCTTCGCCCAGGATGTGGAGCCCACCCCTGATCAAGGCGTCCTTGAGCTCGCAAAGGTAGCCGTCCACATCGACCAGGAAGTCGTCGAACTCCTCGCCATCCGGGACGTGCTCCACCCCCATGTCCACGTTCAACTGGATCGAGGCGATCGACTCCCACACCCGTTCCCTGATCGCTGGCAGCTTCTCCGGGTCGAGGGCGGCAATCCGCTGATGCTCGTCCAGAAGGACCTCGAGGTCGGTGAGGCCACCGTAGCTCTCCGCCCGGGTCATCGGCGGAACCAGGTGCCCGACGATGGTGGCGTGCGAGCGCCGCTTGGCCTGGGTCCCCTCCCCGGGGTCGTTGATCACGAAGGGGTACACAACCGGGAGGCTCCCGGCGGCGATCGCCGGATAGCAGGAGTCGGAGAGTCCGACCGATTTGCCCGGAAGCCACTCCATGGTTCCGTGCTTGCCCAAATGGACGATGGCATCGCAGTCGAGGACCGCCTCGACAAAATGATAAAACGCCAGGTAGTGGTGGGTCGGTACCAACTCCGGTGAGTGGTAGACCGCGATTGGGTTGTCCCCGAACCCTCGCGGCGGCTGGATCGCGACAACCAAATTGCCGAACTCGATCGCCGGAAACCAAAGCTTGCCCTCGGTTAGGTAGACCTCTCCGGGAGGCGGCCCCCAAGCCGCCTCGACCTCCCGCTGGACGCGGTTCGGAAGCCGCCGGAACCAGCGGGTGTAGGCGTTGGCATCGAGGGCGAGGCCTCCGCCGGCGACGGTGTCGGGCGAGTGGTAGTCAATCAGCTCGCCAAGCCTTTGCATCAGCTCAACCGGATCATCCGGCAGCTCCTCGACGCGGTAGCCGCTGCTGGCCATCGCTTTGGCAAGGCGCACCAGGCTCGCCGGGGTGTCCAGCCCAACCGCGTTGCCCAGGCGGGACCGCTTGGTCGGGTAGGCGGAGAGGACCACGGCAATCCGCTTTTCGGAGTTCGGCTTTCGCCGCAGCCTCAGGTAGCGGCGGGAGAGAGCGAGCACGTAACCGGCCCGGTCCTCGTCGAGCTGGTAGGCGGAGAGCGCGGCCCCGTAGAGTTCGTCCTCGTCCACCCGCTCCTTGAAGGCGATCGGGACGGTGACGACGCGTCCATCGAACTCCGGGATGGCCACGTTCATCGCCACGTCCATCGGCCGCAAACCGGACTCCGACTCCAGCCACTCCGAGCGGCTGGTAGTCGCCACGATGCCCTGGAGGACCGGGACCCCTAGGGACAGGAGCGGCCCGGCGTCCCACTCCAGCCCTTCCTGGGATCCGCCGGCAAGAACCGTAGCCACCAGCACCTGCAAGCCATCGGCGCGCATGAGCCCGATAACCGAATCGGCCGGATCGGAGATGTCCCTGAGCGAGTAAGCAAAGTAGGCGGTGGCTGCGATCCCCATGCCCGAGGCCACCTCGAGGAAGCGGTTGACAAAGGAGAGGTTGCCGGAGACCAGGTGGGCGCGGTAGAAAAGCAGCCCCACCTCCGGAGCGCCAGTGGTGTTGGAGCGGTACCTTCCATAACTGGGAACCTCGGCCACGGGAGCAAATCCGTAACCGGTCCTTGCGACCACGTCGGAGATGAAGCGGACGAAGTTAGCGAGGTTCTCCACCCCTCCCTGGATCAGGTAGGCAAAGCCCTCCTTCCAGACCCCGGCGGCTACCGTCGAAGCACCGATCATCTCCGGGTCGATCGAGGCGTCCCCCGGGTAGGCGATCAGCGGTACACCAAGCGTGCGGCACTTCGCCGCCAGCTCGACGAAGCCGGTGTGTGCGCGCACCCCGCCAAGCAGCCTTACCACCACCACCCTTGCAGCCTCAGCGAGAGCGCCGGGGTCATCGACGGTGTCGATCGCCCTCACCACCAGCCCGAACCCGGAGGGGACCTCCTCCCAGACGCTCCGCATCGCGAGCACCTCGGTATCGGCGTTGGTCAGGTAGACGAAATCAGCCACGCACGCCCCTCCTGCGAACATCAAAACACTCTCCGGCCGCGGGGCGGAAGTCCACAACTCGGCGCGCCGGTGGCCACAAGCCGAAGGGAAGCATCAATATCAACTCCATATCTGATTAAACGGTTAAGGACGGGTGGTCGAAGGCGACAGCTATCACTTTCGTTTGCAGGCGTCGCCCCCGCGGTCTTCGGGCTTTCAACCCGCCATACCGACAGGACCCCATAGCGTGACCCACCTGGCACGACGATTCCCCGTGGGCTGGAGCGAGTGGAGCCGGCTCCGTTGCCGTGCGCACCTACTGGTTTCGATCGTTTTGCCCCACGGGGGTAGTGTAACCAAGCAATCTTTCCCGTGGCGCCGGTCAGGGTCCCAGCGCGGCAATCGGTACTACGTGGACACCGTCGGCACGTTTGCCTCCTCCCCCCGTTGCGGTGATGACGACCAGGGCAGCGGGGCTCCCGTGGCGGCCGTGATCGATCTCTGAAGCAAAATCGAGAAGACCGCGAGCCGCACGGTCAATCACGTCCTGCTCGGAGGTCAACCTGACCTCAAAGGCTGCCCAAGCGCTTGGGGTTTCGACGACAGCGTCGATCTCTTTGCGTCCGTGCGCCTCTCGCCAGGCGAAGATCGTGCCATCAAGTGGTTGTGCATATACACGAAGATCACGGATGACCAGCGCCCCAAAGTGGAATCCAGCCGCCCGAGGGTCCAAGAGCAGATCCCTGGAACCGACGCCGAGAGCCGCTGTGCCCAGCGAAGGATCAACGAAGTAGCGGACCGGCGCTTCGCGGAGCCGGGTACGAGAGCGCATATGCGGTCGCCATGGCGGCACGTTCTCGGTAAGCTTCAACCGGTCGAGCGCGTCTAAATACGCCATTACCGTCTCCCTGGCCGGCCTCGGCCCGTCGCTCCCTGCGACATCCCCGCCAATCTCGGTCAACTTCACCGACTGCCCCACACCGCGACCGAGGGAAGCGAGCGTCCGTCGGAGCCGATCAGGAGCTCGACGGGTGGCGCCGATATTAGGAATGTCGACCTCGATGATCTGGCCAAGGTAGTCAGCCAGCCATCGCCTGGCAAACCGCTCATCCTCTCCCACAAGCGCCGGCCACCCACCAATCACGGCCAGCTGCATTAGTTCGCGAATCGTGATCCCGGTGAGCTGCGCCCGTTGATCCTCACCGCGCAGCAGAGCCGCGAGCGAAACCTCTCCCGTCGAATGACCCGACTCGAAAAGGCTCATCGGGCGCATCTGCAAAGTTCCGATCCGGCCCGCGCCAGAGTGCAGTTCGCGGGAGTCGGTTGGAGTCGCGGATCCAGTCAGAATATAGAGTCCGCGCTGGCGACGATCGTCAACGTGACGCCGGACGTGGTCCCAGAGCGCCGGGACGCGCTGCCACTCGTCAAAAACGATTGGAGTGGGTTGCTCGAAGAGCGCATCGGGATCAAGACCGACCTGAGCCCTGGCGGCCGGGTTGGTGTCGAAACGCAGGACGCTTCTCGCGCGCTGCAAGGCCGTCTCAGTCTTTCCGCAACCCTTTGGTCCCTCGATGAGCACTGCACCGCTCGAAGCGAGCCGGACGCCGAGTTCATCGTCCACCACCCGCCAAAGGTATTTGAACACTCGGCAAGCCTACCATTTTGACAGGTTGTAATCGTAGTTTTTGACGGGTTGTAATCGTAGTTTTTGACGCAGTCGCATCCTTTCAGCCAACATCGCAAATTGGCTTGGCGGGTATCTATTTCTTTTGGCATCTCAAGGTTTTGAGCGTGGTTGGTCGGTGCAACGTGGACCGCGTTGGCGCGTCTGCCTCCTCCCTCCGTTGCGGTGACGGCCACCACGGCAGCGGGGCTCCCGTGGTGGCCGGTGTTAATTTCCGGCGCGAATCGAGAAGACCACGAGCTGTTGAAGCTCGTGCCTTGCTACCCCGTTGCCTGAAGTACCGGACTCTCCGTCGAGCGTCAAGAGAATAAGCAACTCTGCGCCAACGGGAGCTTTTGCAGTTCTCGGCTCACACGGTCCCCTGAGATTGGAGTACGATTTAGAATGTGCTCTCGAAGCTTTTGACCGCTCGTTCGAGCCGGTCTTGGGTAAAGATCCCTCAAGGGCCAGCGGCAAAGCGTGTTCCCGTAACGATTGCGCCGGAGACCGGCGCTGCCCGTCTACGTCTTTGCCAGTTTGGCGCCGATAAAGTTGAAGGACACTCTTTGGCTCCAAGGCCAGGGCCCCAGCTATCGGCTCCCTCACGGCCGTCGAATTGGATGCAATTTCTGCTGTCGCCGGGCTTTGCGTCCGGGTCTTCAAGGATCCTTGCAAACAGGGCGTCGGCGTGACCGACCTCTGCCTTGCGCAACGGTGCGCGGGCCGATCCGCTTTGCCGGCTATTCCGGAGATCGGCCTAAGGCGGTTATTGCTGGATGCCGATAGGCATTACCCCTGCTCCGGAATCGGGAGCCTCGATTCGCCCCAACCGGCACCGCCTCGACGTCTCCTCCCCGAAAACGGCCTCCTCAAGGGTGGCTGAGCCGTGGTTCAGGTAGCGCGCGCCATTGGTGTCGTCGAAAGAAACCCTCAGCAACAGCTGGCCGGGTACCAGGGCCAGCGAACGATCGCCGCTCTCCCAACCGTCGGGACCATTGAATTACTGCTCCACAGGATCGCCAGATACTTTGGAGAACGGTCGGACTGTGTTAGCAGTTCTCTTTCCAATCAAACTTGTCGGTGCAACTCATCCGAGTTCATCACACAGATCGACCTCCACAAGCATCCCTACTGCGCCAGCAGGGATACCAGCGCCGCCAAAGCCGATGCGACCCGATTCACCGGTATTGCCGCGCTAACAGGCGGTCGGCAGCAGCGTCAGACTGCACAGTGCAGCCCGACATTTCCATGGGCGGAGTGCAATCTCGTCGAAACAAGGCGGGCTGCACGGCATTTTCGAGATTCCCAGCCGATCTCGATCGGGAAAAGCAGCGATTGAGCCATGTGTCAAACTCTTGCGCAGGTTCCGCAGCCGCGAATTCCCAAACCAACTGGGCAAAACATCCGCGAAGTTTAGAAGTAGGGGGAGTAATTAAATGAGTTTCCAAGGACTCCAAGAAAATGAAACGTTGATAACAGCCCTTGAGTGCGCCGCCAGCGCCTGGCCGGATAGAACCTTTCTGGTCGACAACGCAGGAACCACGGCGGAGCGCGTGACCACCTACCGCGAACTCGCCGAGATTTCGCGAATCTTGGCCGGGAATCTGCTTCGAATCGGGGTCCGGCCAGGTGACCGTGTCGCCCTGATGGCCGAGAACCAAAGCGAGTGGATCGCGCTTTTCTTCGCTGCGGCGCGGATCAGGACACCGGTGGTTACCATCAACCCAAGGTACCGCGGACGGGAGCTGAGCCACATGCTTCATCAGTCTGGGGCAACCTCCCTCGCTATCGCGGCAAAGACCGCGGAGATCGATTTTCTCCAGTTCGTCCAAGACTCGCCGGAGATTTTTAAAAACATAGAGCGTTTGATCGTACTGCCGGACGCATCCGGCGTCCCTGGCGACCTATCGAAGATCGAGCGTGCCGTCCCTTATTCCGATTTGCTAACTGCCTCCAGCGCTCTTGCCGTGGACCTCGTTCCTAAACCGGAAGATCCAGCTGCCATACTCTATACCTCCGGGACGACTGGCCTTCCTAAAGGTGCGGTGCTGACCCAAGGAAGTTTGCTAGCCTCGGCGAGCGCCCAGGTCCGCCACCTTGGCTTTGTCGAGGACGATGTCTTGGTCGGGCATCTCCCACTGAATCACGTAGGGGGGATCACCTGTACCGTACTGTCATCGCTCCTTAGCGGAGCAAGCGTACTTTTAGTCCCAGCCTTCAAGCCGAATCAAGTTCTCAAGCTGCTCGCCGAGCGAGGTGTAACCGTTCTCCTCGCGGTTCCGACGATGTACACTCTGCTCTTTGGCCTGGACTCGATGTCAACTGCCCCGCTCTCGGGGGTGCGGCTGTGCGTCGTAGGCGGGGCGAGCGTGACCTCCGAACTCTACTCACGACTTGCAGAGCACTTCCCGAATCGACCGATCATCAACCTTTACGGGCTCTCCGAAACCTCGGGGGCGTGCATTCTATCCGACCTAGATGACGACCTGCCGACGCTTTCCACGACTCTTGGACGCATGATAGGAGACTTCCAAGCGAAAATCGTCGACCCAAATGGCGCACTCGTCGAATCGGGTCAGCCCGGCGAGCTCCAAGTGAAGGGGGCCTGCGTAGCCAGCGGTTACTGGGACCTCTACGACGAGACCCACCAAGCCTTTCTCGAGAACGGCTGGCTTGCTACAGGAGACATTGCGAAAGTCTCAGAGGAAGGCCGTATCACTCTGCTTGGGCGCAAGAAGGAGATGTACATTCAGGGTGGATACAACGTCTATCCAGCGGAGGTGGAGAGCGAGATCTCGAACTATCCCGGGGTGGCGATCGTTGCGGGAATCGGTGTCCCCGATCCAGTACTTGGCGAGGTTGGCAAATTTTTTGTCGTTCCCAAGCCCGGAGCAGCGCTCGACCCAGGAGCCATCAAGACCTATCTCGCCACCCGTCTGGCTGATTACAAGGTTCCAAAGTATCTTCAAGTAGCCGTTGAGCTCCCGTTAACCGCCTCCGGCAAGGTGGACAAGGCCGCTCTGTTGCAAGCGGAAACGCCTCGACCCGAAGGCGGAAATTGAAGTAGAACTTGCTCCAACCGGGCCGATCGTTGATACCGACCGAAAACCGAACACTCCAATGATTGGAGTGCGATCGCTTTGGAAGATTGGGCGCCGATTCTTCGGGTGCAATCGTTGATGGACAAGGGTGTGGAAATAGACCTACTCCTCTGGCAACCACGATTGGCGCACCGGCATTTGGTATTGGCTCAAGTTTGAACCAGGCAGCCCACGGCTGGCAATCGGCTTGGGATCGGGACTCGCCGAGCAGGTCCGCGATCTCTCGGGCGTTTGGGGTTACCGCCGTGCACGACGATACCCGGCAGCAGTCTGGCTCGCATAAAGGCAGAGCAACGGTTGAGCACCAGCCGGTCGATCAACCGGCCAGCCCATTGCAAAAGGCCCGGAACCGCAATGCCTGAGAATGCTCCGCAAACACCGCAAGCGATTCGGCAGCGCCTCCCAGTTAGAGCCGCAGCAGCGCGGAAAGGTCAAGGTGGGCGTCGAGGAGCAGCGCCAACCGGTCGAGTTCCCCGTCCACATGGCTCGCGTAGCCTACCCTAGAGGTGAAGCGCTTCCCCCGATCATCCGCCACCGTGGCGAGCAGCCGCGATCGGAAGGGGTCGCTGTCGAAAAGGCCGTGCACGGTAGTGCCAAGCGCTCTTCCCTTGGCCGAACCCTCCTCTTCGCCGTCGACAAAAAGAAGTGGCGCCTCCTTGCTGGTGACCCGGCCGTGGTGGATGAGGTAACCGCTGACCTTTTCCCCCTCGGGGAAGCGCGACACCCCGGCAATCAGCTTGGTCACCTTCTCCGGCGTAAACTCCACCTCGGCATCGAACAGGCCGAGGCCGCGGACCCGCCCCCGCCCCGATTCGACTCGATCGACGATCTCTCCCGCCAACATCTGGTAACCGCCACAGATCCCCAGCAGCCACCCCTGCCTCTCCAGGTGCTCCCAGATCGCGCGGTCGAGGCCGGCTCCCGCGAGCCACTCGAGGTCGGCGACGGTGGCCTTGGTCCCCGGAAGCACCACCAGGTCCGCTCCGGCAATCTCGGCAGGGGAGCGCGCGTAGAAGACGTCAACCTCCGGCTCGAGGAAGAGCGGGTCGAAGTCGGTGAAGTTGGCGAGGTACGGCAGCGTTACCACCGCCACCTGCAGCCTTGCCCGATCGCGCTCCTTTACGCCAACCCAATCCTGCCGGTTGTAGGAGTCCTCTCCGGGAAGCCGGAGGTCGAAGTACGGAACCACCCCGAAGCACCTGGTCAAGAGGCGCTCCTCCAGCTCGACGATGCCCGACTCGAGCAGCTTGGCGCTCCCGCGCAGCTTGTTGATGATGAACCCGCGGTAGCAGCTCGCATATACGGGATCCACCACCTTGAAGTGCCCGTAAACGCTCGCAAAGACCCCGCCAAGGTCGATATCGCCCACCAGCACCGCGCCCATGCCGGTACGCTTTGCAAGCCTCAAATTGGCGAGATCTCCCCCAATCAGGTTGATCTCCGCGGACGATCCGGCACCCTCGGCGATAACCAGATCGGCGTCGGCCGCCAGCCTCTCGTAGGCGCCGGCGACAGTCTCCAGCAGCTCGGCCCGGCCCTCCATCCATCCGTCCCCGGAAAGCTCCCCCGCCGGCCTGCCCAGCACCACCAGCTGGGAACGGTCCTTACCACTCGGCTTGATCAGAACCGGGTTCATGTCGATCACCGGCTCAACCCCCGCCGCCTGCGCCTGAAGTACCTGCGCTCTCGCAATCTCTCCGCCGTCAACTGTGGCCGACGAGTTGAGCGCCATGTTCTGCCCCTTGAACGGAACCGCCCGCACGCCGCGCATCCGCGCCCAGCGAAGCATTCCGGCGACCATGGTCGACTTGCCGGCATTCGAGTTGGTCCCGGCGACCAGCAACCCCCTTGCGCCCGAACCCACGCGGCTACGCCGAGATTGAGTCGGCGGCTTGAAGCGGCAGCTCGACACCGCCGGCAAGGCGGCCGAGAAGATAGTGGGGACGCGCCGCAGTTACCTCGACATCAACGTAGCTGCCCGCCAAAGCGGCACCATCGACGCCGGAAAGGTGAACGAGCTTGTTCTGGCGAGTCCTCCCGGTCGCCGTCTGCGAGTCGCGCTTGCTCACCCCCTCGATCAAGACCTCCTCGACCCTGCCCACCCGCTCCTGGTGTTTGATAAGGGCGCTCCGCTCCACCACCGCCTTGAGGCGCTCAAAGCGCTCCTGGACGACGACCGGATGGAGAAAGCGATCAACCAAAGCGGACGCCTCGGTTCCGGGGCGTGGGGAGTAGATGAAGGTGTACGCGGAGTCGAAGCCAGCCGCCGCGGTAACCGCGAGCGTCTCTTCGAACTCATCTTCGGTCTCGCCGGGAAAGCCAACGATGATGTCCGTGGTGACCGCCAGATCCGGAACTATCGAGCGGGCGAGCGCGAGCCGTTCGAGAAATCGCTCGGCGGTGTACCCCCGGTGCATGGCGGAGAGCACCCGGTCGCTCCCCGACTGGAGCGGAAAGTGAAGGCTCTCGCAGACCGTGGAGGTCTCCGCCATCGCCCGAAAGGTGGTCTCGCGCATGTCCTTGGGGTGTGGAGAGGTGAAGCGCACCCTCCGCACCCCGGGAACCGATCCCACCGCCCTCAACAGCTCCGGAAACAGCGGCCGGATCCGCATGATCGGGGCGTCTCCAAGGTAGGAAGCCCCGACGACCTCCGTCCACTCGCCTTCGCCGTCAACGGCCCGCAGCCGCCTGGTAAGATCGCGCCCGTAGGAGTTGACGTTCTGCCCAAGCAAGGTCACCTCGGAGACCCCGGCTGCCACCAGCGACGCCACCTCGTCAACGATCGCCGCAAACGGCCGCGACCGTTCCGGCCCGCGCACCTGGGGGACGATGCAAAAAGCGCAGGAGTTGTCGCACCCGGTTTGAATCGTGACCCAGGCGTTGGCACCGCCATCGCGCTTTGCCCCCAGTTCGTCGAACGGATCCCCAACCTCCTCCGTCTCCTCCACCGCGATGAACTGGCGCGCCCCGTCCGCCTGGGCAAGCAACTCCGGCAGCCTGCCGAGCGCATGGGTGCCCACCACCACGTCAACGTGGGGCGCGCGCCTAAAGATAGCCTCCCGCTCGCCTTGCGCGAGGCAGCCCGCGACAACGATCCGGAGTTCCGGGCGGGACCGCTTCAGCTCACGGAGCTGGTTCACCCGGCCGTAGAACTTGTTGTCGGCGTTCTCGCGGATGGTGCAGGTGTTGAAGACGACTACGTCCGCCGCTTCAAGATCGAGCGCCGGCTCCAGCCCCTGGCCTTCAAGCAGCTGCGCGATTCGCTCGGAGTCGTTCTCGTTCATCTGGCACCCAAAGGTCTTGATGTAGTAGCGATCGCTCACCGGAGCAAGTCTACCGGCGGCAAGCGGCCACAATTGCTGCGGCTAGCTCTCCAGGAACGCCTCGTCCTCCGCCGGTCCCATCCCATGGGTCAATCCGTCGCTGGCGGCACCCTTCACCTTCTCGCGGATCTTCATGTCCAGCTCCGCCATCAGCTGCGGGTTCGCAAAAAGAAAGGTCTTAACGTTCTCGCGGCCCTGGCCCAGCTGCTCCCCGTCGTAGGTGTACCAGGAGCCCGACTTCTTTATCAAGCCCATCTCCACCCCAACATCGAGGACCGACCCCTCGCGGGAGATCCCCTTCCCGTACATGATGTCGAACTCCGCCTGCCGGAAGGGGGGGGCGCACTTGTTCTTCACCACCTTCACCCGGGTCCTTGATCCGACCATCTCCGCCCCATCCTTGATGATCTCGACCTTGCGGATGTCGATGCGCACCGAAGAGT
The DNA here is from genome assembly GCA_021819205.1 of Actinomycetes bacterium. GTDB lineage: Bacteria > Actinomycetota > Acidimicrobiia > Acidimicrobiales > Acidimicrobiaceae > JAKARV01. The sequence continues at coordinate 38,405 of JAKARV010000006.1, read as the reverse complement.
AAAACTTCAAAGCCCTGCCACCCGGCGTCACCTCGGGAGAGCCGTACATCACTCCGATCTTCTCTCGCAGCTGGTTTATGAAGATAGCGAGCGTGTTGGTGCGGCTCAGGTTCGCGGTGAGCCTCCGCATCGCCTGCGACATGAGCCGCGCCTGCAGGCCGACGTGGGAGTCGCCGATATCCCCCTCGATCTCCGCCCTGGGAGTCAAGGCGGCCACCGAGTCGACCACCACCACGTCCAGCGACCCCGAGCGGATCAAAACGTCGGCGATCTCCAGCGCCTGCTCCCCGTAGTCGGGCTGGCTGATCAGCAAGGAGTCGATATCGACCCCGATCGCCTGGGCGTACACTGGATCGAGCGCATGCTCGGCGTCGATATAGGCGCAGTTGCCACCGCTGCGCTGCGCCTCCGCCACAACGTGGAGTGCAAGGGTGGACTTTCCGGAGCTCTCCGGACCGAACACCTCCACGACCCTCCCCCGAGGGAGCCCCCCAACGCCAAGTGCCAAATCAAGCGCCATCGCGCCGGTTGAGATTGACTCGATGGCCATCTGCGGATTCTCGCCCATCCGCATGATTGAACCCTTGCCGAACTGCTTCTCGATCTGAGAGATCGCCAAATCCAAGGCCTTATCCCGCTCCACCTGAACCTCCCAACGCGATGTCTACTTCACCCCAAGACTAGCGCAACGCTAAGACAATTCGAACATTTGCTCTACTGTTCGCCGAGCAGCTGGTTAAACCCCGGCTGGAGCGTCGAGAGCGATACCCCGGCTGGAGCCCTCGAGCGTCAGCCGGGCGAGATCGATGGCGGTCGCAGTCGCGTAGGTGCGCACCCGCTCCCGGTCCCCCAGCAGCTTGACCTCTCTCGCGCCTACCGCTTGGCCGATCGCAACCCCGATGCACACCACCCCGCGTTCACGCCCCTCGAGCGACTCCGGTCCGGCCACGCCGGTGGTTGCGATGCCGACCTCGGCACCCAACACCCTCGCCGCGCCCAGGGCCATCTCCGCGGCCGCAGCCTCGGATACCACGCTGGGCGCCCCAACCCCGAGGAGCTCCCGCTTCACCTCGTTTGCGTAGCTGACCACCCCTCCCCGAAACCACGAGGAGGCCCCCGGGACCCCGACCAACCGGCTGGCGAGCATCCCGCCGGTCAACGACTCCGCAACCGCTAGACGCAGCCCGCCACGCTCCAGTAGGCCGGCAAGACACTTCTCCAGAGAGACCTCGTCGACGCCAAAGACGTAGTCGCCGAGAATCGCCCGCAGCTCGCCCTCCTCGCGGTCGAGGTAGCTGGCGGCCTCAAAATCGCTTCCCGCCCTCACCGTCACCCTGACCTTGATTCCCTCGATGCCCGAAGCCAGGAAGGCGAGAGTCACGTTCGAGCCCTCTACGGCCTCCAACCTCGGGGTGACCATCTCCGCCAACCGCGATTCGCCTAGCCCCCAGGTCCGTACGATCCGCGACCGGATCACCCCCTCCTCGCCGGAGCGCCGGACCAACTCGGCAAGCACCTCCGGAAGCATATCCTCGAGCTCGTATGGCACGCCGGGGAGGGCGATGATCACCTTCTCTCCAACAGGAACCACCAAGCCGGGAGCCGTACCCTTCCGCTGCACGATAACCGCCGCCCCATCGGGCACCATCGCCTGCCGGTAGTTGTTCTCCGGCATGCGCAGGCCTCGACCGGAGAACAACTGCTCGATCCGGGTTGCCATAGCCTCGTCGCGGAGCAGGGGCCTAGCCGCCACCTCAGCGATCGCCTCCCGGGTGATGTCGTCTTGGGTCGGTCCCAACCCCCCACAGGTGATCACCGCGTCAGCCGACTCTAGCGCCTGCCGGAGCGCCGCTACGATCCGGGCGTGGTTGTCGCCGACCTTTATCTGGAGATGACTGCTCATCCCCCGCTCGGCGAGAGCCCTCCCGATGGTTGCCGAGTTGGTGTCGACTATCTGTCCCAACAGCAGCTCGGTGCCGATGGCTACGACCGCGACCCTCACGGTTACGCTTTTATGCTCCGGGAGTCGACAAAGTACTGGATACCGCTCACCACAGCGACTCCGGTTGCGACCCAAGCAGTAACGTTGATCAGCGCTGCATCGTGGGTCGCGACCGCCGGAATCAGCGCCATCCCGATCACCAAGATCTGCAGCACCATCTTCAGCTTCCCCGGAAGCCGGGCGGGCAGGCTATGCCCCGAGGCGAGGACCTGGGTGCGATATACGCTCACCGCAATTTCGCGTGCCCCCATGATCAAAATCGGGGTTCCCGCTACCCGATGCAAAAACCAGAGCGCGGCAAAAGCCGAGAAGACCAGCAGCTTATCGGCCAGTGGGTCGAGAAACGCCCCGGACCGGGTAACTCCCTGCCGCCGTGCAATGTAACCGTCAGCCCCGTCGCTGAACGCAAGCCCAATCCACATCCACACCGGAATCAGCGAGTCCGGCGCCGAGATCAAGATCATAACCAGGACTGGCGCCAAACCGATCCTCACCAGGGTGATCGCGTTGGCCGGGGTCGCCAGGGCGCTCGGCCCATAGGTGGTGAGGTTCTCCGAGGTTGACATTAGGGACCATGTTAATCGGGTGATACCACCCGCGTCTTCACGAAATCCGCCAAAGAACTTCCCGTACTCAGCCCGGTCAAAGATCGATCACGGCCGAGCGCCGCTAAAGCGCCTGATCCCCTCGAGGTCCGGCGCCATGGCAAGAACCGCCGCCTTCACCCCCCGAGCCTCTAGGCTCCGTTCCACCCGCAAGCGGATCGCCGCCGTTTCAGCGGCAGCCGCCACGCCAAGGCAGCTCGAACCGGCACCCGACCAGCACGCCCCGATGCAACCGGCGTCGACGAGCACGCCCATCAAGGTGCTGGCAAGCGGGTAGATCTTGCCCCGGTAAGGCTGGTGGATCAAGTCTTCGAAGAGTACCGGCGCGAGCAGTTCCAGCCGGGAAAAGCTTTGAGACAGCAGGACAGCCCGCGAGATCGTGGCCACCGCATCGCCGAAGGGCACCTCCGTTGGCAAAGCGCGCCGCGCCGCCTTGGTGGAGAGTCGATCCTCGGGAATGACCACGACGAAGCGGAGGTCCACATCGACGGGAATCTTCCGGACCACCACCTGCTGGCCATCCATTAGCGCCGCCACCAACCCACCGTAGTAAGAGGCAGCCACGTTCTCCGGGTGCCCCTCGAACTCCAGCGCCACCGCCAGCGGATCGGGGTGACCGCAAGCCGCCGCCACCCCGATAGCGAGCGCCCCAGAAGAACCCAAACCCCGCGCCAGAGGAATCTCCGAGTCGATGCTGAGGCTCACCTTGTCGGTGCCGGCTGCGGCCAGTACCAGCCGGTGGACGAGGTGCCCCTCGCCGACCGTCTCGGACGCACCCGCCCCGCTTCCGCGAAAGCCGAACTGCGCCGCCGGAGTGGCCGAGACCGTAAGGTAGAGCGGAAGCGCCACCGCAAGGGTGTCGAAGCCAGGACCGAGGTTGGCCGCCGACGCCGGAACCCGAACCGAGCCGAACTCGGAGATCACAGGTTGGTGAGCCGCCACATCACCGACGGGTGGACGATCGCCCCGCTCACAAAGAGCGGGATGACCTTCACCTGCTGCCCGACCGAGACGGTCAAAGTCCCAACTTTGGCACCCGCCTTGAGGCCGTAAAGCTGCTTGGCAAGGACCGGGGTCAGCGACTCCGAAAGGCCACCCCATCCAAGAAGGCTCACCGACGATCGGACCACGACCGGCACCGAACTCCCGCCGGGAACGGACAGGTCTCCAACAACCTCCCCCTTGCGGATTACGGTTACCCGCCTCACCACCGTCCGCATCGACTTGGCCATGGTCTTGCCAGCGTCAAGCGCCGTGATCAGGGGCTGTACGCCACCCTGATCCAAAATGACGCCGACGCCTACCGTCCCCGGCGCGGAGGCCGCGCTCGACCCCACCGGAAGCTGCGTCGCCATGACGAAGTTGCCGGTCAAGATCGAACCGGTCTTGACCCCGACGATGTTGTCGTGCCCAAGCGCGTAGTCGACGTTGTAGACCGTGCCGGCCACCGGAAGCGTCGCCTGGGCTTCGGAGACGATTTGCGCCAGCACCGGGTTCTGCAGAACCAGCGACGCCAGCTGCAGCTGATTGGATGGGGTGGAGGTGGTGGAGGGGGTAAGGCCACTTGGATCACCGTAGTGGGTGTGAGTGAGGCCAAGCGAGGCGGCGTAGGCGTTCATCTTGGCTACGAATGCCGGGACCGAGCCGGCGTCCCAGTTCGCGAGCACAGTTGCAATGTTGTCCGCGGAGGGAATAAGCAGCGCCTCGAGGAGCTGGAACTCGTCGAGCCGCTCGCCAGGGGCAATCGCCATCACCGAATCCTGGGCGTTCTTGTCCGCTAGATAGATCTGATAGTCCTGCTGGGTCATGGTCAACGTCGGGCCCCCTTGCCCCAGAGACAGCGGGTGCTCGTGGACCACCAGCAGCGCGGTCATCATCTTTGCGACCGAAGCAATCTGGGTAGGCGTGGAACCGCCGGAGCGGCCAAGGCTTCCAACCCCAAGGATCTCAGCCGCCGCCTCTCCCTGGGCTGGCCACGCTATCGACGGGCGCGGTCCTGGAAGCACGGTGGCCGAGAGCGTGGAGTTGAAGGTGGGGGCGGGTACCGGCCGGAGTAGTTGAATCACGCTTAGCGCCGCGATCAGGATCACCACGATCAGCGCGCCAACCGCCAGCCTCCTGGCAAAGATCGCCGAGCCGCCTCCGCGCCTTCTCCCCCTCGTGCTGCTCGGCTTGACCCACTGATCCTTACCCGCCATACCACGCCTCCAACTCCAATAAGAAACTGCGAAGTCCCCAATATACCGGCTCGGCTAATCGAAAGCATGAAGGGTTGGTTAATCGCAAGGCTGCGGCGGCTAAAGGCCCATCTCGTCGAGCTCGTCCGGCGTTATCAAAACTTGGCGCTGCTTGGAACCCTCGGGTGGACCGACGATCCCGTGCTCCTCGAGGAGGTCCATCAGCCGGCCGGCGCGGGCAAACCCCACCTTCAGCCGGCGCTGGAGCATCGAGGTAGAACCGGCGGCGGACTCGACGACCAGCCTCGCCGCCGCCCCGAACAGCTCGTCGATATCATCACCTCCAGCTTCCCGGCCACGCGCCGACTCCTCCGCCTTCTCCAGCTCTTCCACAAAACTTGGCGTCCCCTGCCGTCGCCAGAAACCGACTACGGAGGCCACCTCGGTCTCGGCAACCCACGGCGCCTGGAGGCGGTGGGCCTGCGAACTGGCCGCAGTTACTACCAGCATGTCTCCCCGCCCGACCAGCTTCTCCGCTCCCGGCTGGTCCAGGATCACCCTGGAGTCGGTCTGGGAGGCGACCGCGAACGCGATCCGCGATGGCACGTTGGTCTTGATCACCCCGGTGATGACGTCCACCGATGGCCTCTGGGTCGCGAGGACCAGGTGGATACCGACCGCTCTCGCCTTCTGGGCAATGCGGCAGATCGAATCCTCGACGTCGCGCGGTGCCGCCATCATCAGATCGTTGAGCTCGTCGACGACCACCAGGATGTAGGGCAGCTCCTCCGGGGCCCCCTCCTCGCCGAAGTCGGCGTCAGCCGGGAGCTGCCGGTAGCCGGATATGTCGCGGACACCCCAGTTGGCGAGGATGTCGTAACGGCGCTCCATCTCGGCGACCGCCCAGTTGAGGGCGTGCGCCGCCTTCTTCGGGTCCACCACCACCTGGGTGAGGAGGTGGGGAAGGCCGGAGTACTGGCTAAGTTCGACCCGCTTCGGGTCGACCAAAATCATCCGGAGGTCGCGCGGGGTGTTGCGAACCAGCAAGCCGACCAGAACCGAGTTGATCAGGGAAGACTTTCCCGAACCGGTTGAACCGGCGATGAGCACGTGCGGCATGGTTGCCAGATCGAGCACGGTGGTAACGCCGGCGATGTCTTGCCCAAGCGGGACGTCGAGCACCCTCGACGCCCTGGCCATCTGGCTGGAGGCAAAGACATCGCCAAGGGTTACGATCTCCCTCGTCTGATTGGGAACCTCCACTCCGATAGCGCTCTTTCCTGGTATCGGGGCAAGAATGCGGACGTCGGCTGCGGCCATGGCGTAGGCGATGTCCCGCTGGAGCGAGAGTACCCGGGCCACCTTCACCCCCTCACCAAGCTCGAGTTCGTAGCGGGTTACGGTTGGACCGACCGTCATCCCCACGACCGACACCGCGACGCCGTGGGACGAGAGCGCACCTTGGAGGACCTGCCCCCTGCGGATCAGGCCGTTCCGATCCACCCGGGCTCGAGTACCTCTTCCCAGCAACGAAGTTTTTGGAAGCCGCCAACGATTCCCGGCCGGTCCGGGAACGGAAGCTGGAGGTTCGTGGACCTCGACTGCGACCGCCGGTGAAACCGGCGTAGGCTCGGCCGGAAGTACGATCTGCTCCACCGGCGGTGACTCGAAGGCGAGCGCCTCATCCTCTTGACCCTCAGCCGGCTCGAAAACATCAGCCGATACCGGTTTTTTCCCGCTTTGCCTTGCCGGCTTTTCGGAAGAGCCCGAAAGCAGCCAGGCAACGACTCGGGGTGCAAGCGTCTGCACCCGCACACCGGCAAGCGCTGCGACCAGCACCACCGCCAGGGTCGCCAAAATGATCAGGGTGCCGGAGGTTCCGGCCAGCGCGACAAGCGCCCTTCCCGCCACCCCCGAGATCAGCCCGCGCTCCGCAAGTCCCCTTGCGCGCACGGTCCCCTCCTCAACGACGACCCAGGTGCACACGGCAAACTCCAAAAGCGCCGCGTAGCTCCACGGCCACCGGGGGAGTCCCTGGAACCGCAGCAACACCGCGAGCCCGGCAAGGCTCGCGACCACGTAAACCGTCCACGCCGCGGGTCCGGCGATCTCCTCGCCAGCCAGGTGAAGGGCGTTCCCCAGCCCCCCGAAAAGCCCGGAGTAGGCGACAAAGAGCGCCATGAGCGAGAGCACCGCCCAGGTCAGCCCGGAGGCCTCGCGACTCCAGTGCAGCTCTTGCTGCCCTTTTCCCGAGGCGCTTGCGCGGGACTTGGCGGCCACCTTGCTACCCCCTTTGGATGCTCCTTTCGCGACTGGTTTCGATCGCGAGGTTGGCCGCCTCGGCGACGGACTGCGCCCGCGCGATCCCCCGGTTGCGCGCGTCGCCATCTCAGACCTCGGTGATGAGAGAGACGATCATCGGCCTCCGCTTGGTGCGCTCCCGAACGAACTTGCCCACCCTGCGTTTCAACTCCTCCCGGATCTCGCCCTCTCCGAGCGGGCCTACCAGTCCTTCAAAGTACTTGGCCACCAAGGTTCCCACCTCGTCGAGGAGCTCCTCCTCGCGCTCGTCGTGGACCCACCCAATCGAGAGCATCTCCGGAGCTCCCTGGAGCACGCCCGCCGAGTCAACGGTGACTGCGACCACCACGACCCCGTCCTCGGAGAGGACTCGCCGGTCGCGAAGCAGTCCCCGGGAGACATCGCCGACGACTCCGTCAACGTAGAGGTACTCCCCATAGCCGGTCGGATGCCGCTCCAATCCGTTGCCGGAGAGCACAATCTCCTCGCCGTCCTGGCACACCAGCACCTCCTTGGTGACGACTCCAAGCTTGCGCGCCAGATCAGCGTGGGCGCTCATCTGGCGGTACTCGCCGTGAACCGGGATGAAGAACTCCGGGGAGGCAAGCGAGAGCACCGTCGCCAGCTCCTCGCGCTTTGCGTGGCCGGAGGCGTGCACCGTTTTCATCGGCGGATAGATGGAGCGCACCCCAAGCCGGGCAAACTGGTTGATCAACCGATTGACCGCGGATTCGTTCCCAGGAATCACGTCGGAAGAGAAGATCACCAGATCGTTCTCCCCAATCTTGAAAAACCGCTCCGGCTGGAAGGCCAGCGTGTGAAGCACCGCCATCTGCTCCCCCTGGCTGCCGGTGGCGATCACGCAGATCTCCTCTGGATCGAAAGCGTCGATCCGCTCCACCTCGATAGACTCGTCCAGTATCCGCTTGGGGATAATGCCAAGATCGACCCCAAGGCTGACGTTGCGCTTCAGCGACCGTCCCATGAAGACAACCTTCCGCCCAACCAACTCGGCGATCTGGGTGATCTGCAAAATCCGGTGGAGGTGGGAGGCGAAGCAGGCGATCACGATCCGCTTTCCCGGGTTGGAGTAGAAGATCTCCGCGAGCGACGGAAATACCGATGACTCAGAGGCGGTGTAGCCTCCCTCTTCGGCGTTGGTAGAGTCCGAGAGCAGGAGCCGGATCCCTTGCTCGCGTCCCAGCACCGCCAGCCGCGACAACCCCATCTGCCGGTGATCCACCGGAGCGCTATCGATCTTGAAGTCCCCGGTGTGGAAGATAACCCCCTCGCTGGTGTAGACCGCCACCGACATCGCATCCGGAACCGAGTGGGTGACCGGGATGAGCTCGACCCGGAACGGTCCGATTTGAACGGTACCGTAGTCCTCCACCACCACCAGTTCGGAGGAGGCCAGCAGCTTGTGCTCCTTGAGCCGCGCCGAGACCAGCTCGATAGTGAAGCGCGAACCGTAGACCGGCGCCGGCACCTCGCGAAGGAGATAGGGCAACCCGCCGATGTGGTCCTCGTGTCCATGAGTGACCACCACCCCATGAAGCCGGATCTCCCGGTCGGAGATCGCCCTGAAGTCAGGGAGAACCAGATCAACCCCGGGCATGTCCGCCTTCGGAAACATCACCCCGAAGTCGATGAGCATCGCATCCAGCCCCTGGCTCACGAGCGCCGCGTTCCGGCCTATCTCCCCCAAGCCGCCGAGAAACTCTACGCGAACTGGCTCCCTACTCACCAAGCTCTATCCCCTCCGAGCGCGCCGCCGCAACCAGCCCGTCAAAGACCCGCCTAGCCATCGGAAACAGCTCCGCCGGCACATCGATCATCGGGGAGCGCAGTACCGGCGAGAGCAGGCCAAGCTCGGTGAGCATTGCCTTGCTCGGAATCGGATTCGGATAGAGATCGCCGGTCTCGAAGCGGCAAGATTCGTCCAATACCGCCCCCAACCGCACTGCCCGGGCCACATCCCCCTTCGCAAAGGCGTCGATCAGCGCCGCAAACACCGGAGTAGCCCAGTGTCCGGCGACCGAGATCAGCCCGTACCCTCCAACCGAAAGGAAGGGAAGAAGCAACGCGTCGTCGCCAGAGTACAGAACGATCTCCCGAGAAGCCGCGGCAAGGAGTTGCCCAGCGCCCACCACGTCGCCGGAGGCGTCCTTCACTCCAACCAGGTTGGAGTGGCGCCCGATCAGCTCCAGCGTGGTGTTGATGGCGATCTTGCGCCCGGTCCTCACCGGAATGTCGTAGAGAATCACCGGCAGCTCCGTAGCGTCGCAGATCGCCCCAAAGTGTCTGACGAGTCCGGCCTGCGGTGGCCGGTTGTAGTACGGGGTGACCGCGAGGATCCCTTGAGCACCGGCCCGCTCTGCCTCGGCGACCAGCCGCAACGAGTGAGCGGTGTCGTTCGTCGTCGCACCGGCGATCACCGGAATCGTGGTCGCCTCGACGACCGCCCTCCAGACCTCGTAGCGCTCACCATCGGTGAGCGTCGCCGACTCGCCGGTCGAGCCGGTGACCACCAAGGCGTCGTTGCCCGCCGCCTCCAGGTATCTGGCTACCCGCTCTAATGCCGGGAAGTCAACGCTCCCACTGGGTTCAAACGGAGTAACGATAGCCGTCATCATCCGCCCAAAGCGGTACACGTCCATGCCTCCTCCAATTCACTCGATCAGCTGTTCGAATCCATCGATAAAACCCCTGAGGCCGGCGATCCGGCGCAGGGCCAAAAAAACCCCCGGAACAAATGAACTCCGGTCGTAGGAGTCGTGGCGGATGGTGAGGGTCTGCCCCCTGGTGCCAAAGATGACCTCCTGGTGCGCTACCATCCCCCGCATTCGAACCGAGTGGATGGCAATACCGGAGTCACTCCGGGCTCCGCGAGCGCCTTCAAGACGGAGCGAACGCGTCGGATCCGCAGGCAGCGGGGCAGCGCTCGCCGCCTTCCGCGCCTCATCGATCCGGCTGGCGGTGGAGAGAGCGGTTCCCGACGGAGCGTCAATCTTCTCATCGTGGTGCAACTCGATGATCTCGATGGTATCAAAGTACGGGGAGACCAGCTCAGCGCATTTGATCATCATGATCGCGCCGATCGAAAAGTTCGCGCTGATCAGGCAAGCAGCCTCCGACTCGCCGTACGCAGCCTTGATCCGGCCCAGCTCCAATGGAGTAAAGCCGGTCGTGCCCACTACCGCCGAGATCCCAAAACCGGCGAGCTTTGGGAGCATAGCGCCCGAACTCCTCGGCTCGGAGAAGTCGACAACAACCTCGGCCCTGGCACGCTGGAACTCCTCGTAGCCACCGGCGGCGATCAGCCCGACAGCCGCCGACCCGAGCACCTGTCCCATGTCGATCCCGGCAAGCTTGGGATCGACAGCGGCAACCAGATCGAAGCCGCCATCGTCCATCAGCGCCCGGCAGACGGTGACCCCAACTTTCCCGCCAGCTCCGTATACGCCAACTCGCATGGCGCCAATGCTAGCCGGAGTTGCCGAAGCCACTCCTACCGGCGCGGTCTCTGCTCTGAACGCGAGGGGTCGATCCGCGGCCCAAGATCGCCAATCTCCTGCGAAAGCTCGCTCTCGAAATCCTCCTCGAAAGAGACCCGGTTTCCCTTGGGCGCGGGAGACTCGGCCCGCTCCTCGCGATGGGCATCGCGATGGCCTTCGTGACGGACCTCTGCTTCCTCGGACTCCCCGTCGACGATGGAGAGCGCAAGCTTCCCGTTCCGATCGATCTCGTCAACCCGGACCGAGATCTCCTGATTCAGCTCGAGCACGTCCTCGACCCGCTCAACCCGGCTACCCCTCCCCAACTTGGAGATGTGGACCAGTCCGTCTTTTCCGGGAAGGATGTTCACAAACGCGCCAAACTTGGTGATCCCCACGACCTTGCCCTGGTAAACAGCCCCAAGAGTCGCCTCCGGCGGGTTCAAGATCAGCAAGATCCTCCGCTCGGCCTCCTTGGCCGCCGCCAGGTCTCGAGAGCCGATAACTACGCGGCCGACGACTCCGTCATCGCTTACCTCCACGTCCGCACCGGTCTCTTGCTGGAGGGCGTTGATGTTCTTGCCCTTTGGCCCGATTATCTCGCCGATCTTGTCCATCGGAACCTCGAGAGTGAGAATCCGCGGCGCACCAGCCGCGACCTCCGTCCTCGGTTCGGAGATGACCGCGGTCATCGCTCCAAGGATCTCCATCCTTGCCCTGCGCGCCTGCTCTAGAGCCGCTCCAAGGACTTCGGAAGGGATGCCATCGATCTTGGTGTCGAGCTGGAGTGCGGTGACAAACTCGCCGGTCCCGGCGACCTTGAAGTCCATGTCCCCAAAGGCGTCCTCGGCACCGAGAATGTCGGTCAAAGTGACGTACTTCCCGCCCTCGTAGATAAGGCCCATGGCGATCCCGCCAACCATAGCCCTGATCGGAACGCCTGCGTCCATCAACGAAAGTGAAGAGCCGCACACCGAAGCCATCGAAGTCGAGCCGTTCGAACTCAACACCTCTGAGACCAGCCGCAGAGCGTAGCCAAACTCCCCCTCCGGCGGAATCACCGGCAAGAGCGCCCGCTCGGCAAGGAGGCCATGGCCGATCTCGCGACGCTTGGGGCCGCGCATAAACCCAGCCTCCCCGGTGGCGAATGGCGGCATGTTGTAGTGGTGCATGTACCGCTTCTGCTCGTCGATGCTCAAGGTATCGAGCTGCTGGTTCATCCGCGGCATCCCCAAGGTGCAGATGTTGAGCACCTGGGTCTCCCCACGCTGAAACAGTCCGGAGCCGTGAGCGGTGGGGATCAGCCCGACCTCCACGGTGAGCTGCCTTATCGTAGTGGTGTCGCGGCCATCCATGCGGATGCCCTCGTCGACGATCCGCTGCCGGACGACGCTCTTCAGCAGTGAACGGAGCGCCGCCTTGATCTCCTTCTCGCGCCCCTCGAACTCAGTGGACATCTCCGCCATGACGTAGGCGTTTACGTCCTCCACAGCCTGGGCCCGCTCCTGCTTGCCCAAAGTGGCGTTGGCCGCCTCGAGCCGGGTGCGGCCAAGTTCGGACACCTTGGCCGAGACATCCTCGGCGTAGTCGAAGACCGGAGTCCACTCGAGCCGCTTTCTGGTCTCCACCTTGCTGACCAACTCTTCTTGGAGCTCGATCGATTCGCGGATCCACTCCTTGGCGACCACCAGCCCCTCCGCCACCTTCTCTTCGGTGGGCATGACACCACCAGCGGCAAAGATATCCCAGGTGGTCTCGGTACCTCCCGCTTCGACCATCATGATGGCGATGTCGCTGCGGTCGCTGGTAAGCCTGCCAGCTACCACCAGCTCGAAGCTGGAGTCATCCCCCTGCTGGTAGGTCGGGAAAGGAATCCAGGTTCCGTCGGGGCCCAGGGCAACCCGGACCGCTCCCACCGGTCCCTCGAAGGGGATACCGGAGACCATGAGCGCCGCCGACGCGCCGTTGATGGCGAGAACGTCGTGGGGGTTGACCAGATCCACGCCAAGAATGGTGGCAACCACGTGAACATCGTTGCGGAAGCCGTCCGGAAAGCTGGGCCTAACTGGCCTGTCGATCAACCGCGCGGTGAGGATCGCGTAGTCGGTAGCCCTCCCCTCCCGGCGAAAGAAGGAACCGGGAATTTTGCCGGCCGCGTACATCCGCTCCTCGACGTCGACCGTGAGCGGGAAGAAGTCGATCCCCTCCCGAATCTGCTTGGACGCGGTGGCAGTGACCAGCACCGTGGTATCTCCGAGGCGGGCAACTACCGCACCATCAGCCTGCAGAGCCAGCTTGCCGGTCTCGAACTGCAGGCGAGCCGGAACATCTTTGAGCTCGCGCTCAACCGAAACTATTGACATCTATCTCCTTGTACAACCGAAAATGCCCGACAGGTGGCGCTTAGCGCCGAAGCCCAAGGCGGGCAATCAAAGTACGGTAGCGCTCCACGTCTTGATTGCGCAGGTAGTCAAGGAGGCGGCGACGCCGACCGATCATCATCATCAACCCTCGGCGCGAGTGGTGGTCACCCTTGTGCACCCGAAGATGCTCGGTCAACTGGGCAATGTGCTCAGTCAGCAGGGCAACCTGGACCTCGGGAGAGCCGGTGTCGTTGGGGCTTAGCCCGTAGTTGGCGATAACCTCTTGCTTGGTGGCCATATTGAGCTGATTCCTCTTCTTGTCTGGAACAACCAGATTTCATGGACTCTACTAGTACGGCATACAGCGTAGCGCAACGATTAGCAGCAACCAGCGATATCGGCCAATTACTCCGGCAATAGCAGGCGGCGCACCTCGCCTACGTCCGCCTCGATCTGCAGCAGGAGCTCGCTCTCGTCGTCGAAGACCCGCTGCTCCCGAATCCTTGCCGCAAACTCTACCCGCATAACAGTCCCGTAAAGATCACCGCCAAAGTCGAGAACGTGCGCCTCGAGAAGCCGCAGGCCACCGTCCGGGTAGTACATCGGCCTCGTCCCCAGAGACAGCGCCACCAGCCGCTCCTCGCCGCCGATAACGGTGCGTCCGGCGTAGACTCCATCGGGAGGTTTGACGAAGCTTGGCGGGACCATAACGTTGGCGGTGGGAAAGCCCAGCTGCCGTCCTCGTTGGTCCCCGCTTGCGACCGCCCCCTCCATGGCGAACGGCCGCCCCAAAAGCACTTCCGCCTCGGGCAGCCTCCCCTCCTGGATCAGCAGCCGGATAAGAGTAGCGGAGATCGGCTCCGAATCGGCAAATCCGGCTATCCCACCGACGGCGCCGACCTTGGTCAGCTCGAGTGCTACCGCCTCAAAGCCCATCTCCTTGCCGAGGGCAACGAGCACAGCCGGGGTCCCCGCCCCGCGTGCCCCGAAGGTAAAGTTCTCCCCGACCACAACGACCGCTGCGCCCAGCGTTGCACAGAGCGTGCTCCGGGCAAACTCCTCCGCCGTCTGCGACGCCCGGGCGTGGTCGAAGTGAAGCAGGTAGAGGTAGTCGACTCCGGCCTCCTCAAGTACCTCGTCCCGCATCGCCGGGCTCATCAGCAGCTTGGGCACGCGCTCGGGGGCCAGCACCGCGAGCGGATGCCGGTCGAAGCTGACCGCAACCGAAGGGACCCCGAGCTCTCTTGCGCGCTCCCGCGCCGCCTCCAACAGCACCCGGTGCCCCAAGTGGATGCCGTCAAAGGCACCCACGGTCACTACCGACCGATCGAGCCGGAACCCCCTCGACTCCTCTTCCCGAACTACCTTCACGCCATCCTCCGCAGGATGATCCGTGGAAACAGCCTCTTCGCTTTGGCCACGGCCAAGCCAAGCGGCTCTTCCGGCGAATCCTCGCTGTAGACCATCACGTAAGGGCTCCCCTCGCCCTCGACCGGTTGGCCATGAAGAAAGGCGACAGCAGCCGTGGGGCTTATCGTCGCCACGCCGACTTCGGGCAAGACCTTCTCAGGAACTAGCTCCCCCTTTTTGCTTCCAACCTCCTCGAGACCTACCGCTTGGCCGATCTCCACGGCGCCGACTCGGATTCGCCGCAGCGCAAAGACGCAACCCCCAGTTCCAAGGATCTCCCCGAGATCGTGGGCGATGGAGCGGATGTACGTTCCCGAGCCCACTTCGGCCTTGACGCGGATGCGCACAAACCCATCCTCGGCGTAGACCTCGTCAAGCTCGAGCCGCTTGACGCTAACCGCACGCGGAGCAAGCTCTACGGGAGCGCTCTCGCGGGCAAGCTCGTAAGCCCGCCTTCCGGCCACCTTCAACGCCGAGAAGGAAGGTGGCACCTGGAGAACCTCCCCAACCAAGCGCCCGAGCCCGGCTTCGATCTCCTCCCTCCGCACCTGAACCCCCGGCCTCTGTGCCACCACCGATCCATCGGTGTCGTAGGTATCGGTCTCCAGCCCAAGCACGATCTCGGCCTCGTAAACCTTGTCGGCCCCGATCATCAAGCTGAGCAGCCGGGTGTAGGAACCCACCGCCACCACCAGCAACCCGGTCGCCAGCGGATCAAGGGTTCCCGCGTGGCCAACCCTCCGCGTGGCAAAGCGCCTCCGAAGGACGTTGAGCGCGGCGTTGGAGGAGATTCCTCCCGGTTTGTCCACCGCGTAGAGGCCGCCCCAGCTGGATTGGTTCAACTCTCACCCATCGGGTTGGATCCGCCTCATGACCCGCTCGATCTCCTCCGCCGACGCAAGCACGCTATCCGCCTCGAAGGAGAGGTGCGGAGTGCGCTTCAATCGGACCTGGCTGGCGATCGCCCGTTGCAGCTGCGGGCGGGCGCGCTCCAGCGCCACCCGCTGCGCATCCGAAGCCGAGGCCAGCAGCACGATCGCTGAACGCAGATCCGGCTTGACCACAACGTCGGTGACCGTTACCATACCCAGCTCCTCGTCCACGTCAAAGAGCCGCTCGATCTCCTCCGCGATCACCTCGCGGAGAAGCCTGCCCACCCGCTCGACTCTGGAGTAGCGGCTCCCGCCGCGCCCCGCCGGCACGCGATCAGCTCCTGGGTATCTCGCGCAAGTCGTAGGTCTCGATCACATCGCCCGCGTGGAGGTCCTGGAAGTCGGAGAGGCCAACGCCGCACTCGAAGCCGGTCTGTACCTCCCGGACATCCTCTTTGAACCGCCGGAGCGAGGAGATCGATCCCTTCCACAGAACCACGCCATCGCGGAGGAAGCGCACTTTGGAACCGCGGGTGATAGTTCCCGAGCGCACGTAACACCCGGCAACCGCCCCCACCCTCGGAATCCGGAATACCTCCCGAACCTCGGCTTCGCCGGTGACCACCTCTTCGAACTCGGGCTTGAGCAACCCGATCACCGCGGCTTCGATATCCTCGATGACCTGGTAAATAATCTCGTACGTCCGGATCTGGACGTGCCGGACCTCGGCCGCCTCGCGCGCCCTGCGATCGGGGCGGACGTTAAACCCGATTATCAGCGCGTCGGAGGCTGCAGCCAGGGTCGCGTCGCTCTCGGTTATCCCGCCAACCGCCTTGTGGATGATGGCCAGCTTGACCTCGTCCCGGCTCAGCTTGAGCAGCGCGTCAGCCAGCGCCTCCAGGCTGCCCTGAACGTCCGCTTTGAGAATAATGTTGAGCGTTGGAACCTCGCCCTTTTGAATCTGCTCGAACAGATCCTCGAGCCGGGCACCGCTGGCGCCAACCGACTTCGTAGCGTTCTGGGCCAGCCGAAGCCGCTGCTCCCTGGACTCCCCGACCTCACGGGCGCTCGCCACGTCGACGGTGACCCGGAACTGGTCTCCGGCGCTTGGAACTTCGGAAAATCCCAGCACCTGGACTGGGGTGGAGGGGAGTGCCAGCGCCACCTTCTCTCCCCGATCGCTCAAAAGCGCCTTCGCCTTGCCCCAGGCCTGACCCGCCACCATGGCGTCGCCAACGGTCAGCGTCCCCGACTGCACCAGCACCGTGGCGACCGGACCGCGACCAACGTCAAGATGGCCCTCAAGCACCGTTCCCCGAGCTCTCCCGCTCGGGTTGGCCTTGAGTTCGAGCACCTCTGCAAGCACGATTACCTGCTCGAGCAGATCGTCGACCCCGAGGTTCTGCAGCGCTGAGACCTCCACCATGATCGTGTCACCGCCCCACTTCTCCGGAACCAGCTCATACTCGGAGAGCTGCTGCATCACCCGGTTCGGATCCGCGTCTGCGCGATCGATCTTGTTGATGGCGACGATGATCGGAGCTCCCGCCGCCTTCGCGTGGTTAATCGCCTCGATGGTCTGCGGCATAACGCCGTCGTCAGCCGCCACCACCAGAATGACGATGTCGGTGACCCCGGCTCCGCGCGCCCGCATGGCGGTAAACGCCTCGTGCCCCGGGGTATCGATGAAAGTGATCCTCCCGCTCTCGAGTTCTACCTGGTAGGCACCGATGTGCTGGGTTATGCCGCCGGCCTCCCCAGCAACCACGTTGGTATGCCGGATCCGATCGAGAAGAAGCGTCTTTCCATGATCGACGTGGCCCATCACGGTCACCACCGGCGGACGTGACGTCACCCTCCCCTCGTCAACGGTGTCGTCGCCGTCAAGATACTTGGCAGCAAGCACCGCCTCCTGCTCCTGACCAGGATCTACCAGCCTCAGCTGCGCGCCCAACTCCGCGGCGTAGAGCTCTATCATCTCGTCGGAGAGGCTCTGGGTCGCCATGACCACCTCGCCCTGGAGCAGAAGGAACCGAATCAGATCGCCAGCCGAGCGGTTCAGCTTCGGGGCGACCTCCTGGGCTGTGCTTCCCCGCTCCACGATCACCTCGTAGTCGGGGACCGGCGCATTGGAAGGGACGTAGCTGGTAACCCTGGTCGGCTCCAACTCCTCGTACTCTTTGCGCGACACCCGCCGCTTCGACTTTGGCGCTGGGCGCACACCGCGACCCCTACCGGCGGGTGCCGGCGGCATCGGTCCCGCTCCGGGACGACCGGGCGCTCCACCGGGACGCGGTGGTCCACCAGGACGGCCGGGGCCTCCACCGGGACGCGGTGGTCCACCAGGACGCGGCGGACCTTGCGGGCGGAATCCGCCGGGCCCGCGGGGCGCCCCTTGATCAGGGCGTGGTCCCCGGTCTGCTCCCGGCCGGCCAGGGGCTCCACCGGGACGACCGGGCGCTCCACCGGGACGCGGTGGTCCACCAGGACGCGGCGGACCTTGCGGGCGCCGGCCACGGTCAAAACCGCCGGCACGCGCCTCCGTAGTCTGCGGCCGCGGGGGCGGTGGGATCGGACGACCGGAGAGCGAGGTCATCGGGGTCGGCCGCGGGGGCGGTGGGATCGGCTGGCCCGACGGCGACATTGGTGCAGACCTACGCGGAGAGATCCCATCAGGGGCATCCGGACGGGTGGACTTGGCGGCATTGGCGATAGCTACACGCTCCGCCTCCTCGCGCCTCGCCGCCTCTTCTGCAATCACTGCAGCAAGGTCGGGCTTTTTCGGCTCTGGCTGGTCCAAGCTGGCTTCCTTTGCCACCTCTGGTCGCGGGGGCGCGACAACTGACTTCTCTTCCCGTGGCGCCTCTGCCTCGGGCTTTGCCACAGGGGCGACCGGGGCTGCGGCCTCCTTGCCGCCACCAAAGATGCCCAGGTGCTCTCTCTCGGCCCGGCGCCTTACCCGGTCCGCGTGCGCCTCCTCTACGCTGGAGGAGTGCGACTTGACGTCGATCCCGAGCGCGATGCACAGATCCAGGGCCTCTTTATTGGAGAGCCCAAGCTCTCTCCCGATCTCATAGACGCGTAACTTCTTCGCCAACTGCTGCCAAAACCTCCGCAAAATTCTTGCCTTGCACAGCCTAGAAGGTTTATCCGTCCCTTCCAGACTGCCAACCACCCGCGCCAGTATCGAAGAGACGCCTTATCGCTTCGATCTCCCCTTCTCCCCCAGCTACCCGCAATGCCTTGAGAATCCGCTTCGACCGCAACGCCATCTCCAGGCATTCCGGCGACTCACGGCAGATCCAAGCACCCCGGCCCCCACGAACCTCGAGCCGGGGACCCTCCTCGCCAAAGGACACCCTCATCAGCTCGCCGGGACCCTTCCGCCGTCGGCAGCCGACGCAGGTACGGACTACAGCGCCGGTGCGCTCACTCCTTGCCCTCGTCATCTCCCTCGGTCCCTCTGGCCTCCGCCAGCCCGGCGACGACCTCGGACTCGGAACGGATGTCGATCCGGAGACCGGTCAGCCGGGCTGCAAGCCGGGCGTTCTGGCCCTCTCTGCCGATGGCCAAGGAGAGCTGGTCGTCAGGGACCACCACCAAAGCCGTCCCATCCTCGCCAACCCTGACCTCGATGGCGTAGGCTGGCTGGATTCCCCGCTCCACGTACTCGACGATATCCTCCGAGAAGGGGACGATGTCGATCTTCTCGCCCATCAGTTCGTTGGTGACCATCCGCACTCGCGAACCCCGCGAGCCGACGCAGGCACCAACTGGATCGACCGCACCGTCATTTGACCAGACGGAGATCTTCGATCGGTGACCAGGTTCCCTGGCTACCGCCTTGATCTCGACGACTCCGGAAGCGATCTCCGGAACCTCGAGCTCGAAAAGGCGTTTCACCAGCCCCGGGTGCGTCCTCGACACCACGATCTGCGGCCCCTTGATCGAGCGGCGAACCTCGACGATGTACGCCTTGAGCCGTTGCCCCACCGAGTAGCGCTCGTTGGGCGGGCACTCCGCGTGCGGCATGATCGCCTCGATCTTCCCCAAGTCAAGGAGGGTAAAGCGGCTGTCACACTGGGATACGATCCCGGTGACCACGTCCCCCTCGCGCCCCGCATACTCCTCGTACTTCTGCTCCCGCTCGGCGTCGCGGATCTTCTGCAGCATTACCTGCTTGGCGGTCTGCGCCGCGATCCGCCCAAAGTCCTTGGGGGTATCCTCCCACTCCCGGAGCACGTTGCCGTCCTCATCCAGCTCTTGCCCGAATACGTGAATCTCCCCCGACTCCGGATCGATCTCCACGTAGGCCTCGTCGGCAGCTCCCGGCATCCGCTTGTAGGCGGCCACCAGCGCGTTGGCCAAGGACTCGAGAAGCGTCTCCACAGCCAGGCCCTTCTCTCGGGCAATCACCTCCAGGGCATCCATGAAATCCTGGTTATCCCTTGCCATCGACCTGACTCCTCCCTCTTCCTTGCGACCGGCCCTTCGTAGCGCCACCCCATTCGAACCGGGTGCTTGCGCTCCGAATCTCCGAGATCGGCACCGTGCGAACCTCTCCCGCCTCTTCGATGCTCAACTGTTGCACCGTCGCCGCAACGAGTACCCCGGAAACGCCGCCGCCATCCGCCAGCTTCGCCGTCACCTGGCCGCCTACCGCAAAGAGATAGTGCTCCGGAAGGTACAGCTCCCGCTCCAGCCCAGGGCTCGAGACCTCGAGTTCGTACGGTTCGCCCCCTCCCGGGAGGATCCGGTCGAGCAGCTCGGAGATGACCGGCGTGATCTGGGCGATTTCGTCCAACGCCGGAGAGGAGGCGTCGCCATGCTCAACGCGCACGACGAGCTTTCTCCCGCTCCAGTGCGCGGAGAGAACCCGAACCCCCATCTCCGCGATGGCAGGATCGAGCCGAGCCTTCAACTCTCCGCCATCAACCACCGTGCCTCCAGAGTACGATAAAAAACGTGGGCAACTGCCCACGTTTGCCACAAACCCGCGAATGTTCAACCCCTTATTATAGCAGCGGAACGGGGCGTCCACCGCGCTAGCGCCTGATCGGCACCGCCGCTTTGCGCAGCTCCTCCACCCGGTCACCACAGCTTCCGAGCGCCACCTGCTCCACTGTCCCCAGGAGCCGGTCGCGAACCTCCACTACCCCCTCAGCGGCAACCTTCGCACCGGCGATCACCACGAAGGGAGGACCGATCAGCTCCAGATCGCCCATGGCGTTGCCGAAGCTCAGCCCGCGGTCTTCAAGGAGCACCCGCAGACCCCGGGCCAATAGCTCCTGGTAGAGCCGTTCGGCCGCATCGGCAGCCTGGGCGGACCTCCCCGCAGCCACCACGGCTACCTCGAAGGGGGCGACCTCGACCGGCCAGGCAACGGCGGTAGCGCCCTCCCCGATGAACTGCTCCGCGATCACCGCAGGCAACCGGGTGACCCCCACCCCGTAGCAGCCCATCCAGTAGGGCTGCCGCGCGCCCTCCGGATCGACAAACGATGCGTGCGGCAGGACGGAAGAGTAAGTCAGGCCAAGCTGGAAGGTGTGTCCGACCTCGACGGCGCGAACGAGGTGAAGCTGTGCGGAGCACCTCGGACAGGGATCCCCCTCCTCGACAACGATCAGATTCCGGTAGTCGTCCACGGAGAAGTCGCGGTCTATACGGACGCCGACAACGTGCTCCCCGTCAACATTGTTTCCCGTTGCCCACCAGGCGCGGGCGCGAATCGACGGATCGGCAAGAATCTTCACTCCCCGCTCCCGCATACCCACCGGACCCACGTATCCCTTGCAAAAGATGCTTCCCTCGCCAAAGATCTCCTCGCCCGCGAGCGTGTAGCCTCCGGGAACCTTTAGGGTGCGTTCACCGGGAATGAGGAGTATTGCCGGCTCACCTCGGTCGTCGACTGCGACCATGCACTTCAGCATCGCCGAGTCGTCCACCAACGCCCCCTGCTCCTTGAGGGCCCGGATGGCGATCTCCACGCCCGGAGCGCCGGGGGTGGAGTAGACGGTGACCCCATCAATCTCGGGCACCTCGGCCACTGAAAACTCCCCGGCGACCGCCGCCTCGATGTTGGCGCGATAGCCGCAGTTTGCGCACTCTGCAAAGTGGTCCTCGCCGATGGCGGAGGCCACCATGAACTCGTGGTTGACGTCGCCGCCGATCGATCCGGCATCCGCCTCCACCGGTACGGCCAGCAGGCCAAGCCGCTCAAACATTCTCTGATAGGCACGGTACACCTTCATGTACGCGATTCTCATGCCCTCCTGATCGGCATCGAAGGTGTAGCCGTCCGCCATGATGAACTCCCGGGTCCGCATCAGACCGAAGCGGGCGCGCGGCTCGTCGCGGAACTTCGTCTGGAGTTGGTAGACCATGGCTGGGAGGTCGCGGTAACTGGCAAGATCGGGGGCGATCGCCTCGATCACCGCCTCCTCGTGGGTTGGGCCAAGAACGAAGGATCCGGCCTTCGACTCCACCCGGAAGAGCACGTCGGCCATCTTTGCCAGCCTGCCGGTGGCTGCCCAGATCTCAGTGGGGTGGAGCGCCGGAAGCAGCACCTGGTTGCCCTCGGCATTGCGGAACTCCTCGGATACGATAGCCGAGATCCGCTCCAGCAAAAGGTAGCCCAAGGGCAGAAAGCTGTAGACCCCGCTTGCCAGTCGACGGATATATCCCCCGCGCACCAGTAGCTGGTGGGAGGCGGCCTCGGCGTCTTGTGGAACCTCTCGCCGGGTTCTAAAGACAAGCTGTGACGATCGCATGACAAACCATGCTACCGATAGGGCGGACGCTCCCAGCCAAAGCGGGAAGCTATCCCTCCTCCGAACGGCTCCTTATCCGGGAGATCTTTACGCTGGCGCCGTTGACGTCGCCGCCTTGCAATCGGAGAAGCTCCTCGCGGTCCCGTGCCGCCTCCAGCGCAGCGCCAGGATCGGCCGCGGCCAGCCGCGCTTCAACCCCCTCCTCGGCGAGCCGTTTGGCCTCCGCCACCAGCTCCTCCACCATGCGTTCCTCCGGAACCACCCGGACGATCTTCCCCTTGATGAAAAGCGACCCCTTCCGCTTGCCGCAGGCGATGCCGATATCGGCTTCCCGCGCCTCGCCCGGGCCGTTGACCGCGCACCCCATCACCGCTACCTGGATCGGCAGCCCCAACCCCTCCAGCTGCCGCTGCGCCTCGCCGGCCACGGCGATGACGTCGACCTCCGCTCGCCCGCAGCTGGGGCAAGCGATCAGATCGAGGCCTTTGCGCTCCCGCAGCCCCAGCGCCTCCAGCAGCTGGCGCCCGGCGCGCGCCTCCTCGACCGGATCGGCGGTGAGCGAGTACCTGATGGTGTCGCCGATCCCCTCCGCCAGCAGCGTCCCGATCCCGGCGGTAGCCTTGACGAGCCCCCCGGGAGGGGGCCCGGCCTCGGTCACCCCCAGGTGCAAAGGGTGGTCAACCTTGGACGCGAGAAGCCGGTACGCTTCGATCATCAGTGCCACATCGGACGCCTTGACCGAGAAGGCCACGTCATCGAAGGAGACTTCGTGAAAGAGGTCGAGCTCGTAGAGGGCCGA
The DNA here is from genome assembly GCA_021819205.1 of Actinomycetes bacterium. GTDB lineage: Bacteria > Actinomycetota > Acidimicrobiia > Acidimicrobiales > Acidimicrobiaceae > JAKARV01. The sequence continues at coordinate 15,609 of JAKARV010000006.1, read as the reverse complement.
CGCCACTAGGGCTTCGGGGGTTATCCCCCCGTACTTCGCGGCAAAATCGGGGTGGAGCGAACCGGCGTTGACCCCGATCCGGATCGGGACTCCCCGCTCCCCCGCCTCGCGGGCGACCAGCTTCACCTCCTCGGGCTTGCGCAGATTTCCCGGGTTGAGCCGGAGCGCCGCCACCCCGGCGTCGAGGGCGGCCAGCGCCATCTCAACGTGGAAGTGAATGTCGGCCACGAGCGGGACCGGCGAGCGCGGGACGATCTCGGCAAGGCCCTCCGCTGCCTCCCGGGAGTTGCAGGTGCACCTGACGATCTCTGCGCCGGCCGCTGCCAACGCGTAGATCTGGGTCAGCGTCCCCTCCACATCGGCGGTTCGGGTAGTCGTCATCGACTGGACAGATATCGGCGCGTCGCCCCCGACGGCAACAGCGCCAACCATCACCTTGCGCGATGGCCTCCGCTCGGCAAGCTTTACGGCAGTACGCGACATCAGCTCCTCCTCATTAACCAAACGGATTCGAGATCGGATGGGATATATCCAAGTAAAGGGCGGTCACCCCCAGGAACAGGATTACCGCGATGACTGCGTAGGTAAGCGGCATCAGCTTCATCACGTCGGCGTGGTAGCGCACCCCCTTGCGCGAACGCACCCGCTCGTAGATCGCAATCACCACGTGCCCGCCGTCGAGCGGCAAGAGCGGCATCAGGTTGAAGACTCCCACGAAGATGTTGATCATCACCAAAAGCTCGATCACCGCGGAGAGACCGGCGTGCGCCGCATCGTTGGCGAGGGTGACGATCCCCACGGGAGAGGCGAAGCGGGACTGGGCCTTGGCCGAGGTGGCGCTCGCCGATGGGTGTGCTACCTCGGATACGTAGGTGGCAATTCCCTGCGGGGAGAAGTGGGATAGGAGAGCCGAGACCGAGAGCACCCCATACGCCCCCAGACCGGTAGCCGCCGCACCGGCACCGGAGATGAGCGGCTCGCGGACGATACTGGGTGAGATCGATACCCCAATGACCCCGTAGGGATGGCTGGTCGCGTAGGCGGGATCCGACTTCGCCAGCACCGTTGAGGATACCGGCACCACCGAAGTGCGCAGGTACCTCTTACCGGTCTTGAGTGTCAACTGGACCCTGTGTCCAGCGCTAGTCGAGATGAGTTGAGCGAACTGGTTTACGGTCGGATACCTGATTCCACCGGCAGATACTACCTCCGAGTTAGCCGGAACGCCCGCCCGCGCCGCCGGCGAAGAGTGCCCGGGCGAGGAGACCACCGAGGTGATCGTGGTGGTTTTTCCGCTCGCCACCCCAATTCCGGAGAGGAGGTACCAGAGCAGGAGGAAAGCAACCAAGAAGTGGACCGCCGAGCCGGCTGCCGAGACCGCCAATCGCCGCGGGAAGGTGGCCGCCCGGTAGCTGCGGGGTTCGTCCTCCTCGGGAACCTCGTCAACGCTGGTCATCCCCACTATCTTCACGTAACCGCCAACCAGGAATGCCTTTAGCCCGTACTCGATCCCGCCAACGCGAAAGGACCAGATCTTGGGGCCAAAGCCAACGAAGAACTCCTTCACCTTCATCCCCGACCACCTGGCAACCAGGTAGTGGCCGAACTCGTGGAGCACGACCATGGCAACGATTCCCAGCACCACCAGGAAAGTGGCGAGGTAGTTTCCCTCGATCACGTAGACAAGGACGGCCGCAAGGACTAGAAGGAACTCGATCAATCGCCTTCCGGAGAGCGATCTCGCCTCCGCTAGATCCGGGGCGTCGGAAGCCTGTCCTCTATCCAATGGATCCAACCACCTTGGCAGCCACCGCCCTCGCCTCCCGATCGAGCTCAACCACGTGCTCAGCACTCTCCAGTCCGGAGCCAGGGTAGGCCTCCATGGATGCCGCCACCACCTCGTAGATCTGCCGCCAGCGAATCCCACCCTCGAGAAAGGCAGCCACTGCTACCTCATTTGCGGCGTTGAACCAGCAAGGCGCGCCTCCCGCCAGCGTCCCGGCCTCGAAGGCCAGCCCTACCGCCGGGAAGCGCCGATGGTCAACCGGCTCGAAGTTAAGCGCAAGCGGCTTCGCCCAGTTCATCGGCCCGTACGCCACCTCCGACCGCTCCGGATAGTAGAGCGCAACCGCAATCGGAAGCCGCATGGTCGGCTCCGATAGCTGCGCGATAGAGGTGCCATCGGAGAAGCTCACCATGGAGTGGACAACCTGTTCCGGGTGGACTACCACCTGGATCGAGTCGTACCCGACCCCGAAGAGGTAGTGGGCCTCGATCACCTCCAACCCCTTGTTGAAGAGGGTAGAGGAGTCAACAGTTATCTTTGCCCCCATCGACCAGTTCGGGTGGATCAGCGCCTCCTCGACGGTCACAGAATCAAGATCGGCCAAGCTCCGCGTCCGGAACGGCCCACCCGAAGCGGTGAGCACCAGGCCAAAGAGGGATGCCCCTGGCCGTCTCGTGAAGCCGAGACACTGGAAGATCGCCGAGTGTTCGGAGTCGACCGGGATCATCTCCGCCTCGGGGTGGCTAAGCAGCGCCTCCTCCACCAAATCCCCGGCAGCAACCAGCGACTCCTTGTTGGCGAGCCCGATGCGGGCTCCCTGAGCGATTGCACCCATGGTAACCCGGAGTCCGGCAAAGCCGATCACCCCGTTCACCACAATATCGGCCCCTTCGAGCAGTTCGAATGCGGAGTCGCCTGCAACCACCTCCACGCCGGGTCCTAACAGCTCCCGCGCCTCGGCGGCAGCCTCGAAGTCGAGGAGTCCCACCCTCTTGACGTTGAACTCCGCCGCCTGCCGGGCAATCTCCACGGCGCTCCGCCTCGCCACCAGGGCCGATACGCCAAAACGTCCGTTCGAGTCCCTGATGACATCGAGGCACTGCCGCCCGATGGAGCCGGAAGAGCCCATGACGGCTACCTGGTCCATAAGACTCCCTTCGGGCTCAGCCCAGCCGGAGAAGCGTAAAGAGGGCATAAACGACGGGCAATACAAAAAGAATACCGTCTATGCGATCAAGCATTCCTCCGTGGCCAGGGAGAAGGTGTGACGAATCCTTAATCTTCACCTCGCGCTTGAGCGCAGACTCGGCAAGGTCCCCGAGCGGCGCCACAACGGCTACCGCCAAGCCGGCAAGGCCGCCGGCGACGATGGTGAAGGGATGGATGTGCGGAAGAGCCAGCGCTCCAAAAGCGATCGAAGCCAAGCCCCCGATGATCACCCCTTCGATGGTCTTGTTGGGCGAGATCCGTTCAGCCAGCTTGTGCCGGCCAAATAGCGAGCCGCCAAAGTACGCGAAGGTGTCGGCACCAGAGGTGCAGATCAACGTCCCGAGCAGAAGCCCCAAGCCGTCACCTCCAAAACGGGACGGAGCCAGAAGGGCCACGCCAAAAGAGCCAAGGCCACCGACCCAGAGCGCACCGAGCAGCGTCGATCCGGCGCCGCCGACCAAACTGGAGCTCGGCCGGCCCATCGTGTACCACGCCACGGTTGCAAAAGCCAGCGCCCCCATCGCGGCTCCAATCGCCCCCAGCCCGAAAAAGTAAACACCGACCGCCGAAACGATCGTCGCGGGAAGCCCAAGAAACGCAGCGGGCCGGTACCCGCCCTTTCGCAAAAGCCCGTAGAGTTCCCCGGTCGCTAGCGTAAGCGCAAGCGCAACCACCACCACCGCGCCAAGGCGCCCAACGGCGAAAGCTCCCAGCACCACCGCGCCAAGAAGCACCCCGGTAATCGATGAGACCAGCTTGGAGCGGCCACCACCGCCGTCGGCGGAGGCGGCATCCCCCAAGGCCTCCTCTTCTTGGCGGGAGGTTGAAGCCGCAACCTCTTTGCGCCGACTGCGCTTGCTGTGCTTGGAGGGTCCCCGCCTCGGGCGGGCGCTCCCAAGCTTGAAGTAGGACCGCTGAGGCGGTCTCACCCCGGTGGACCGGCTCGGCTCAGAAGCAGTCGGCGGCTGCACGAGAGTGTCCCCTCCGATTGCGCCCGAGGGCCAAACTGCTCCATTTGCCTGAATGGTCACGTCCAAGTCCACCTCGGGAAGCTCTCCGGAGATGTCCCCCGCCCGCGAACTGCTCCAGTTGGGAAGAGGCTCCCCCACGAGCTCCTCGATGAGCCTGGGAATCTCGCCCGTGGGCGGATCGCGCCAGTCCGGCAGGGTCAGATCGGTATCGCCATCACCAACCAGGCCAGGACGTGGATTCGGGGCGGAACCATTTGGAAGCCGCGACTCCGCCGAGCGCTCCTCGGCACCCGACAAACCGGTAAGCGTCTCTTCCGCCTCGCCTCCCCCAGCGTCCTTCTGCCCGTGCTCGTCCAATCTAGACCTCGAGAAGATCGCTTTCCTTCGTCTCCAGGGCGCGGTCAAGCTCGGCTATGTACTTGGCGGTCAGCTGCTCGAGCTCCTTCTCCGAGGTTGCAAGGTCGTCGGTGGTCATCGTGCCCTGCTTCTGCAGCTGCTCAAGCTGATGCCTGGCGTTCCGGCGCACGGTGCGAATCGCCACCCTCCCCTCCTCGGCCTTCTGCTTCACCACCTTGATCAACTCCCGCCGCCTCTCTTCGGTAGGGGGTTGCAGCGTGATCCGGATCAGATTCCCGTCGTTCGTGGGGTTCACTCCGAGATCGGAGTCGCGAATGGCCCTCTCGATGGCACCCAGGCTGCTCCGGTCGTACGGGGTTATCGTCAGCGTTCGCGCATCCGGCACCGAGATGCCGGCGATGGTCATCAGCGGAACGGTCGAGCCGTAGTAGTCGATCCCCATCCGTTCGACCAACGCCGGCGCCGCCCGTCCAGTGCGCACCGACGCAAACTCCGACTCGGTATGGGAGATTGCCTTTGCCATCCTGTCCGCGCACTCCCGGATAATTTCCTCGATCTCTTCCACCATCACTCCACCAATGTCCCGACCTCGCCGCGCCAGGCGCGGCCAATATTTCCCTCGGTCACGACGTCGAACACCACGACCTTGATCCCGTGGTCCTTGCAAAAGGTTATCGCCGTCATATCCATGACGCCCAGATTATTGGCAATTACCTCCATGTAGCCGACCTTGTCGTAGAGGGTAGCTGTGGGATCGACCCGCGGATCGGCGGTGTATACGCCGCTCACTCCCGAGTGGGTCCCTTTGAGTACCACGTCGGCACCGATCTCGGCGGCCCTCAACGCCGCCGCGGTGTCGGTGGTAAAGAATGGAGAGCCGGTCCCGGCGGCAAAGATGACGGTGCGCCCCTTCTCAAGGTGCCTAATCGCCCTCCGGCGAATGTACGGCTCGGCAAGTTCGGCCATCGAGATCGCGCTCTGGAGCCGCACCGGCTGGCCCTGCCTTTCGATGGCGCTCTGAAGGGCAAGCGCATTCATCACCGTCGCCAGCATCCCGATGTTGTCGGAGGTCGGAGGGTCGATGCCGATCCCGGTCCCGTGGGTGCCCCGCCAGATGTTTCCACCACCCACCACCACGGCGACCTGAACGCCCTCGTTCTCCTGGAGGCTGGCAATCTCGCGAGCCATCTGGTTCAGCGTCTGCGCGTTAAGCGGACCGGAAGCAGCTCCGCCCAGCGACTCGCCCGAGACCTTCAGCAGGATGCGTGGCCACTTCGCCGGATGCCCATTCCCCACTCGCCTAATCGCCGATCACGACCTGGGCGAAGCTCAGAATTCTCCCAGAGCCGAGCACCTCGCGCACCCGCTGCTTCTCATCCTTGACGAACGGCTGCTCGAGCAGGCACACCGAACGGAAGAAGCCGTTGAGCCGTCCCTCGATGATCTTGGGAATCGCCGCCTCCGGCTTGCCTTCGTTGCGCGTCAAGGTCTCGAGCGTCTGCCGCTCGGCCTCGACAACGGCGGCGGGAACGTCCTCCTTGGAGAGGTACCCCGGCTTTGAGAAGGCGATGTGGAGCGCGATCTCGTGTGCGAGTTCGGAGCCGACGTCGGCCACGTGGACTAGGACCCCGTTAACTCCGCGATCCGCCTGGACATGGAGGTATCCCGAAACCAGCTCACCCTCCCCGGCCTCAATCCTTACCACCTTCCCCGCGGAGATGTTCTCCTTCAGGGTTAGCTGCAGCGACTCCAGCATCGCCTTGAACTCGTCGGCCGCACCGGTACCGCCCTCGGCAACCGCGGTTGCGATCTCGTTAGCGGTATTGACAAACTCCTGGGATTTTGCCACGAAGTCGGTCTCGCACTTCAGCTCGACCATGGCTCCCACCCGCTCGCCTATCATCGAGAGCGCCACCGCCCCCTCGGAGCTGTCGCGATCGCTGCGCTTTGCGGCGGATACGATTCCCTTCTCTCGGAGGATCTGCGCCGCCCGCTCCGAGTCTCCATCCGCCTCCTCCAGCGCCTTCTTGACGTCGAGCATCCCGGCCCCGGTCGCTTTGCGAAGAGCCTGGACGTCTGAGGCCTTTACCTGTACCACTTCGGTTCCTTTCCTTGGGACTCGCTCCAGTTGAAAATTAGGCGCCTACCGGCTGAACCTGGTTGGCGCGGCTCCGCCCCTCGATGACCGCGGTCGCCATCAACCTGGTGAAGAGCTCGCAAGCACGAATGGCGTCGTCGTTCCCCGGCATCACGAAGTCGGCTTGGTTGGGGTCGGAGTTGGTGTCGGCGACCGCAATTACCGGGATTCCAAGCTTGTTGGCCTCGGTGACCGCAATGTACTCTTTGACGGTATCGATGACGAAAATGGCGTCAGGAAGCCTGGGCATGGTGCGGATGCCACCCAGGTTCAGCTCCAGCTTGGTGAGCTCCCGCTGGAGAAGCAACGCCTCCTTCTTCGGCATGGCGTCGAAGTCGCCCTGGGCCTTCATCGTCTCGTACTCCTGAAGCTTGCGCACCCGGGAGGCGATGGTCGGGAAGTTGGTGAGCATGCCGCCCAGCCAACGGTGGGATATGTAGGGCATCCGGGCCATCTTGGCGTACTGGGCGATGGCGTCCTGCGCCTGCTTCTTGGTCCCGACGAAGAGCACGGTCCCGCCGCGCTCGGAGAGGCTGCGCAAAAAGCGGAAGGACGCGTCGATCCCGGAGAGGGTCTTCCTCAAATCGATCAGGTAGATGCCGCTCCGCTCGCCGTAGATGTACGGCTTCATCTGCGGGTTCCACCGCCTGGTCTGGTGTCCAAAGTGGACACCCGCCTCGAGCAGCTGCGACATGGTTACTAAGGGCTTATCTGGCACTATTCCTCCCATCGGTTACACAGCGATCAGCCCTAGCGCCCAAAGGGGCGACCGTGGGTCGGGCAGATCGGTTACTGCATCCGGGCGCGTATGCGCCGTTTCGGACGAAGAGAGCTTAGCGGTCCCGCAGCATCCAACAGGCTCGCCGGCAAAAACCGGCGTGCCGCTCCGATCTTCGGGTTCTAACCCGAGGAAGCATCCCCAAGCTTCCCCCTGAGCTGGAGGACCGCTTTGGAGTGGATCTGGCATACCCGGCTTTCGGTAACCCCGAGAATCTCGCCAATCTCGGCCAGGGTGAAGCCTTCGTAGTAGTAGAGGGTGAGCACCATCTTCTCACGATCGCCAAGCCGGTTGATGGCGTCCACCAGTATCCGGCGGGTCTCCTCGCGCTCGAAGTTGCCCGAAGCCGACTCCCGCCGATCGGCGATAGTGTCGCCCAGCGTCAATCCCTCGCCACGCTCTCCCCCCATCACCACCTCGTCCAGGGCGGCAATCCCCAAAAAGGAGATCTTCGAGAAGATGCTCTGCAGCTCTTCGTCGTCGATGGAGAGCTCCTTGGCCACCTCGGCATCGGTGGGGCTCCGGTGGAGCTCCGCCTCCAGTTTGGCGTAGGCGCCCTCGACCGCCTTCGCCTTGGCCCGTACCGAACGCGGAACCCAATCGATAGCGCGAAGCTCGTCGATGATGGCGCCTTTGATCCGGGCAATGGCGTAGGTCTCGAACTTGATGTTCCGGGCAAGATCGAACTTCTCGATCGCGTCCAGCAGCCCGAACATGCCGTAGCTAGTCAGATCGGCCTGGTCGATGGAGCTGGGGAGCCCGACTGCCACACGGGAGGCGACGAACCTGACCAGCGGAGCGTAGTGGACGACAATCTTGTCTCGCACCGAACGCTCGCCGCTCTGCTTGTAGGAGCGCCAGAAGTCATCCATTTCGGCGGTGCCGGTCTCGCTGCGCTCGGTCATCGTCCCCTCGGATGCTTTTCCCGGTAAACCTCCGTGAGCTGGGCCCGGCTGACATGGGTGTAGATCTCAGTCGTCCCCAGCCTGGAGTGCCCCAAGAGCTCTTGAATGCTACGGATGTCCGCTCCTCCCTCAAGCATGTGCGTGGCAAAGCTATGTCTTAGCATATGGGGGTGCGCGCCAGGAATCGCCTTGGCGACGAGGGCGTAGATAGCCCGGACGCCGATCCGCTCCCCGCGGACCCCCAGAAAAAGCGGGTCTTTCGTGTCTTTTCGCTCCTCGAGGTAGCTAGCGATGCGCTCGAGGCAGACCGAAGAGACCGGCACCACCCGCGCCCTTCCTCCTTTGCCGGAGCGGATGCGGACCAGAGCCCTGCCAAAGTCGAGGTCAGAGCGATCGAGCGCCGCAGCCTCGGATACTCGGAGCCCCGAACCGTAGAGAAGCTCGAGGATGGCCAGGTCCCGCGCTCCGGACGGCGCAGCAGCGGGAGCGGCCTCAAGCCGTTCTCGCAACTCCTGTTTGGAGATGGTCCTTGGAAGCCGTCTTCCCCGCTCCCCGCTACGTCCGGCGGCCACGCCCTGGTCGGGTATCCCGCGAAAACGGAGGTAACCCCGGAGGGCGGCAAGCTCCACGTCGACCGTAGCTCTACTCCCCCTCCGCACCAGCTCCCGTCCCACCACCTTGCGAAGCACCTGCGGGGTGAGACCCTGCGGATCATCCACCCCGATCTGCGCGCACGACTCCTTCAGTCCGCGTAGTGCCGCCTGGTATCTGCGCTTGGTGGCCGGACGGAGGTGCGCCTTGCTGGCAAGGTACGCCTCTATTTCCCAGGGGTCTTCGAGCATGCTCACGCTCCGGACCGCCAGTTGACCAGGTCATCCCCGAGTACCGCCCGGATCCGCTCGATCGGAGCGGCCCCTACCTGCCTCGCGACCTCCTCCCCGCCACGGATAAAGACCAGAGTGGGTATTGAGCGAATCCCAAAGGCGCGCGCCGTCTCCGGCGCCTTGTCGACGTTGACCCGCACCACCTGGAGGAAGCCGGCAAACTCCCGGCCAAGCTCGCCAAGCGCGGGCTCGATCAGCTTGCACGGACCGCACCACGGCGCCCAAAAGTCGACCAAGTGCATGCGGACCTTATTCCCCAGGATGGAGCCGAAGTCGGCATCGCGCGCCTCCACGATCCAGGGAAGGCGGGAGCCGCACGCGGCGCAAACCGGTACCCCGCCAGCGATTCGCGGGACTCGATTCCTCCTCCCGCAGTTGGGGCAGGACTGGATCTCGGGCATCTCTTTTACTCTAACTGATAAACCGAGGCAAATAGAAGGCATCTGCGCTTTGGCGCATCCAATTAGCCTGTGTTCGTGTTCAAAGGGCAATCAAAGCTTAGGCCCCTGGTCATCGCCGGGGCGGCCGCCATCACCATGAGTGCCTGCGGCTCGCAGCCAGCTAACGGGGTCTCCGCACAAGCCGCTCCGAAGGCCCCAGCCATAAAGCAACCGCCGCTTACCGCCGCCGACCTGTCGGCAAAGGCCGCCTTCTCAAACGTCAACTGGGATGGCATCGCCTATCCGGGGTTGGCTTCGCACTGCCACCCAGCAGCCGGAAAACCCGCTCAAGAGACCGGCAAGGTGGTCGGTTACATCCCCAGGTCGAACGTCGCGGTTGTAGTGGGAAGCTGCGCCAACGTCGTCGGGAGCGTTCCGACGGGGGTCTACCTCTTCTCGCCGCCAACGCCGGGAACCCGAAGTCCCAAGCTCGACGGCGTGTTGGTCAAGGTCCCACCGAGCCCGCTTCTGCGGGACAACCCCTCCTCGGTCTTCTACTACACCGCGATCCGCGCCGGAAACCAGCCACAGCGAGCGACTCCAAGTCCGCCGGGAACCACCACCAAGGACGCCTACACCGTCGGCGGCCCGGTTCTGCCGCAGGTAGAGTGCGTCACCCACGCACCGGCGTACATCGATTCGAACACTTTCACCGTGGTCGGGCTCACCGACCCCAACTTCGAAGAGGCCGACATCCCGCCAGCTGCGATCGCCAACTACGCCTTCACGCTCAAGGGTTTACTCGTCCGCCTCGACCGGGTACAGACCTTCTCGGCCGCCCGCTACAGCTGCCCCTAGCCACCGTACCTGGCCGCCTGCACTACCGCTTGCGCGATCGCAGGGGCTACCACCGGGTTGAAGACGGTCGGGACGATGTAGGCGGAGGAGAGTTCACCCTCGGAGACGATGCCGGCCAGCGCCTTGGCAGCGGCGATCTCCATCGCCGGGGTAACCTCGCGGGCACGCGAGTCGAGGAGCCCCCGGAAAAACCCCGGAAAAACCAGGACGTTGTTGATCTGGTTGGGCTCGTCGCTCCTGCCGGTGGCCACCACCGCGGCGACCTTGCGGGCTACGGCCGGGTCGATTTCGGGATCGGGGTTGGCGAGCGCGAAGACGATCGGAGAGGGCGCCATCGACCGCAGGTGCTCCTCGGTAATCAGGTTGGGACCGGATACTCCGATGACCACGTCGGCTCCGGCCATGGCGACCGAGAGGTCTCCGGTGATGCCCCGACGGTTGGAGCGCTCCGCTACCAGCCGGCGGTTCTCGTCCATCACGGCCGCCTTGGGGTCGAGGATGCCCTCGCGGTCGACGGCGATCAGCTCGCCGACCCCCTCGGCTAGAAGGAGTTCGGAGATGGCGACGCCGGCCGCTCCAACCCCGAGTACCACCACCCTCACCTCCCCTAGCGCCTTGTTCACCACCCGCAGGGCGTTGAGAAGCGCAGCCAGCACCACGATCGCCGTGCCGTGCTGGTCATCGTGGAAGACTGGAATGGCGAGCGAGGAGCGGAGGCGCCTCTCCACCTCGAAGCAGCGCGGGGCCGAGATATCCTCCAAGTTGATTCCACCAAAGACCGGAGCGATGATCTCAACGGTGCGGACGATCTCGTCGACGTCCTGGGTGTCCAGGCAGATGGGCCAGGCATCGACGTCGGCGAAGCGCTTGAAAAGCGCCGCCTTCCCCTCCATCACCGGGAGGGCCGCCTCCGGCCCCAAATTTCCCAGGCCAAGAACCGCGGAGCCGTCGGTAACCACCGCAACCGAGTTGTGCTTGATGGTGAGGTTGCGAGCCGCTCCCCGGTCGGCGGCGATTGCCCTGCACACCCTGGCCACCCCCGGGGTGTAGGCCATAGAGAGGTCGTCCCTGGTCTTGAGCGGAATCTTCGCCGCCGTGCCGAGGATGCCCCCCAAATGGAGAAGCAAAGTGCGGTCGCTCATGACCCGCATCCTCGCGCCCTCGATCTTGGAGACGGTCTCCGCGAGTTGGGTCGCGTGGCCCTCGTCGATGGCGTTGCAGGTGATGTCGACCACTAGGCCATCGACCCTGGACTCGACCATGTCCATGGCAGTGATAACCCCGCCCTCCTCCACCAGCCGGGAAGAGAGCGTGCCCACCAGCTTCGGATCGTCGAGGTCGATTCTCAGCGTGACCGAGAACGAGGCGCTGGGGGTGGTCAAGTGCGTCCTGCCTTTCATGGAAGACCTCTTTTCGCCGGTTCAACGTCCGGCTGGTTACAGAGTGAAATCTACAACAATTCGCCGAACTCCCCGGCAAGCTTCGCATCCAAACCGGAAACTACGGGGCCGGCAGCGAAAGAGGATACTTCCGCCCTGCCAGGGGCGGCGGTGCCGCTAGCCTAAGGCGGAGATTTGAGCCAAAGCCAATGGCCAAAGGGGAACTGCTTCGGTCGACACCGCGAGGGCGCTTTGGGAATCGGCTTTCGAGGAAGGTAAAAAGTTTGGAGGAGACGGGAAAGCCTCAACCGATTGTGCTCATCGGCTTCATGGGTTCGGGAAAGACCACGGTCGGAAAGCGCCTCGCCGAACTCATCGGGGTTCCATTCGTCGACACCGACTCGCTCGTCGAGGAGAGAGCTGGGGTTTCGATCGCAGAGATCTTCACCACGAAGGGCGAACAGAGCTTTCGCAAGCTGGAGACGGCGGCGCTGGCGGTGGCCCTGCAGCTTTCAGCCGCGGTGATATCGGTCGGTGGCGGCGTACCCGCCCAACCCGAGAACGCTCCCCTGCTCGCCGGGCACACCATCGTCTACGTGGAGGTGCCGCTCGAGGTCGTCAAAGCGCGAACCGAAGGCGACACCAGCCGGCCGCTGCTGTTGCACCCGGATCTGGCGTCGCTGTACGAGGCGAGATGCCAAACATATGCGGCGATGGCGACGGTCGCTGTGGATGCTGCCGTTGGCGACGCCGAAGCCGTCGCCAGAAGGATTGCGGACCGCCTTCACCTCGTTGTCTAGCCGCCTTCAAACGTTTCGTGATCTGAGCCGACCGCCCTAGACGAAAGCTGGACACCAATAGCCGAGGCTGCTGATCGCAAAAGTACGGCAGAACGGTTTGACCACCACGCTTTCCGCAGTTTTCACTGCCCTCTACAACAGAACCGATGGCCACACGGTCTCCTACCAAGCGTTTCAGCTAGGCTTTCGGTTATGACTGTCACCGCGCAGCGCGCCCACCGCCGAGCGATAATGGGGATAGTCGCAGCCGCCATCCTCTGGGGTTTCTCGGGAGTAGCCGCACAGAAGCTCTTCGAGGGCGGAAGGATCTCCCCGGCCTGGTTGGCTTCGGTGAGGGTGCTCGGGTCTGGGATAATCTTGGCGACCTGGAGGTTCCGTCACCTTCGCCATCCGGACGTTAAGAGCTTCGTGGCCGACCGGAAGCAACTGCTCGTGCTCCTTGCTTTTGCCATCTTTGCCTTGGACGGAGTACAGCTCACCTTCTTTCTCGCCATCGACCACGGAAACGCGATCACCGCCACCCTGCTGCAATTCACCTCGCCACTGTTGATCGTGGTGTGGGTCGCCCTCTCCTCCTCCAAGCCTCCACCGGCAAGGCAGGTTGCCCTCACCGTGCTCGCCGTGGTCGGAGTGGCAATGGTGGTGACGCACGGCTCCTTCGGACATCTCGCGATGCCGCTCGCCGGACTTGTCTGGGGCGTGATCACCGCGGTTCTCACCGCGCTCTATAACGTGCTTCCCAAGCAACTGCTCAGGAGCCACTCGCCAGATTCGGTGGTCGCCGCCGCCTTCCTGATCGGGGCGGTCGTGCTCTTTCCCTGGCTCCTGCTCGACCTGCCGCAGCAGATCGATCCCTCTCAAGTGATGCTGGTCGCTTTCGTAATCGTCGGCGGGACCGCTATACCGTTCCTCCTCTACTTGGTTTCACTGGCCACAATCGAACCGCTGGTCGCCAACGTGATCGGAACCCTGGAGCCGATCGCGGTCGCTATCGTCTCGGTCATTGCCCTCGGAACCCGCCTCAGCTGGGGCCTCGGCATTGGGATGATCTTGGTGCTTATCTCCGTCGTCCTAATCTCCTCCTAGAGATCGCAACAAACAGTCCCCCTGCTGCGGCAGTTACAAATGTAGGCTGAAAGGCAGCTTTCGCGACGAAGAGAGGAGATCCTCGATGATCAGCCAGATAACCGCAGAGCAGCCGACCTCGAAGCTGGTAAAGGTCCTTGCGCTGGTGCCGAGGGCTCTCGCCTCCAAGCCGCACATCATCTTCCTCACCCTGCTGGGGGTCTTCCTGGTACTGCTACCCCTGGTTGGCGTGCACGTCTCTTCGTTTGCCGAACTCGTTGGGGGAAACTACACCAACGTCACCAGCGACCTTGGAGCTTGCATAGCCGCGGGCGGAACGCTGCACGTGATCAAATCACATCGGGCGCACCGGAACGAAATTGCGGCGTTACGGAAGCTGGTGGAGGAGCTGCATGAGAAGATCGACGGGACGGCGAAGTAGGAAGTATGAGCTATACCCAAATCTTGTGTTTGGGGCCCTGGATCCGTCTTGGTTCGAGCCTGCTCCCAACCGGGGAGATCCCTTCCGCAATCTCGTTAATCAGACTGTCGGTTCGCCGCGGCATGCACACCGGTTTGGCGTGCGAATCCCCCCTCTCCCGGTTTCTGCAAGCGGGCTCGAGTTTCTACGGGCACAACGTTCGTCAGCTGGTCAGTGGCCGGGCTTTCCAATCAACAAATACCCCCGAGATCACCTCTGCCAAGCGCTCGGACCCGTTAATCCTCCGCCAGGACTTCTCCGCCTCCATGGCAAGCTCAAACAGCATCGCCATCGCGGTCTCTTTCGAGAACGCCCCCCTTTGGGCCATGGTGCGGTGGTGAAGCGTGGCAAAGGTGGGCTTATATGGCATTGGTGGTGCGGATGTGGGACCAGTGCACAGCCGGGAAGTCTGAAGTGACTGTAAGTATCTTCTGGGCCCGCCCGAGGCAGGCTGGCAGAGTTGGTATCGGCACTCAAACCTGTCAAAGTCGTTTACGAGGTCCGCATCGACGCGATTTGGCACTGGATTCTTGCCCCGAAGATCGAGCAAGGCGGCTCAACGAATTCCGGCATCGCGTGGGCGGCGCGGGCAGCGGAGGTCGCGCCTGTCGAACACGACGGATGCTTCCGGATCGCGAACTGTCGCTCTTGCGAAGTGGATCTGGAAGGTTGAAGCGGGGAATGACTCACAGCTGGGGGCAGTAGTGCGCGAGCAACGTCCGCGTTAGCTGTTCGCCGCGCAAGCTGATTGCCTCCATCGCCTCTTTTGTCATGGCTCGAAAGTTGGTCGGGTACCGACGCACCCCTTCTGAGGGCACGAGATCGGCCACGGGTGACTATTCCACGATCTTAGGACCAGCCCGCCAAAATCTTTGGACCACCTGATTCTTCACCTGGGAAACTCTCTTTGGCCTCCGGCGCCATGCCGGAACCGAAGGAGTGGAAGACATCGATGGGTACGAAGAAATGGAAGGTGGACATGAAAGACATTCGCGACATGTTGGCGCTTGCGGCAAGCGATCGCTATAGCACACGGGAGATTGCGACATCGCTGGGAGTCTCCCACCAGAGCGTGACCCGGCATCTCGCCCGGATCGCAAAGGCAGGCCTTGGCATCGATCGCGCCATGGAGCTGACGGACGAGGCCCTGGAGGCGATCTGCTATCCCGCCGCCCCCGGTCCAAGGGCAAGCTCCAAGGCGATGCCGGATCTCGCGGCGATCATAGCGGAGCTGGCCAAGCCAAACGCCCCGACCCGAAAGGTCCTCTGGGAGGAGTACCGCGAGCAGCACCGGGAAGCAAGCTACGGATACTCCCGCTTTGCCGAGCTGGTTCGCAAAGAGCGCTCCATGAGCACCCTCACCATGCACTTGGAGCACGTCCCCGCGGACAAGCTCTTCATCGACTTCGCCGGTGACAAAGTGGGGATCTACTCCTCCCCCGGTGCAAAGGAGCCGGACTTCGAGGCCTCGATCTTTGTCGCCACGCTTGCGTACTCGCAGAAAGACCTTCGCCTGGGCGACCAGGTACCAGGACGTTGCCTCGGTGATCGATGCGACCGAGAGGGCGCTTTACTCCTTTGGGGGCGTCGTCGCCCGGCTGGTTCCGGACAACATGGCG
>JAKARV010000023.1 GCA_021819205.1 Actinomycetes bacterium | reverse complement strand
AGCTCATGGCGGCGATCGGCGCAGCCCAGGGCATCAGCGACTTCGTGCTCGGCTTCGTGACCTGCTGCAAAGAGGATGTTGAGGAGAATGCAACCGCCAAAGCCCGTCCCGCATATCGGCTGACAAGGTAACTCCCCGGCGATCCGCAACGGATGCTGGGTAACTATTGATCCAATATAATGGTTCATTGGCTAGCGTACCGCGTTGGCTCACGAGGGGAGGGGGTCGGCAGTGACCAGCATCCAAGAGGACCTCAGAGATGCCCGCAAGAGGATGGGTTGGAGCCAGCGGGAACTCGCCTCTCGCTCTGGTATCGGCCAAAGCCATATTCAGCGCATTGAACAGGGAAGCGATGTGAGGCTGTCCACGTTGCAGCGCATCGCGCAAGCCATGGGTGGAGAGATTGTATTGTTGCCAGCCGAGGTGGTCCAAGATACCGTACCATCGACCAAGGGTTACTGGGCATTTCATGATCAGCCATTCCTTGATGCTTTGAAACTTGAAGACGATGACTGGCTCATCGCGATCGAAGGCACGGCAAAGAGGAGTTAATGGCAACCGTTACCCGTTGGACGCCACAGGGCGAGGTTTCGATTGGGCGCATCAGCCATGTGCGAGAGGGCGACCACAGCAGCTTTCGCTTCGATAATGCCTACTTGTCCATGCCGCCCGAAACCCGTCCATTGCTGGGCGTATTCTTTCTTGGGCGCGATGGACAGCCCCGTCAGGTCACTAGAAGCACGAGTACGCGGGTGCACCCCTGGTTTGCCAATCTGCTCCCGGAAGGCCCTTTGCGCGAAAACGTGGCACGGCAATACGGGTTCCATGTGGAGCGCGACTACCCGCTGCTCTTAGTTCTGGGTGCCGATCTTCCCGGCGCGGTAGTTGTGAGGCCAGACCCAGAAGACCACTGGGTCACCTCCAGCGACGCACCGGATGAGGCACATATTGCCACCGATGCCAACCGGCTCAAGTTCTCGCTGGCGGGAATGCAGTTGAAGTTCTCCGCAGTGCAAAGGGCGAGCGGCGGATTGACAATACCGGCAGGTGGTCTTGGCGGCCAATGGATCGTCAAGCTCCCCTCCGCACAGTTTGAAGGCGTGCCGGAGAACGAGTTCGATATGATGAGGCTCGCCAGAGAGTCGGGTTTTTCTGTTCCCGACATCGGATTGACCAGAATTGCCGACATTGACGGACTGCCAGAGGGGATGCGGCAAGCCGGACATGCTTACGTTGTCCGTCGATTTGACCGGACGGGCTCGGATGGCAGGGTTCACATGGAGGATTTTGCCCAGGTGTTTGGCCTGTACCCAGGCAGAAAGTACGAGACCATTGGTTACGCTAGCATCGCGGCGGCTATCGCGCAGGTAGTGGGCGAAGAAGGCGTGGAAGAGTTCATCGCAAGGTTGGTCTTTATCGCCGCGATAGGCAATGGCGACATGCACGCAAAGAACTGGTCCCTGCTATATCCAGATGGGCAAAGTCCCCAACTTGCACCGCCGTACGATATGCTCTCGACGCTGCCCTACATTAGCGGACGAGAGACACTAGCGCTGAGCGTAGCCGGTAGCAAACAATTCGAAGACTTTTCGTTGGACCGGCTGAAATTATTGGCGCAACGAGCGCACATTTCCGAGCGACTCGTAGTCACAACCGCTACACGGATTTCAGAGCGGATCTGGACGGCCTGGACCCACGTACGCAACGAACTGGCATCCCCGGACTTTGTGAGGACGCATCTGGATAGGCATATGGAGGCTTTGCCCCTATTCCGCGAGGTCCTCGGCATGCCCCACGTCGCGTCCCGTGCGAGCAGGCGTGAGACACGGGCGGATGACAAACGCGTGGATCCGCCAAGCAGCGAGACATTCCATATTAGTTAGCAACGGCTGCGAATGATATTACCTTCGCCACTGTAAGGCCGGATCGCTTGGTTCGGTCCCGTACATCTGCGGGTTGGCCTGCAGGGTCGTCTCCCAGTGTTCGCGCTGGCCAGCGATCAGCGCGCCACGTTCGGTAGCGCTCGGGCCAAAGCTCATCGCGTCCGCCTCGACGAGGCGGCCGTGATTGACCGATCCTGGCGGGGAGTCGACTCGCTTGCATCGAAGGGCAGCAAGCCCTCAAGGCGGGTCTTGAATTCGGGAAGGTCGATCTCCCCACGAACGAAGCGATCCCGAAGAACCACTATTGGATCCTCGGCCGGCAGCGGTGCTTCCGGACCCACCGAGGGCGCCGGCAAAGTAGTGACCCCGCATCTGGGCCCCATGGCACCGTCGCTGTGGACTAGCCGGATCGCCACGAGCATAGCCATGACGATCATCGGGATCACGAATAGCGCCGGTCCAAGGGATCCTCGAAGCCGCCGTGCTCGTCGCGTGCGCCGAGGCGCCTCGCTACGGCTACGAGATCGCCGCCTGGCTCACCTCCGAGGGCCTCGTCAGCGCACCAGTGAGTCCTGGTCGGCTGTATGAGACCCTCGGAGGCCTAGCGCGAACCGGTGCCCTCGTTGCTGTCGCCGAGAAGAGCGACAGGGGTCCCGCCCGGCGCCGCTACCACCTCACCGCTACCGGACGGGAGCGCCTGGCAGCCTGGACGACGAGCCTGGAGCGCACCTCGGCGACCCTGGCTCGCCTGCTCTCCAGAATGGCCGCTTTCAACGGTACCGTCCCAGACCACTCCAACCACGACCATACCGAAGGAGGTGAAACCATGCCCTGCCAATGCCACTGCGGCGGACCCGAAACTCGCAGTACCGAGTCGGCCACGACCGCCACCGAGCCAGCAAACACTGCACAGCCCGCCCCTGCGCGAAGCGTAGAGGAGCGGCTCGATCACGTCGAAGCGCTCCTCGAGCGTCTCGTCGCCCGCTGATTCCCGTGGCCCACTCCGGGGGGGCATACCTCCGAGTGAGCCACGCTCCACTTCGCGACGTCATATCATCGGGTGATGGCGATGTCACGCAGGGTATCAGAGGCGAACTCGCATCGGCGGTGGCACTTTTACTCCCTTGCCGACCGCACCCAAGGCGATCCCGGGCTGGTGGAGCTGACCGCGCCGTACGGCCGGCCTGGTCGGCTCGCGACCGGTTGGACGAGTGTCGGTACAGCGCTCGTCGCGATCTCCTTTCTTTTCCTCTGCCCCGATACCGCCATAGAGGCACCGTTGGCTCGCAACAGGGAAGCGGGTTGTCATGCTCGGGAGCCGGAGGGCCGTCTCTGGTCGCCGACGGTTGTGCGCTCCAAATCCGCGCGCCGTGCAGAATTCCGCTCCAGATGTGGGCGCCTTCCCCTGAGTGGGCAACACCGTGGGGCAATCACCAGGTTGAGCTGTACGGACCGGAGCACCTACTTGATGCCGAGTAAGTCGCGACAGAGAACGTCAACGAGCCAAGCAACGGTCTAGAGTGGCACGCTGGGGTGCAAAGCGACACCCATTCCAAATGGACCACTTACTTGCACGGACCAACCGAGCGCCAACCTGACCAGAACAGCGCCCAGTTGTACCCAGATAGTGCCGACCATGCCCGCTCGGCTACCAAACACCTAGCGGCTACCCACAGGCGCGCTCCCGATCGAGCGCGGCAAGGACCTTTTCTGCTGCAGTAGTAATAGTGTCGAGTTCACTGGGGGTAAGCAGGTCGACAAAAAGACGCCGTACCATCGCGACATGGCGCGGCGCCGCCGCCTCGATTGCTAGACGGCCGGCCTCGGTGGCCTGGGCAAACGCGCCTCGACGATCCTGTCCGCAACGCCCCTTGGTTACAAGTCCACGAACGGACATGCGAGCAACCTGGTGGGATACCCGGCTCTTCTCCCAGCCGAGAACCTCTGCCAACTCAAACAATCGGGCCCGGCCGTCAGGGCGATCCGAAAGAGCCACGAGCACGAGGTAGTCGGCGTAGGAGAGTTCCGAGGTAGTGGCCACATCAGCAGCCAGGCGGCCGCTCAGGCGTAGCTGCATGAACTGCAACGCCCTCCACGCTCGCGCTTCTCGCTCGTCGAGCCATCTGACTTCGTCCATAGACCCACTCTAGAGCCGGGAATAGTTGATCAGTCATCGATGTTGGATGACATATCAACCATTTGGAGGGAGAAGTCATATGAGCACACCGAGCGTTCCAGCCAACCTGACCGGAACCTACACAATCGACCCTGCCCACACCCGCATCGGATTCGTCGCCCGCCACGCCATGGTAACCAAGGTACGCGGCTCTTTCGACGAGTTCGAGGGTTCTGGATACTTCGACGCAAAGAGTCCAGGCAACTCAAAGATCAAGCTGGTGATCAAAGCGGCGAGCATCGATACCCGTAACGCGGACCGAGACGCCCATCTGCGGTCGAACGACTTTTTCGATATGGATGCCTATCCAGAGATCACCTTCACCTCGACGAAGGTCGAGCAGACCGGCGAAGTCCTTTACCGCGTGACCGGGGACATCACAATCAAAGGCGTAACCCGATCGGTCGCGGTCGACTTCGAGTACACCGGCGCCGCGGTTGATCCCTACGGCAATCAGCGGATCGGCTTCGAAGGATCCACGAGCATAAACCGCAAGGACTGGGGCGTCAACTGGAACGCGGCCCTCGAGGCTGGCGGGGTGCTAGTGAGCGAGAACGTCACCTTGGAGTTCGAGGTGTCCGCCATCCGCACCGCCGAGAGTTCCTAAATCCGGTTAGCCCGCGCAAACATCGTTTGGTTAAACGCCAGAGCTACAAAACACGGTGGCTCTGGCGCCCGCTTATCGCTGGCGGTCCAAGCATTCGCCTTTCAACCGGAACGGGCATCATCACCCTCCGGGCCCTCGACTCCCAAACCCTCGACTCCCAAAGGGGCGAAGCGTTGGCCGTCATGCCGCATCGCCTGTTCGACTCGCAGCAGCCGTTCTCGACCAGATTATCTACAGACCAGAGACCATCGCGATCGGGGTTGGCTCCTACCGCCTCGAGTTAAGAATTGCCACCGAAAGGCCCCAAAGAACCCGTCTCGGAACTCTGGCGTAAGCGCTTCCCTGGGGTATGCTGCATGAGCGGGGGTGGGGCCACAACCCTCAACCCATGTGGGGCCAAGTTGGTCGATTGTTTTCACAGTTTGCTAGGCGCGGCGATAAGCACGTACCGCGAGGGGAACAAAGACGACGAAAATCCCAAGCAGCCAGACCGCGCTCTCCCATCCGTGAAGTACCAAGGGTCCACCGATCGCCAAAGACCGCATCTCGTCAATCACGATAGTGACGGGCTGGTTCTTGGCGAAAACCTGCAACCACCCGGGCATCGACGACACCGGTACAAAGGCGGAACTGACAAAGGTGAGCGGAAACAGCCAGATGAGGCCAAAGGAACCCACCGATTCTTCGTCGCGCAGAGCTAAGCCTATGAACGCCGAGACGCAGCAGACAACAAGACCGAAAATGATCCCGAGAAGGAGCATAAGCACAGCTGGCAAGGCCCCGTTTATGAAGGTAAAACCAACGAGGTAGCTCACTGCCAGAACGAGTATGACGGTCAACGTCAGGCGCAACAGGTCTGCCCCGAGGCGACCTACCAGAACGGCAGAACGTGCCGTAGGCATGGAACGATAACGATCGATGATCCCTTTCTGGCTTTCTCGCGCCAATGCGATCGCTGTACCAAACGACGCAAAAGCGGCGCTCTGCCCGATAATTCCCGGAACCAGATAGTCAACATATCCACCGGGGACGTGGGTAGCGATGGCTCCACCGAACACGTATCGAAAAAGAAGCACAAACATGATCGGCTGAATGAAGGCGAACACAATGATGCTCGGATTGCGCTTCCACCCAACCAGGTCATAACGCATAAGGGTCCAAGCGTCCGCCACCAGGTGAGATCGAGGTTTCGAAGCGGTGGCGAGGGTTGTCGTCATAATTGTCCTTCCTTTAGAGCTTCGGAATCTGGTTTTGCTTCATGACCGGTCAGCGAGAGGAAAACGTCGTCGAGGGATGGCCTTCTCAAGCCCAACTCTTCGACCGTAATATCGGCGGCGTCAAGAGCACGGACGGCTTCAACCAACGCCTTCGACCCTGCAGAACCAACTCTGAGGGTCACGTTGTTGTTCGTGGAGTCAAGGGTCGGGAGATGAGTACCCAGATGAGCAACGGCGAGCGCTGCACGTTCACGCGCTTCGCTATCAGGAACGAAAAACTCGATAACGTTGCCACCAACCCGATCCTTGAGTTCGCTGGACGTTCCGAGAGCGATGACGGTGCCGCGATCGATGACGACGATACCGTCAGCAAGCTCGTCGGCCTCCTCGAGATACTGCGTGGTGAGCAAGACGCTGGTGCCACCGGCAACAAGCTCCTTTATGACTTCCCACATTCCGATGCGACTTCTGGGGTCAAGTCCCGTCGTGGGCTCATCCAGGAATAGAACTTTTGGGCGTGATATCAGGCTCGCTGCGAGGTCAAGCCGGCGACGCATCCCTCCGGAGTAGGTTTTGGCAGCGCGTTGCGCAGCGTCTGTAAGGCCAAAACGTTCAAGAAGCTCGTCGGCTCTCGCAGCAAGTGTCTTTTTTGGGAGATGAAAAAGTCGCCCCACCATCATCAGGTTTTCTTTGCCCGTAAGTTCGTCGCGAATCGCCATCGCCTGTCCGGTAAGACCGATCACCTCCCGGACTCGCTCAGGTGAGCGGACGAGGTCAATGCCTTCGATGCGAGCCGTACCCGAATCTGGCTTCAACAGCGTCGTAAGGATGCGCACAGCCGTCGTTTTGCCTGCACCGTTTGGACCGAGGAGGCCGAGGATCGTTCCCTTCGGAACTTCCATATCGATCCCCGAAAGAGCGTTCACGGCTCCGAAGGACTTGGTGATGTTACAGACCTCAACAGCCAGATCCTGGGAAGGCATGAAGATTCTCCTTGAGTAAGCGCTATTGACCAGCTTAGGTGTACGGATTTCACCTTTGTAAACGCCTTGCCGTATCTATAGGTTGGACTCGGCAGTGTCGTGGCGCCGGGTTCAAAGAGTGATTGGTGCGCGAAAGTTCTTTCCTTCAAAGAATCCCAATCGAGCGGCAACTGGGCAGCTGGATGCCGTTGGCGGCCTCGGTCCTAGCCGTAATCCAATCTCGATCTAGATTGGAACAAAATCTCGTTGAAGACTCCGCCGAGACCGCTGCGCTGGCGTACTCCATCCGATGAGCAATCTGACCCCCAGGTTCCACAATGGGTAGGTGATTGCAGCTGATTATCGCCAGACTACCATCAAAAAACGATGCTCGACGGCCATTGTGGTCTTTACAAGTAGTCTTTTTGATCATGGAGATTCGCCAAGCCAAGCAAGCGGATGCGAACCTCGTCGCCCGCCTCCACGTCCGCGCGTGGCAAGTCGCCTACAAGGGCCTCATTCCCGAGGAGTACCTCTCCGGACTCCAGCCCGAAGTTCGCGCGCGGAGTTACTCATTCGAGAGTTCCGATCCGCGGGACCCGGTAACGCTGGTCGCCATCGAAGAGGACGCCATCGTTGGCTTTGCGACCACAAGACCCGCTAAGGGTGACGAGACGGGCGAGATTGGCGAACTCCTTGGCCTCTACGTAGATCCGGAAAGGTGGGGGTGTGGAGTTGGCCGCGCACTTATCGGCGCCGCGAACGAGCGGCTGCGACAGCAGGGGTTTCGGGAAGCCATTCTCTGGGTACTGGCTGGCAATAGGAGAGCGGAGCGCTTCTACCAACACAACGGTTGGAGTCCCGACGGAACCGGCCACAAGGAGTTCGATGGGATGTCCATTGAGGTAGTGCGCTACCGGCGATCCCTTGCCTAGTCGTTGTTTGCCAATTCTCGCCGTACCGGTGCCTCGGATGACCAGTCCCTGACAAGGCTCCACCAGCAAAAGCAGTGACGGACCGATAGAGAGGCTTAACCTTCAAAAAGATCGGGGCACCACACTTGCCAATCCAGATCACAGATAGATGCGGCGTTGATCGCTTGAAGCCGTCACCACGACTATGGTGCACAACCGCAAAAGAGCGCCACCGGGCAAGCCGCGATGCTTGCCCGGTGGCGCCCCCACTTCCCTACTGAGCACCCCCAAGGCTGCCCTTGAAGTCGTAGAACAAGCTGTTGAGGTCGGCATATCCCAAGCCCGAGCCTGGGTTGTAGATTGCCCCGGTGTTCCCGGTATAGAAGTTGTTGCTGTTGGCAAACTCGCCATTGATCGAGAGCGGAGCGCCGTTCAACGTACCCGAGTAGTAACTCGAGCCGTAGACCTGGTTCGAGTCAAGCGGCGTAAACGGAGAGCTTGCCGAAGCGGCAAAGTGGTACATCATCGGATTCCAGAATCCAACCCTTTGGCCGCCAAGCGCACTCTCGTAGACCGCCGAGACGCCGTTCAGCTGCGGGCCGATGAAGCTGGTCCCGCCAAAATCCACCAAGCTTGAGCCGAAGACCGGCACAAACTGCGGGTCGTAGACCACGTAGCCGGTCTGCGGATCGGCGTTGAAGGAGATATCCGGCGTCGCCCGGCCGTACGGCTGCATCCCCGATACCAGCGCAGGGTTGGGGTTGAAGCTGAACTTGGTCGGCTCGACCATCCCCGGGGCAACTATCTGCTGATCGATGCTGGCGAGGAACATGTAGTCCGCGTAGTGCTGCACCTTCAGGTTGTTCTGGTAGGAGGGGCGGTCGAAGAGAGCGCTGTAGCCGCCCCCGCTGCCGATCACCAGGCTGGTGGCAAGGCTAGCCTCGCTACTAGCCCCAAGGGCCTGGTACATTGGCCACAGATAGTCCCATCCCCAGGTGATCTGGGATGGGATATTCACCGACTCGCTTCCGATCACGGATCCGCCCGACGACATAATCGGGTAGGTCTGAACTCCAGGAAGTGTGGTTCCACCGACCGAAGTGTCGAAGGGAGAGTCGGACGGGTTGTCGATCCCCAAATTGGTGGTTCCGATGTCGCCGGTTGGGTCATAGGCCCCCTGATCGCCAGAGGCTACGAAGACCGACTGGCCCTGTGCGGCTGACTCCAGGAAAGCTTGGTTGAACGCCTCGGCGTACGCCGGCGACTCCTGACCAGAGGCGACGCTCGCTTGAATGGCCGTCTCCGACTCCCCCCAGCTTGCCGAGATCGAGCCGGCCAGATTGTCCGACGCCGCCTGGTAGAAGGCGTCCACAAAGCCATAATCGGTGTTCGGGGCCTGGTAGACCAAGATGTTGGCCTGGGGGGCTATGGCGCCCGACTGCTCCACGTCAAGAGTCGTCTCGTCCGAGCCCAGATTCAGGCTCACCGGTCCGGCGCCGCCGTCGACCTTAACCAAGTGGATGCGGCCAGGGGCAACCGGAATATGGGCCACCTTAGACCAGAAGGCATAGGGTACTCCGGGATCGAGGCTGGCCAGCGTCACAATCGCCATCGTCTGTCCTTGGCCCAGGTTGCCTGCGGACGTAAGCGGATTCAGGTTGTACTGGCTTTCGAACGCCGAAGGAAGTTGGGCGAAGGGCGCCGCGGCGGCAGCCCCCGCTGCCTGCGGTGACGGCTGCTTCAGTCCGGGCACCGACAGCGACTGGAACGGCGCGTAGTTGGAGAGCCCCAAGATTGCGAGGATGCGGTCACCAAGATAGCTAGGCATCTTTGGCATATCCTTGGTGGCGTAGACCTGCTGCGTGGTCGAAGTCCTGACCGCGGCTCCGGCGGGCTTGGTGTTGACGGTAAAGTCCTGCATCAAGATGGTGAGCGCCTTCTCGTACTGGGACGCCGTCCCCTGCGTGGTGACGTCGAGAAGGTCCGGCATTACCTGGGTCCGGATGCCAAAGGAGTTGAGGTAAGTGGTTAGCGCGTAGACGTAGTAGGGGGTCTGCCCGTACTCGGCGGCAAACTGGGGGACGGTCAGGAAGCTCCCCTTCCACCCCGCATTCACCATTGAAGCGAGGCTAGAGATATTCCTGCCCTTCAGGATGAAGGACACCCGCATCTTGGTGCTGGACGAAGTATTGCCCTGGGGTACCGCGTTCGCAAGCACCGAAGCCGATATCCCCTGGGAAACCGGAACGAGCTGATCGGAAGCTACCGATCCGGTACCACCTTGGGCTACCGCCACAACACCGACGCTCGCCAAAGCGCTCCCCAGCAATACGCGCACGAGACTCTTCGATACTCTTTTTCCCATCGGGCTGCCTCCTCCCGGATCGACAAGCGTACACAAGATCGATCGCTGAAAGGCAAACCTACACCACAGGCAACACTCAAAGTAACCGGAATCGCAAAACTTTCACCAAAGTTTTGGCACCAGAAGCTACTTTGCCGCAATCAGTGAATTAACAGCCGCGGCTCGTGATCAACTCCCAGGGTAAGGTGGTAAAAGCTGTCATGCGATCCCTCCGCTTTGAGTTCCTCCGCCGCCAGCGCTATCCGCTTCATCGGAGAGCGTGCGCCGCTCGGATGGGCCAAGAGGGTAACGCAATAGCCGTCCCGGCGAAAGTGGCGGGCGCTGGACAACGCCTCCTCCGACTGGGTCTGCGGATCGAAGATAACCGTAAGCCTCCGTTTCCCCGAGCGCACCGGGAGGCCAAGCTCCTCGATCAGACCAACGACCCTCTCGAATCCAAGCGAGATGCCGCACGCCGGGGAGTCGACGCCAAAACGCCCAAGGAGGTGATCGTAGCGACCGCCTCCCCCGATGGATCCCGTCCAGTTCGGATGGACCAACTCATAGACGGTGGAGGTGTAGTAGGCAAGCCCCCGCACCGTCAGCGGATCGAAGACGACCGTCACATCTCGAACCGACCGGGCAACGTGTCTCTGGATCTGCTGTACCCACTCGACTACATCGACTGCAACCCCGTACTCTGCCAACACCCCAAGGTCTCCCGATCCTTGCAGGTGGTCAAGGCCATCCAGGAGCTTCCTCGCCTGCGCCGCCGAGAGCCCCCGCTCCTCGAGTTCCCTTTCGACCGCCGCAGCCTCGAGCTTGTCAAGCTTGTCAAGCGTTACCATCACCGGCTCCCACATCGGCTCTTCAATACCGTGGTGGAGAAGTATTCCTTCCAAGATCCGCCGGTCGTTGAGCCGGATCTCAAACCCCTCAATTCCGAGGGTGTGAAGAGCCGCCGTAGCAGCCACCAGCAGTTGCACCTCCGCGAGGTAGGTCGGATCGCCAAGCACGTCGATGTCGGCCTGCGTAAACTGCCGAAACCGTCCACGCTGGGGACGTTCTGCACGAAAGACGGGTCCAAGCTGCATCGAGTAGAAAGGGCGGGGAAGCTTCGACTGGTTTATCGCGTAGAACCGGGCGAGAGGAACAGTGAGGTCGTAGCGCAAAGCCCCGTCCACGAGATCGGCCTCATCAGCCGATCCCTCTATGTCCAGCTTGTCGCCACGCTTGAGAACCTTGAACATCAGCTTCTCGTTCTCGTCGCCGCCCGCCCCGGTGAGCGCCTCCAGACTCTCGACCACCGGGGTCTCGATCTCAAAAAAACCGTGGCTCTGGTAGGTGCTCCGAATGCGTTCAAGAGCAGAGAGGCGCAAATCCTTCTCACCAGGAAGAATATCTCTCATTCCTCTAAAGGGACGTGGGGCTTGCATCCTCGAACCTCCATACTCGTACAAGAGATCCTAAAGGGTGGCAAAGCTGAGCCGGTGTCGATGGCCTGCGGCGGAATATTCGGCAGCAATGAAAAGTTGAAATGGAACGTGCCGAAGGGGGGAACTATGAATCACTTGAGAGCACCTTTATGTCTTATGATCGCCGCAGGGGTTCTTGCCGCCTGTGGCAGCGCTAACACCTCGACTTCGCCGAGTTCCGGCCAGAGCAGCCCTGCGTCCTACGGAAAGACCACTTCGTCCAGCTCGACCGGGCTGGCTACCTCCCGCTCCTCGGGATATGGGGTGATACTGACTTCGCCCGCCGGGCAGACCTACTACATGTTCACCGCTGACTCTCGGGGCAAGTCCGCCTGCTATGGGGCTTGTGCGGCGATCTGGAAGCCGGTTCTGGGCCCGGTTGGCAGCCTGCCCAAGACCCTCAAACGGTCGCTTGCGGGCTCGATCGTGCGCACCAACGGACAGGTCCAGCTCACTTACCACGGACACCCGCTTTATACGTTTACCAGCGACTCCCAGACCCACTTGGTATCGGGCGAAGGGATCGACGCTTTTGGCGGGTACTGGTACGTTCTCAACGCCAAGGGCAACCCGATAACCGCAGCTATAGGCTCGAAGAGCTCCGGCGGATACTAGATCTCCAAAGCTTCGCTCGGCTCGGTTGACTTGAGGGTACTACGAGCCATTAGCCAGTAGACCAGGGCCGCAACGCCGAACCCGGTGAAGATCGAGAAGTCTGCTCCACCCGAAGCCGAGGAGATCGGTCCCACGAAGACCGTGGTGTTGATGGCCATGAGAGACGCCGCCATCCCGACGACTTGCGCGACCACCGCCGGCCAGTGAACGCCCCCGTTGTACCAGTAGAGCCCACCTTTGGCCTGATGCAATGCGTGCGGATCGTAGCGGCGCTTGCGCAGCAGCCAATCGATCAGATAGATCGCCGTCCACGGTGCCACCCAGACGATGATGAAGAGGACAAAATCCCCAAGCAGGGTGTTGAACTGGTTGGAGAAGGTGGCATAGGCGGTGAGCAGCGAGCAGATGACGGTGTCGAGTATCACCGCCTGGAGCCTGGTCAACTTCAATCCCAGCGCCTGCAACGTGACGCCCGAAGAGTAGAGATCGAGGCTGTTGATGGCGAAAAGCTGCAGAATCGCCACTAGCAGGTAGGGGGTTAGGAACCACGCCGGAAAGGCGTGTGGAAGCCCGCTTATCGGGTTGGTGGCGGAGGGCACGAAGGTGAAGATCGCGGCCCCCAAGAGCATAAGCAGGATGGAGGGGACCGCCGTGCCGAGAAATACCCAAAGCACTATCTTCCCCTTGGGGGCGGAACGCTGGATATAGCGGGAGTAGTCGTTCCCGTTCTCGGTCCAGCCCAGGCCGGAGGCGGAGATGACGACGGCAAGCACCGCGAACATCGTCTGCCAGCTGGCCCCGTGGGCCACCGAGTGGAGATCGAGCTTCCCGACGCTCAAGAAGGCCATCGCCGCAAACAGGATCAAAAACGGAACCGCAAGGATCCTCAGGGTCTTGAGGATCGCGCTATGCCCAAAAAGCGGAAGAATCAGCTGAATCAACCCGGCAAGCACGATGAAAAGCACCTTTCCGGCCGTTGATACCTGCACCCCCGCCTGATTGGAGAGAGCGATCGCGGCAAGCACAATCAAGGCCAGCCCCTCGGTCTCGAACCCGACCTGAGTCAGCCAGTTGAAGAGCGACAGCAGTTTGGAGCCGTTGGGACCGTACGCCGCCCGGTTGATGGTGAAGGTGGTCGTCCCCGCGTCAGGTCCCTGCAAACTGGTGAGCCCAAGAAGGAAGAAGGAGAGGTTTCCGATCAAAATGACGGCAACTGCCTGAAGGAAGGTGAGCCCAAAGCTCATCACCAGAGCGCCGTATACTACGTACTCCACATTGAACAGGGCGCCAACCCACATCCAGAAGAGGTCGCGCGGTTTGGCCCAGCGCTCCCCCTCCGGAATGAAGTCGATGCCGCGCTGTTCGATAAGCGATCCGGCTTCGGCCACGGGAACACTGAGTACGTCCTTCAAGAGCCACCTCCCCTTCAGGTCGCCCCCGTGCTCGGGGACGCCATCAGGCGACCCACTCGAGATCGATAAAAGCCGCGAAGCGAACCAGCTACATCGTAGGGGCTGAAAGCGGCGAGGGACTCAGGCAGTGTTAATTTTCGCGAACGTTCCCGGTGCCAGCTCCGCGTCGCGACACCGGCCTAGAGTGGAGGATATGCCAGCAACCCGGAGGCGCCATCAAAGTGGCCTAATCGAGAAGTCCCGCGGGTCCGGGGAGATAGACCTGTTGATCAAGGGCGGCACCGTCTTCGTTCCCACCACCAAGGAGTGGCTGCAAATCGACCTCGCCATCGACAGCGGCGTCATCGTCGGCTGGGGCGAGCGCAAAGCCCGGCGGGTGCTCGACGTCGAGGGAGCCTGGATCACTGCCGGATTCATCGACGCCCACATGCACATCGAGTCGACCAAGCTCTGGATCCCCGAGTTTGTCAGGGCAGTTCTCCCTCACGGGACGGTAGCCGTCGCCAACGATCCCCACGAGATGGCCAACGTGGCCGGCATCGAGGGGGTGGCCGCCATGATCAAAGCATCGCGGGAGCTTCCCTTCACCTTCGGATTCTCCGCTTCTTCATGCGTCCCCGCCTCCAGTTTCGAGAGCCCTGGGGCACTTTTTGACCTGGAGGAGATGCGCGAAGTCCTGGAAAGCCCCGAAGCCATCGGGGTGGCGGAGGTGATGAACTACCCCGGAGTGATCGCTGGCGACCCTTCGATCCTCGCGAAGATCGCACTCGCCGGAAATCTCCGCGTGGAGGGCCATGCCCCGGGGTTGACCGGCTTCGATCTGGACGCCTACCTCTGCGCCGGGATCGAGTCCGATCACGAGATTACCACCGTCGAGGAGATTACCGAGAAGCGCCGGAAGGGCATGTGGGTCTTCCTGCGGCAAGGTTCCGCTTCCCAGAACATCGCCGCACTTGCCAAGAGCATCCGCGAACGCGGTACCGTCCGGGCCGCCCTCTGTAGCGACGATCGCGAACCCGACCTGCTCCTAATCCGCGGGCACGTGAACGACTGCATAAGGGTTGCGGTGGAGAACGGAGTCTCCCTCGAGGACGCCCTGGTGATGGCCACGATGAACGCGGCAGATTACCACGGTTTTACCCACCTGGGAACGCTATCCCCCGGCTACCAGGCAGATCTGTGTATCTTCGACGACCTTGAATCCCTCAAACCAAAGCTGGTGATCCAGTGCGGGAACGTGGTCGCGGCCGATGGCAAACTGGCGGTCACGCTACCGGAGAGACCCGTGCCGTCGGGCCTGAAGCGCAGCGTACGCCTGAGCGCCGACATCGACCCGAGCGCCTTCGAAGTGGAGGTGGGCGCCGACGAAACCGTGAGGGTCATCGGCGTGACCGCCGGTTCGATCTGGACGAGTGCAAAGCAGGCGCGGTACCGGGAGTTCGACCCCGGCCTCAACCTGATAGCGGTGATCGAGCGGCACCACCGCACCGGAAGGAGGTCGGTCGCCTTCGTGGAGGGGTTTGGTTTGAGCGCGGGCGCTATCGCATCCACCGTTGCCCACGACGCCCACAACCTCATGGTGGTGGGAGCGAACACTCCCGAGGGCAGACAGGACATGGCGGTGGCGGCGAACCACCTTGAGCGGATCGGCGGTGGCCAGGTCGTCTGCCTTAACGGAAAGATCTTGGCGGAAGTTCCGCTCCCCATAGCCGGTCTGATGAGCGAACTTTCGGCGGAGGTGGTTGCCGCCCAGGTGAGAGCAGCCCAGGATGCGGCGGCATCCGCGCTTTCGTGCACCCTCGAAGCCCCGTTCATGACCCTCTCGTTTCTCGGCCTCAGCGTCATCCCGGAGCTCAAGCTGACCGACAGAGGGCTCATCGACGTGACCACCTTTCAGGTAACCGGGGTGCGCGTAGAGGCGTGACGCCGATGACCGGACGCGGGGCGAGAGCTTCGATAGGCTTGACTGGTCGCAAAGGAGGAGAAGATGCCGGAGGCAGTAATCGTTGACGTGGTCCGCACGCCTGGAGGCAAGCGGAACGGGTCTCTCTCGGGTTGGCACGCGGTTGACCTCGCAGCTTTCTGCCTTAAAGGTCTTGTCGACCGCAACCAACTCGACCCGGGCCTCGTAGACGACGTCATCATGGGGTGCGTAAGCCAGATCGGCGAGCAGTCCGGCAACGTCGCTCGCAACGCGGTGCTCGCGGCCGGTTTCCCAGAGACCGTG
Organism: Actinomycetes bacterium; assembly: GCA_021819205.1. GTDB lineage: Bacteria > Actinomycetota > Acidimicrobiia > Acidimicrobiales > Acidimicrobiaceae > JAKARV01. The sequence continues at coordinate 11,460 of JAKARV010000023.1, read as the reverse complement.
CCCGGGACTTCAATCGACCGCCAGTGTGGCTCCTCGCAGCAGGCGGCAGCCTTTGCGGCCCAAGGGGTGGCGGCCGGCGCCTACGACATCGTCATCGCCGCGGGCGTCGAGTCGATGAGCCGTGTTCCGATCGGCTCGTCGATGTCGATGGGACCGGGCGAACCCTTTGGCCCCTCGGTCATCCGGCGCTACGCCGAGCGGGGGGGCCTCATTCACCAGGGGCTTTCGGCCGAGCGAATCGCCGAACGGTGGGGCTTCACCCGCGACCAGCTGGACGCCTACGGAGCGCGGAGCCAGCGCCTCGCCCACCACGCCACCGAGGGCGGCCGCTTCAAGAACGAGATCCTCCCGATAGAGGTGCGCGATGGCACCGGAAAGCCGACGGGGAACTTCCTTGAGACCGACGAGGGTATCCGACCGAACAGCACAGTCGACGTTCTTGCCAACCTCAAACCCGCCTTCAAGGAGGACGGCCTGATCACGGCTGGCAACTCCTCGCAGATCACCGATGGAGCCTCTGCGACACTGATAATGTCGGCGGAGAAGGCGGCCGAGCTGAAGCTGACGCCGAGAGCGAGGTTCGTCGCCTCCACCGTGGTCGCCGACGATCCGATCATGATGCTAACGGCACCGATACCGGCCACCAGGAAAGTCTTGGCGAAAGCAGGGATTCCGGCCGAGAAAATCGACCTGGTAGAGATCAACGAGGCGTTCGCGTCGGTAGTCCTCGCCTGGCAAAACGAACTCGGCTTCGACATGGACAGGGTAAACGTCAACGGCGGGGCGATCGCTCTCGGGCACCCACTCGGAGCATCGGGAACCCGGCTACTCGCAACTCTGGTAAACGAACTGGAGCGCTCGGGCTCGCGTTACGGCCTCCAGACCATGTGCGAGGGCGGCGGCATGGCCAACGCGTACATCATCGAACGCCTCGGCTAGGGAACAGGGGCCGCTCGCTACACTGGAGCGATGACGGGCTTGCGCGTTCTGATCGTCGACAACTACGACTCGTTCGTCTACAACCTCTATCAATACGTTGGCGAACTCGGGGCGGATCCGGTGGTGATTCGGCACGACCAGGTTGCCGGAGCGCTCAAAGCCGAGAGGTTCGATCGGCTTATCATCTCGCCCGGGCCGGGCAGACCCGAGGAGTCCACCGGCGGGGAGCTGGCGCTAAAGGAGCTTGGAGCCGCCGTACCCACGCTTGGTGTCTGCCTGGGCCACCAGCTCATCGGTTACCATTTCGGGGCAAAGGTGGTTCGCGCCGCGCAAGTCATGCACGGGAGGAGTTCGCTCATCACCCACGATGGGTTGGGAGTGTACAGCGGCCTTCCCGAGCGGATCCCGGTTGCCCGATACCACTCGCTGGTGATCGACCCCTCCGCCATTCCCGACGAGCTGGTGGTCACCAGTTCAACCGAGGACGGCGTAATCATGGGGGTGCGCCATCGGGAACTCCCGATCGAAGGGGTCCAATTTCACCCAGAGTCGATCCTCACCGGGGACGGCCACCGCATGATCGAGAACTTTCTCGGCAAGCAGCCGCCGGGCTAACCTATTCCTCCACCAGAAGCCGGCCAACCCCAACCGGCGGCGGGGTGATCGGCGGCTTCTTCGACCAGTCGATCTCCAGGTGGAAGATGTCGGGTCGGGCGTAGTGCCCCACCACGTCGAAGTCGTACTTTGCCCTCGCTAGGTCGTCGAGATCGATCTCCGCCACCAGAAGCGCCTCCTGGTCGTAGACCGGTCCGGCAAGCACCTCGCCCAGCGGACCGATGATGCAGCTCCCGCCGCGGGAGACCACCGCATCGGGCGCATCGCCAAACGCCCTCGGGTGTTCCTCGGGAAAGTCCGACACCCGCATCACCTGGTTCGCGACCAAGACGAAGCACCTGCCCTCCTGGGCGATATGGCGCATGGTGGCGTGATGAGATTCGCGCCCGTCTGCGGTAGGTGCGCAGTAGATCTCGATGCCCTGGCCGTACATGGCCATCCGGGCGGCGGGCATCAGATTCTCCCAACAGATGACCGCACCGATGCGGCCGATCTCGGTCTGGTGCACGCCCATCGTCGATCCGTCTCCGAACCCCCAGACCAGCCTCTCCGCCGCGGTCGGCATCAGCTTGCGCCGCTTTCCCAGGAGCGCTCCGGAGGACGAGAGGTAGGCCACCGAACAGTAGAGCGTTCCACCATCACGCTCTATGACCCCAATCACCAGGTACTGCCCGAGGCTGCTTGCGATCTTCCCCAGCCGATCGGTGAAGGGCCCGGGAATCTCGATCGCGGCGGCGTGGTAGCGTCGAAACTCTTCCCTCCCGCCGGCGCTTCTCTCTCCAATCACCGCCCCAAAGGTGCTTCCCTTCGGGTAACCGCCGATGAAAGCCTCGGGAAAGACCACCAATCTGGCGCCCTCGCCAGCTGCCCTCCGTGCCCACTCCTCTACCCGGTCCATGGCCTCGAGCGGATCGTACAGGACCGTGGGGGCCTGTACAACCGCAACCTTGAGCTTCTCTCCCATATCCCCCGCTCCACTCACGCGCTGGCTGGGTCCCGAACTTATAAACAGGCGGTACCCAATCCTCAGCGCCAAGGATACCCGTTCGAGTGGGATGGCGCCAGGCTTGGATGGTACATCCGGCTGGCAGTATTGCTTGTTTGTGGCGTGCTTGATACCAAAGCGCCATCCGGAGGTTCCCGGCGGCGCCGTTCCCGGCCAGCGGTCAGATCTTGATGCCGAAGGCGGAGAGGTTCTCGTAGAGCATGTAGATTGCGACCACGATCACCAGGCCGGCGAAGATAAGGTTGAGCGCACCCTTCGACTCCTTCCCCAGCTTGGTCGCAAGACGGGATCCGGCCACCCCCCCAACGACGCCACCAGCGATATAAAGTCCGGCCACCACCCAGTTGAGGAGCCCCGAGCTGGCGTAGTTGACCGCGGTGGTCAGGCCGAAGGTGCCAACGGAGATGAGCGAGGTGCCGACGGCGCTGAGCATGGTCATTCCGGTAGAAAAGATGAGGCCAGGCACGATCAAAAATCCTCCACCGATGCCAAAGAACCCCGAAAGGAGGCCGACGGACCCCGCGGCAACCGAAAGCTTCTTGCTCGATACCTTGGTCTCGGTCAGCGTCCCACCCGTTCCGGCACCAATCTGCGCCGACACCTTGGAGTCGCTGCTGCGCTTCTTCAGCATGATGAAAGCGATCACCAGCATCAAGATCGCAAAGAGGAAAAGGAGCTGCTTCCCGTTTACCGCCTTGCCCAAGCTCGAGCCGGCAAAGGCGGCGATCGCACCCACTATGGCAAAGGTGATACCTTCCTTCCACCGAACATTGCCCGCCCGGGCGTGGGGTATCACGTTGAGGTAGGCATTCGCCGAGACCGCCAGCGCGGTGGTGCCGATGACGACGTGGGGATCGGAGTAGCCCACGAAGTAGAGCAGCAGCGGCACCGCCAAGATCGATCCCCCTCCGCCGATCAACCCCAGGGAGAAGCCAACGACAAGGCCGGAGATGACCGCAAGGACGTGCTGTACCGGCGTCAGCACCACGGCTAACACCGACGCAAAGTTAACAAGGTCCATGGCAAAAGGATACCATCAAGGGTATTCATAAGGGTTCTGGTATTCGCTCTCTTTGCCGACGATAACCCTAGGCATGATCGGCCGCCGCCGACGGCTCCGTTGCCGGCCGCGACCAACCGCTCCGCACCCGCTAAACTCTCGCACTCCCGGTTCGATATTCTGGTAGTGGGGCGGTGGCAACCCGCTCGCGCAGGAGGCCTATGAAACCTGCATTGCCGTGGATCAGAAGAGCCGCATCGACACGCCAGCGGCCCATCGAGAACCAGCCTAAACCCGTTCGCGCCTTCGTCTTTGGCGGCGGCGGCGGAAAGGGCGCCTGCCAAGTGGGAATGTTGCGAGCCCTCGTCGAGGCCGCAATCCTTCCCGACATGGTGATCGGGGTCTCCATCGGCGCCATCAACGGCGCCATCTTCGCGTCCGAACCGACCATCGAAACCGTGGCACGGCTGGAGTCGGTGTGGCGGGAGATCGAGGAGAGTCCGGTCCTCCCCAGCCAGCGGGTCTCCAGCGCTTGGCGGTACGTTCGCCGGAGCGGTGCGGCATTTTCCGCCAAACCGATGCAGGAGTACATCAGGAGCCTGCTGCCGATCGAAGACCTCTCCGAAACCGCAGTGCCGATACACGTACTGCTTACCAATGCCCATACCGGCGAGGAACGCTGGTTCTCCTCCGGGCCGGCGGTGGAAATCCTCTACGGCAGCTCTGCGCTTCCCGGCGTTTACCCGCCGATAGCGATCGGTGGCGACCTCTTCATCGACGGTGGGGTAGTAGACGACGCGCCGGTGAGGAGGGCAAGCGAGCTTCAAGCGACCGAAATCTACCTCCTCCTCTGCGGCACGCTATACGCCGACTTGACCGAGTACCAGCGCCCAGTCGAGACCCTTATCCGGAGCTTCTACCTTACGAAGCTCTCCCAGATCAGGACGGCGCTTGCCTCCGTTCCCACTTCCATCGCGGTGAAAGTGATCGAGTGCCCGGCGGCAGGCAGGCTCGACACGATGGACTTCTCTCACGCCGCGGCGTTGATGGAGAGTGGCTACGAGTCGGCGCAACTCCTCCTCGCCGGCGAGCAGAAAACGCTTCCCAGCCTCCCCATTGCGGCCCCGCAACCCGAAAATCCACTTGCCAGCGATACCAGCTTGCGGGTTCGGAGACGCCGTCCACTTTCCAGCAAGTTTGCCCGCAACGCATAGCCGCAAACAAGTGTTTTGCCACATGGCGGGCGCAGCGCAGCCGCTTCGCCACCGACTCGCATCGGCGGGAGAGCTGCCGGCAAAGTCAAGGCCCTGCGGGTGGCAGGGCCTTGAACGGAGATCACCCGGGCCGGTAGGAGCTGGGGGGGATTAGCGCCAGTGATGGCCCGGGCGCCTCCGCATACGGAAAGTACCCGACTAATGGCTCGATCCGACCAGGTGCGACTCCCGTTCTCGCTCGGCCGGCTCGTGCCACTCGATGTACTCAGAAACGTCAACGGTCCATGATGGATCGGTATGCTTGCGGTACTTCCCGTAGAGCGTGTAGAACACTACCCCAGTGAAGACGACTACGTAGATGATGATCGCGGCCAGTGATGCCGTGGCTAGAACTCCTAGCAGTATCCTGATTGTCTCTGTCATGCTTCTTCAAGTAGCCCGCTACGGCCTCAGGGCCAACCGAAGCACCACGCGGTGGCTCCCCGAGGTTGTACCGAGATCGCCGGAGATCACGGTGGTGTGCTCCGTAATTTCACCCATCGCCGGCCAGCGCCGGTGCCTAGAATGGGAGAGTGAACCCGCAAGCTGCTCCAAGAGGCGCCGGAAACCGGTACAGCGCCGAGTTCGGCGACCGGGAATCCTCCGACACCGGTGCACCGATCCGAGTGATTGTAGTAGAGGATCACTCCCTGGTCCGCGAGGGTACCATCCAGCTCTTGGAGAAGCATCCGGATATCAAAGTCGTTGGAGAGGCGGAGAGCGCGGAGAGGGCGCTGCTCCTCCTCGACCGGCTTGGGCCGGATGTGGCCATCGTCGACGTGAGCCTTCCCGGCATGAGCGGACTCAGCCTTGCCCGGGAAGCTACCGTCCGCTTTCCGCAAGTGGCGATCGTGATCTTGACCGCCTACGACGACTACGCCTACCTTGACGAAGCCCTCGACATCGGAGTCGCCGGCTACCTGCTCAAGACCGCGTCGGCGCGAGAGCTTGCCGACGCGGTGAGGGCGGCTGCCGGCGGGGTGCTCGTCCTTGCCCGCGAACTCGCGAGCCGGGTAGCGGCAAGACCACAGCTTGGCGGGGGGGATACCAGCGTCTCGCTAACCCCAAGGCAGGCAGACGTCATCGCCCTTCTTGCCCAGGGATACTCGAACAAAGGTATCGCCGCCCAGCTACAGCTGGGTTTGCGGACCGTCGAGAGCCACGTCTCCACCATCATTGCCAAGTTGGGGGTAACCTCGAGGACGGAAGCGGCGCTTTGGGCGATCAACCACCACGTGACCGGGAGTAGCTATGGTCCAGGAAAAGGAGAGAACTAATCCCTACGCGATCCTTCGAAGGGCGGCCCACCCCCCGCTAAGGGACCGCCGCTTCTGGGCGCTTCAGGCGATGGTGGTGATCATCGCTGGAATCCACCTCGCCTCCGACATCTTCATCTCCTCGATCGGACCATCGTTTCCGGTAGGCCTCCCGGTTGCCCTGCTTATCGTGCCAGTGCTCTACGCCGCTCTCCGCTACGGGTTGACCGGCTCGGCCGCCACCGGGGTTTGGGCAACCCTCCTCTGGCTCCCGGATCTCCTGCTGCCAAACGACCAGGGGCATGTCGGAAGCGATCTGGTCAACCTTGCCCTGGTCGACCTGGTTGCGGTCTTCGTCGGCCTCCACATCGAGTCAGAGCGGATCTCCAACCAGCGAGTCGCCAGTATCACCAGCAAGCGGCTGGCGACGGAGGCCCGTTACCGGCAGCTGTTCGAGACCAACCGCTCTCCGATCCTGGTCGTGGAGGCTTCGGGAGTGGTCGCCGACGCCAACCCGGCGGCAAAGACCATGTTTGGAGACGACATGGTCGGGAGTCCCGTGCCCGCTCGGCTCCAGATACCCGCGACCCCGGGAAAGGTGGTCACGCTGCCGAACGGCCACGACTACCGGATCGAGGCGAGCTTCATCGAAGAGGAGAGCGAAGGTGCACCGCTCCAGCTGGTGCTAGAGGACATCACCGAGGAGCTTGCCACCGAGCGGAGGGCAACCCAATACGCCAGGCTGGTCGTCCGGGCCGAGGAGGAGCAGCGGCTTCGCCTCTCGCGGGAGCTTCACGACGCGCCGCTACAGGTGTTTTTGCACCTTGCACGGAAATTGGAAAGCCTCTCCGAAGTCCAGGGGCTCCCAACAGACGTATCCGCCGGCCTTTATGAGGCGAGAGACCTGGCGCTCAATACCGCAGGGTCCCTCAGGTCGCTCGCTCGGGACCTGCGCCCTCCCGCCCTTGATCATCTTGGGCTGGTACGTACGCTGGCGGGTTCGGTGCGGGAGGTTGCGGATAACGCTGGCCCCCAGAGCCGATTCAATGTGATCGGCAACGAGATCCGCCTTCCTCCCGAGATCGAACTTGCCGCCTTCCGGATCGTACAGGAGGCGGTTCGCAACGCGGTGAACCACGCGCTCGCCAGCCGCCTTGACGTGACAATCGAGTTCCGGCAGGCAGAGATCGCGCTAACCGTAACCGACGACGGATGCGGCTTCGAGAAGGACAGCCAGGATGAGCTGGCCTCCGGACACTTCGGGCTGCTGGGAATGTCGGAACGGGCCCGGTCCTTGGGGGGACGAGTAACCGTCGAGTCCACGTCCGGCAAGGGTACGACCGTCTCGGCCGTGCTGCCGGTCTCTGAACCCGCCAGCAGGATGCCAGGCTAGCTTTCCACCTCGTTCATCGCAGAGTCGAGATCCCTTACCATCCGTTCGAGCAGGTGCATCAGCCTTTCCCGGTCCCGAAGCGGCCACTCTTTCAGGGCGGAGTCGAAAAGAAACTGGCGCTTGGCAACCAGCTCCTCAAAGATCTTCCTCCCTAGCGGGGAGAGGCGGATCATTACCACCCGGGCATCGTTTGGATCGGCAAACTTCTCGACGAGCCCCTTGTTCAAAAGCGCCTTGAGCTGCCTCGACACCGTTGATATGTCGAGGTTCAGGGCGGTGGCCATCTCCGAAACCCGGACTTCCCCGAGATCGTGAATATGGTGAAGCTGCCAGAAGCCGGCGCCAATGGCGTAGGCGAAGCCCTCGTCTCCACCGATGGAGACACGTAGCCGCCTCAATGTTTGCCCTAATCTGAAAAGGACCCCGTCCAGCCCAGACGAGACCGAGTAGCCATTTGCCGCCACAGCCTTCTCCCGATTGCAACCGCAAAGTAGCGTATTCGCTTCTTCAGAAGCAGTGCCCGAAAATGCAAAATCATCCAGGGATGGTATAAACTTTCGGCGACCAGCACCAGAAATTCGGGGGTTCGAATGCACAGGCTCGACGAGGAGACCCTCAAGCTCGAGAAGGAGATCGTCAACTACGCTCTAGAGAGGGTGGCTCTGCAGCCCCCTCCACTCGATGGGCCGCGCTCGGAAGCCGAGCTTGCCGACCTCTTTGGCAAGAACATCACCGAAGAAGGAGTGGGTGGGCACGAAGCGCTCCGCCGATTCATCGAAGGGTATGCTCCGGCAACCCTCTCTAGCGATCACCCGCGCTTCCTCGCCTTCGTCCCCGTGGCACCGACCAAAGCCTCGATCCTGTTCGACATGGTCGTCTCCGCTTCCTGCATATCGGGAACCTCCTGGTTGGAGGCCGCCGGAGCAATCTTCTGCGAGAACGAGGCGATTAGCTGGCTTGCTGGGCTGGCCGGCATGCCGGAAGGCTCGGGTGGCACCTTCGTCTCCGGAGGCTCGCTTGCCAACTTGTCCGGGCTCCACGCAGCCCGCCAGCGGCTCAAGGAACGACGCAGTTTCGTCCGCCCCGATCGCTTCCGAATCATCGCCTCCGAAGAGGCCCACTCCTCGATCGCGTCGGCGGCGAACCTAATGGACCTGGAGCTTATCCTGGTTCCGGTGTCCCAACCCGGTCGACTCGACGGCAAGGCGCTCAGCGCTACCTGGGATGGATTAACTCCGGAAGAGCGGGGGTCGGTAGTCGCGGTGGTGGCAACCGCCGGGACCACCAACCTGGGTCTGATAGACGACCTGGCTTCGATCGCCGCCTTCACTCGGGAGAACGATCTCTGGCTGCACGTCGACGCCGCCTACGGGGGAGCCGCGCTCAACTCGTTCATGCGCTCGCGCTTTGACGGAATCGAGCTTGCCGACTCCTTCATCGTCGACCCGCACAAGTGGCTTTTTGCCCCCTTCGACGCCGCCGCCATCATCTACCGGGACCCTCAGTACGCCAGGCGAGCCCTGACCCAGGAGGCAGGTTACCTGGACGAGATCAACCGGGACTCCGCCTGGAATCCGTCGAGCTACGGCTACCACCTCTCGCGCCGGGTAAGGGGACTCCCCTTCTGGTTCTCGCTGGCTACCTACGGCACCCGAAAGTACCGCGAGGCGGTCGAGTCCTCGCTGGATCTCGCGAGAGCGACTGCCAGGGAGATCGAGCGCCGCGACTATCTAGAGCTGTCCCTCGAGCCCGAGCTGTCGGTGGTGGTCTTTACCCGAAACGGCTGGGACGCCGAACTCTACCAGCGGTGGTCGGTACAGGCCCTCCGGGATGAGGTTGGCTTCGTCCTCCCGACCACCCTGCATGGCTCGCCGGCGGCACGCTTCTGCTTCGTCAACCCGACGACGACCCTCGATGATGTCAAGGCCATCCTCGACACTCTGGCGTGGGAGCCGAGGGGCGCCTAGAGCGGCTCCTTCCGGACTTCCCGCGTCATTGGCGAACCACGTTCAGAAGCGGGAGACCGGCGCGATAGCGGCCAATGTTGCGCCTCAACAGCTCCAAACCCCGCGGCTTGAAAGCGGTGGTATCCCCACCAATGTGCGGGGAGATCAAACAGTTCGGTGCGGACCACAGCGGGTGCCCCTCGGGAAGCGGTTCCGGATCGGTGACGTCCAGTGCCGCTTTGATCCGCCCGGAGGCGAGATGCCTTACCAGGGCATCGGTGTCGACCACGGGCCCGCGGGCCACGTTCACCAAGCTCGCCCCTTCCTTCATCATCGAAAGAAAGGAGTCGTCAACCATATGCCTGGTCTCAGCGGTGAGCGGCAGGATGAGGATGACCACATCGGCCGAGGGAAGGAGGCTGGGAAGCTCCTCTATCGAGTAGACGGCTGGCGTCAGCCGTGCATGCCGCGCTACCCGGACGATCTCGACCTCGAACGGAAGGAGTCGGGCTTCGATCGCCGATCCGATCGAACCGTACCCGACGAGCAGGACGGTGTGGTCGGCAAGCGACGGGCGGAAGACGCGCTCCCACCGGCCCTGAATCTGGCTCCGGGCAAAGCCGTCCAACCCGCGGACACTGGCAAGCGCCAGCCCTACCGCCAGCTCCGCGGTTGAGGCGTCGTGGACTCCCTTCGCGTTGCAGAGGGTTACGCCGGATGGAAGCAGCTCGGGAATGCCATCGAATCCCGCGGTCAGCAGTTGGACAACCTCGAGCTTCGGCATCTGCGTGGTCATCGGCACCTGGGCCCGGGCGGTCAAGTAGCTTGGCACCAGGAAGGTAGTCTCCACCAACCGAGGGTCGAACGGTTCACCGTGATCGTAGAGGAGGATCTCTGAACCATCAAGGTCGCCAGCGGCCTCTGCCATCATCCTCGGTAAAGTGATCAACACAGTAGAGATCCTAACGGGCGAGGAAGCAGCGTTGGCGCGCAACTGGTTCGACACCAGTGCCGTTCGCCTACAATAACTGTCACGGAGAGGTGCCAGAGAGGCCGAATGGGACTCACTGCTAATGAGTTGACCTGGTAATGCGGGTCCGAGGGTTCAAATCCCTCCCTCTCCGCCAACTTGTTCTATTATTCAAACCCAGATAGAAGATGTGATTCGGCCTGGGAGTTGTGGAGGCTCCATACCTTGGAAGAGGATGGAGCATGGCAAACAGCCCATCACAGAAGCGATACCCGACCGAGCTAAAGGAGCGGGCCGTCAAGATGGTCCTGGATCTCAGGCGAGAAGATCCCAAAGACCACGGCGTGATCAACCGAGTTGCTCGGCAACTCGGCGTCGGTTCGCAGTCTCTTCGCAGCTGGGTCAACCAGGCCGAGAAGCAGAATGAAAGCCGCGCGGCGACGCCTGAGAGCGAACGCGATGAACTTCTTCGGCTGCGCCAGGAAAATCGTGAACTCAAGCGAGCGAACACAATCTTGCAGGCAGCATCGACTTCCTTCGGGGCGGAGCCCGACCGCCGGTCGCAGAAGTAGCCAGCGATGCCGCTCATCGAAATTCCCCAGGGTCGCTCATCGAAGTTCCCCGGTCCGATGGGTCCAGATTGGCCACCTACGGTGGCGGCCACACCCCCTTTCTCAAGGCTGAAACATGACGAAGTAGTCTCACCAGTGGTACGCCGAGGTTCTCGCGTGGGGAATTCCGATGATCGAGGGTGAGGAAAACCCGTAATCCTCGTCAGCGTCTCTGGTGTCATGCCGAGTTTGCTTGCAACCGAATGAATCGCTGCCCATTGGGAGGGATACTCCCCCTGTGGTCAAGGACCATACGGATTGCCCTGTCTCGTGTCTCTGGTGAGTATCTCTTCACCTGGGCCATGGTACCTCTACCTCTCAAGAGTCAGAGTGTCCATCAAACTCGGGGAGATTCAGGTGACCTCCTCTCCTCCCTTACAGACGGGGGTTGCGCTCCCGTTCACTCAAGTGCGGACGGATGGCAGATGGCTCGAAAGCCATCGCCAGCTCTCCACCAGATCTAAGCAGCGG
>JAKARV010000022.1:6182-27371 GCA_021819205.1 Actinomycetes bacterium | reverse complement strand
GCCCGCCTTTGTGGATCTCAGGGTCGGGCTTCTCCACCGAAGCGTCGACGGGGAGGTAGAACTCGACGCAGGGGACGAGTCGTACGGCACGCTCGTGTGGTTTGGCCTCATCGGTTTGGTCGTCGAATCCCCCGCCGATGGCACGGTGCTCTTGGCCGACAAACTCGACGCCAGCCTGCACCCCGCCCTCGTTGCCGAGTTGGTCCGGCTGTTCCAGGATCCGGCGATCGGGGGTGAGCCGCGGTGGCGGGTGTCTGCGGCTGCGCGCCGCCGAGAACTGCTCCTCTCCTTGGAGGGTCTGACCGAGGAGACGTACCTCGTTGACTGGCATCGCCGCCATCGAGACCAGGTGCAAGTCACCATCGACCCTTACCACACCAGCCCGCTCCAGCTGGTCGGGCGGGAAGTGAACGCGAAGAAAGATGAGACCTACGAGGCCAGACGCGGAAAGGGGAAAGCTCACGACCAGGTCTGGTGCGGGTTCGACCGGGACGAGCACCCCCGCTTCGCATCGGTCTCGCCGTATCGAACCCGTGCATCGGGCTTTGGTTCCCACTGCACTTCGAGGAACAAACCGGCTTCGTCGAACGCCATAAGGTGCTGGCCCGCTCCAAAAAGATCCTTCGCTGCTCGAAGGTCCCCACTCCAGCTGCACTTGAAACGCTTATCGATCGCTAAGACGAGGCGAAGGGGCGAGCAATCGGTCTCGACGACATGTACCACCGCGACGGATCGCCCCCCGGAAGCAATCCGAGCACTGGGTTGTGGAGAGTCGTCGACCAAATCCAAGAGGTGTGAGCAACTGAACTCCTCTGTTGCAGAGGCCAACCCGAAGGTAACGGCATCGTCGAGGCTTGCCGCGTTCTTCGGCCTCCGGCTCCACCGATGAGGACAGATCTGTTGAACAATCGCGATCCCTTCGCGCTGCTCCTTCTGGCCGACTGATCCACACGGTCTCAACCGCACGAGGGCGGCTCCCCATGGTGTTGCCGCCCAACCGTCGTAAAGAGTCCAGCGGTCTAGGAACGACTCCATACCCATACCCCCCGGTCGGCCTCTCTCCCTCTACCTTCGAGAGGTTCCCGTCATCTTGAGTACCCCGCGTTCCGGTCCATGCGCCTCTTCGGCTTCGTCTCCGGCGCTTCTGGCGGCTCGTAGAACTCCCCGGGCACGGTCTCGATCCTCCGGGAGAGGCCGAACCATTCGCGGAACTCCCAGCGGATGTGGAGAAGATGCTCCACTCCCCTCAGGCATTCGCCATCCTCGTAGAAGGAACTGCGGTGGTAGGTCCGCATCTCCCCCGGTGTCGTCTGCGGATGGCACCTTGGCCGCTACCGCATCGTCGGCAGTTGCCCCGTCGCCAACCCCCCTTGTATGAGCTCTCGGCCACCTGCATCCAGATGGAAGCCGACCGGTAGCTTACGAGGAGAACAGCCCGGCTTTGGCATCGGTTGGAACCAACCACTCCGCGCTCGTGTCGACGATCTCCCTCTCCTGAGCACTCCGCCACCCAAGGCAAGTCACCTTCGGTCACGCTCTATCCCCGGCCCACCGGAGCCGGTACAGCTCCCCGAGTGGAATCGCAAGCTGCCGGCCTGGCGGTTGGATCCGGGGTTCCCGGTGCTCTGGAGTAGTCGAGGGTGCAAGGGAGGCCACGCTCGAGCAGCTGCCCGAGTCGACCAGTGCGGGCGGTGGAAGACCGTGCCGGCTTGCAGAGTCCGGTCAACACGGCAAGGACCGGGGAGACTCAGCGGCTGGAGAGCGAACAGAAGAGGAGTGCCTAGGTATTTTGGAGTGGCATAGATACCGATGGCCTCAACCGGAGCCGAAAGTGCAGTATCGGGGGATACGAGGATGGTCCGCTGGTTCACCCGGACTGCGGGGACTGGGAGCGTGCCCGCGTGGAACCAATTGGAAGCGGTCTGCGGGTGGATGCCCTGTCTTCGTGCCCACTCGGTTAGATTCATGCTTTAGTACACCGCTAAAACATCTGTTCTCGTTGTATGGCTGACTATACGTGGAGCAGCTCCCAACCCCTGGGAGCGGTAGGTAGCGGGGCCATCCGTTCTCTCTCGGGGACAGAACGACAGAAACCCTCAGCCATTGCCCCGTATGCACGAAACCACCAGCAAGCACTGGAGACTGAAAAGGCTGGCAGAGTTGCTGCTTGCAGCTTCTTCCATGGCCAGTCGAGCCGAAACTCCAATCTCCTTGCCGCCTGGGGAATCCGGCGATCCGACGGGCCGAGCCCGGCTGCAGATTGCGACCATGGAAGCACTATCCAACCTCGTCGTGAGCTGGACTCTAGCAGGTGCTTTGATACGCTCCCAAGCTTCCGGGCAGCAGCATCCGCTAGCCGGTAAAGTGCATATGCTTCCCTGCGAAAACCCCCGCCCCCATTTGCACTCTGAACAGAAGAGAGGGGAGAGCCGGATTTCCGCGTTCAAGAAGCGCCTGCCCGCGCGCCGATGTCTTAACAGGAATAACTCATGCACGCCACGGCGGATAGGAGATCGAAAAACTGTGATGTCGGCAAAACGGCGCCGCAAGCCAGCAAAGCGCCTGCTGCGCGCCGTTCTCGCGACGGTCATCTTTTCTCTCCTTCCCGCCCTTGGCACTCTTGCCGGGGGATCCACACTCCAACACGCCGCCCTCGCCAGCGCAGTTTCTAACCCCGGCTACATCCTCGCCGGGGCCGATGGATCGACCTACCCCTTCGGAACTCCAGGCTTCGGAGACACCTACAGCTACGGCCTCACCGGGCTATCCGGCTCGCACCCGCTCGCCGAGCCCATCGTGGGGATGGCGGCAACACCGGACGGCAAGGGGTACTGGCTGGTGGCAAAGGACGGCGGGATCTTCAACTTTGGCGACGCCGGCTTCTACGGCAACCCCTACACCCTGGGACTGACCGGGCTATCCGGCTCGCACCCGCTCGCCGAGCCCATCGTGGGGATGGCGGCAACACCGGACGGCAAGGGGTACTGGCTGGTGGCAAAGGACGGCGGGATCTTCAACTTTGGCGACGCCGGCTTCTACGGCAACCCCTACACCCTGGGACTGACCGGGCTATCCGGCTCGCACCCGCTCGCCGAGCCCATCGTGGGGATGGCGGCAACACCGGACGGCAAGGGGTACTGGCTGGTGGCAAAGGACGGCGGGATCTTCAACTTTGGCGACGCCGCCTTTGAGGGCTCTATGGGCGGTCGCGCTATCGCCGCGCCGGTGATCGGATTCGCCTCCGGCTTCTACGCCCCGCTCGCGGTCAACCCGATCGCAACCCAGGTAGCAGCGCAGGGATCTCCCTACTCCCTGCAGGTATCCGCCTCCGGCGGCGACGGTAGCTACACCTGGTCGGCTAGCGGTCTTCCGCCCGGCCTTGCAATGTCGGCCTCGGGAGCGATCACCGGCACCCCACCCGCCAGCGACAACGGGCAGTACCCGGCTACGGTAACGGTCACCGACTCCGCCGGCTTCTCGGCCACCGAGACGGTGGTTTTCGACGTTGGAAGCGTCTCTAGCAACTGGTCCGGGTACGCGATCACCGGAAGCGCGAACGGCGCCTTCACCGGCATCCAGGGCACCTTCACTGTCCCCAGCCTCACCAGCAACCAGCCCGCCTCCTGTTCTACCGGCCAGACCACCGGAAGCTTGAGCAGCACCTGTACCACCTCCGTCTGGCTCGGGATCGATGGCTTCACAAACCAGAGCCTGATCCAGGCCGGGATCGCCGAGGCGCCAATTGTCGGGGGGTCCGGCTACGCGATCTGGCCGTGGTGGGAGATTCTTCCCGCCGCCTCGACCCAATTCAACGCGCTCACGATCAACCCCGGGGACTCGGTCACCGTCTCGATAACGCCCGCCGCAGCCGCCGGCGACTGGAGCATCTCGATGATGGACAACACAAACGGGCAGAGCGCAGTGGTAACCGAACTTTACTCCGGCCCGGCCGCCAACGCGGAGTGGATCGTAGAGGCCCCGACGATCAATGGCATCCAGAGCACCCTCTCCCCCTACGCCCCTGCGGTCCAGTTCTCCCACATCGGCTACGCGCTCAATGCCGGAGACACCGCGAGCGCCCCGACCGACATCCTCCTCTGCCAGGGAGGCTACCTTGCAGCCGCCCCTGGAGAGCTTGCGGGAGCCAGCTTCCAACTCGGATACCAGACCGGATCCCTCCCCTGCCAGTGATCGTCCAACTACCTGGCGGATGATCGGCACGCGGCCGCTCTCCCCGAATCTTTCGCAAGCTCGTCCGGGCAAGCGGGCCGCTTTTCGAGCGAGGCCAACCCGGCGGTAGAGTCCTTGGAGCTGGCCGCGAAATGCGCTTGGCGATAAGGGCGGCGCGGCGCAGAGCGCCACCATACGGCCCGGATCCGGGCCGGCGGTTAAGCTCGGAAAGAGGGAGGTTTTGGTTGCCGCATGACCAGCCCTTCGGGTGGCGATTTGCACCCAAGGCTTGACCAAGCTCTACGGCGCGCGGCGAGGCATCACCGATCTTGACCTTGTTGTTAGCCGCGGCGAGGTCTACGGCTTCTTGGGGCCCAACGCCGCCGGAAAGACCACCACCATCCGATGCCTGCTCGATCTGATCCACCCGGCGCGCGGGAAGGCAAGCATCTTCGGCCTCGACTCCCACGATGACTCGGTGGCGATCCACGCCCTGATCGCGTAGGTGCCCGGCGAGTTCTCCCTCTACGGCCGGCTCACCCGCAAACAGAACATCGAGTACTTTGCCAACCTTAGCGGCGGGATACCAGCCGTACGGATCGGCGAACTCGCGGAGCGGCTCGGGGTCGACCTTGTCCAGCGGTTCGCGAGCTACTCGAAAGGTGACAAGCAAAAGATCGCCCTGGTCCTCACGCTCATGCGCCAACCCGAACTTCTCATCTTCGACGAACCCGCCTCCGGGCCCGACTCTCTGGTCCAGCAGAACTTCTACGCGCTCATCGCCACTGTGGCTGCTAGCTTTGGAGACGGCTACCCCACACCAGCCACACGGCCCGCCTTCCTCCGGCTCGTTGGCGAGACCACCGCCTCGCTCCGCATGAGAAATTGTGGACCCCACCCCGCTAGAAGCGGAAGAACCAGAAAAACGCACCGGGCCCGCTGGAGTCGAGCCCGGTGGTAACTGTGGTCTGAACCGGCGTCGATCCGGTGACCTCACGCTTTTCAGGCGTGCGCTCTACCAGCTGAGCTATCAGACCAGGCTAATGCCGCGGACCTGACGGGATTTGAACCCGCGACCTCCGGCTTGACAGGCCGGCGTGCACTCCGAGCTGCACCACAGGTCCCCGCTTGCAAGCAAGCAGACCATCAGTATATATGGGCGCAACGATGCCAGCCCCGGCTCAGACGCCAGCCGCCGCCTCCGCCAACTGCAACCCGGAGGCGAGCGGCACATCCAGGTCTCCGTAGCCGGTCCGGAGGGAGAGATCGGGCTTGAAGGAGCCGTGGTAGTCGGAGCCTCCGGTGGCGATGAGGCCAGAGCCGGAGGCGAGCGCGGCCAGCTCCTTCCTCGCCTGCGGCCCGTAGGCGCCGTAGTAACACTCCATCCCGGCCAACCCGGCGCGCTTCAGCTCTCTCAGCGTCTCCGCCAAAGCGTTTCCAAGCCCGAGGCTCAGCGGGTGGGCGATCACCGGAACCATCCCCAGATCGCGCGCAATGTCGAGCGCCTCGGAGGGATCGAGCTCGGACTTCTCAAGGTAGAGGGGCATCCCCTTCGCCAAGTAACGGTCGAAAGCTTCTTGCAGGCTGGAGACGTATCCCCGGTCGACCAGCACCTGGGCAAAGTGGGGGCGGCCGACGCTCTTGTCATCAAAACTCGCGGCACCCGCCACCGCGAGCACCTCCTCCTCGGGCAGTTCGATCCCCAGCTCAAAAGCGCGGGCGACGAGCGCCCGGTTCCGGCTTGCCCTAAAGGTCCGCTGTCGATCCAAGAGATCCCGCAGTGGGCTTGACGCCATGTCGGCGCCGTAGACCAGCAGATGGAAGGTGCCCCGCCCGGGCCAGCGCAGCGAAAGCTCCACCCCCTCGACCACCTGGATACCCTCCGGAAGCGCCGCCTTGAACTCGCCGAGACCGGCAAGCGAGTCGTGATCGGTGAGCGCTACCACCGAAGCGTTCTTTAAGCCGCCGGCTAGCTCAACCGGGCTGTCGGAGCCGTCCGAGTAGTAAGAGTGAACGTGGAGGTCGACCAATCCTTGCATCGATATCCCAGTCTAAGAGGAGCGCCGATCCGACTAGGATTACCCTGCCCATGGCTACAGAACCCCCCGATCATCCCGAAGAGGCTTGTGGAGTATTTGGCATCTACGCTCCGGGCGAGCCGGTCTCCTTCTCAGCGTTCGACGGAATCTACGCTCTCCAGCACCGGGGCCAGGAGTCGGCGGGGATCGCCGTCGCCGATCAGGGACAGATCACCGTGGTGAAGAACCTTGGCCTGGTCAGCTCGGTCTTCGACGAGCGGACCCTCGCCTCCCTCCCCGGCGACATCGCCATCGCCCACACCCGCTACTCCACCGCCGGCGATCGCGGGTGGCACAACGCGCAGCCGATCTTCAAGATGGACGGGGCCTACGGGATCGCCGTCGCCCACAACGGAAACCTGACCAACACCGGAGAACTGGCCATGGAGCGCGCCGACTCCCGCTCCGACAAGCCCTCCGACACCGAGATCATCGCCAACCTGATGGTCAACTCGCTGACCAAGTTCCGGCCCGAGACCGCGGAGGGGGTAGCCGAAGCGACAAGGGAGGCGCTCTCCGCGCTCAAGGGTGCGTTCTCTCTAGTGATGCTGGACGGGTACCGGGTGATCGCCGCCCGCGATCCCGACGGCTTCCGCCCACTCTGCATCGGTGAACTACCCGGCCGCGGGTGGGTGGTTGCCTCCGAGTCGCCGGCATTGGACGTGATCGGGGCTGAGCTGGCGAGGGAGGTGGAGCCGGGCGAGATCGTGATCGTCGACGAGGACGGCATCCACGCCTTTCCCCCCGAGGAGAAGGCCGCACCCCACCTCTGCATCTTCGAGTTCGTCTACTTTGCCCGGCCGGACGCCAAGCTCCTCGGGCGCGAGGTCCACGGAACCCGGCGCAAGATGGGCGAGCTGCTGGCCAAATCGCTACCGGTCGACGCCGACATGGTCATGGGGGTGCCGGACTCCGGGATCCCTGCGGCCGAGGGTTACGCCCTCGCCTCCCACATCCCCTACGGACAGGGGCTGGTGAAGAACCGCTACATCGGGCGCACCTTCATCAACCCCAGCACCAAGGCGCGCTCCGACGCCATCAGGCGGAAGTTGAACGTCCTGGAGGAGAATGTAGCCGGCAAGAAGCTGGTGGTCGTGGACGACTCCATCGTCCGCGGATCAACCACCCGCTCCATCGTTCACCTGCTCCGGCAGGCCGGGGCGAAGGAGGTGCACCTGCGGATCTCTTCACCCCCGTACCGTTGGCCGTGCTTCTACGGCATCGACACCCCCAACCGGCCCGAGCTGATCGCCGCCACCCACCAGGTCGACGAAATCGCGGCTGAGCTGGGAGCGGATAGCGTCGCATACCTCGCCCTCGGCGACCTCCGGGCCGCAATCGGCGTGGAAAGCGGCTTCTGTGACGCCTGCATCACCGGGAACTACCCGGGGACCTTGGAAGGGAGAGAGTGGACTACCGAAGTGCGGGCGTAGACCTCGCCAAGGCCGAGGAGGCCGTCTCCGCCATCAAGGGAATTGCCGCCTCCACCCACACCGGCCGGGTGCTCTCGCCAATTGGCGGCTTCGGCGCCCTCTACGACATCGCCGGCCTCGCCAACCACCCGGTACTCGTCTCCACCACCGATGGAGTCGGGACCAAGATCGAGCTGGCACGGGCGGCCAAACGCTGGCACGGCCTCGGCTTCGACTTGGTGGCGATGTGCGTGGACGATCTTGTCTGCACCGGCGCGAAGCCACTCTTCTTCCTCGATTACATCGCGGTCGGGAAGAACGATCCCGATGTAATTGCGGCGGTGGTCGCCGGTATCGCCGACGCGTTGAGACCGACCGGCGCCTCCTTGGTGGGCGGCGAGATCGCCGAGCACCCCGGAGTGATGGAGGAGGAGCAGATCGATCTCGCCGGCTTTGCCGTCGGAGTGATGGAGAAAGGGCGCGGGCTGGGACCGGAGCGGGTCAGGGAAGGAGACGTAATCGTCGCCGTCCCGTCTCCCAACTTGCGTTCCAACGGCTTCTCGCTGGTGCGCGCGATCTACAGAGACCTTATCGAGTCGGTAGCCGCAGAGACCGCCTCCGGCGCCGACCAAGACCTCTTCGACTCGCTGGTCGAGCCCTCGGTGATCTACACCCCCTCCCTCCTGCCCGTGGTCGAGCGGGGGCTGGTGGCGGCGGCGGCCCACATCACCGGCGGTGGAATCATCGGCAACCTCTCGCGGGTAATCCCCGACGGCCTAGCCGCCGTGATCGACGCTCGCTGTTGGCGGTGGCCGGCGGTGTTCGAGCGCATCGCCACCGACGGCGGCGTGAGCCTGGAGGAGATGCGCTCCACCTTCAACCTTGGCGTCGGAATGGCGCTGGCGATCCACCCCAAAGACGCCGAGGAGGTCGCGACCCTGCTGCCCGGCTCCTTTGCCATCGGGAGCGTGGAACTTGAAACCGGTGGGAGGAGGGCATTTTGGAGCTAGCCGAGGCGAGAGAGATACTGGTATCGGCGCTCAACGAGCACGCGATCATGCGGGGAGAGTTCACCCTCAAGTCGGGGATCCGGTCGACTTGGTTCATCGACGCCAAGAGGGCAATCTGCCGCCACCCGGTTCTTGCAGCAACTGCCCTCCTCACCCTCGACCGGCTCGATCCTCGGGTTAGCGCCATCGGAGGATTGACGATGGGGGCGGATCCGATCGCCTTCGCCACCGCGGCGATCGCCCAGGCTGCGGGGCGACCGCTCAAAGCCTTCTCGGTGCGCAAGGAGGCAAAGGGCTACGGCCAGGGGGGGCGAATCGCCGGCTCCCTCGAAAGCCACGACCTCGTTTGCGTGGTCGAGGACACCCCATCGCGGGGAACCTCGCTGCTTGCCGCCGTCGAGGCGGTGCGGGCCGAGGGTGCCGAGGTGATCCAAACGCTCGCCGTCGTCGACCGCGGGGGCACCGCTGCCCGGGTGGTCGATCCGCTCCCCTTCACCCCGCTGCTCTCCGCGCCCGACCTTGGTCTTCCCTACGAGGGCGGTCTCGCACAATAGCAAGTTCAGCCAGCCGGTAAAGCTGCCGAAGTGGCAATATGCGGCCATGCGCGTCTGTAGGGCATGGCCAGCGTTGTAGCATCTTTTGGATACGGTAGGTTCGAGTGGCCAGGGCAACCAGGACGCAGAGCAAGAACGGGCCGGCGGCGGCGGCCGAGGTTCTGGCAGGACCAGGGGGCGGCAGGGGGCGCGTGCGGATGGGGTTCAAGGAGAGCAGTTCCTCCCTATTGGGCGAGATAACCCAAGCCGTGGCGTCACTCGTCAACGTTCCGGTCAGAGCGAAACGGTTTTGGGTCTCCCAGATCATGGTCATCATCGCGCTCATCGTCACCAGCGGAATGGAGATAGCCCGCTTCGAACGGATTGACAGCTTCTCAAGCGCCATCGCTCTCCTGCTCTACATGGTTCCGGTGGCCTACGCCGGCGCCTCCTTCGGGATGGTGGGTTCGCTGGGGGTGGCACTCGAGGCTCTCCTGTTCACGGTTCCGGCGATGATCATCCTCCCTCCCAGGTTGCTGCCTACATCCGGCGCGACAGCGGTGCTAGCAACCGCGGTTGCCGTCGCCATCATCCTTGGGAGGGCTTACGACTCGCAGATCAGGATGCACGAAGAGATGGTCCAGTCCGAGATCGAGCGGGTCGCGCACTACCTCGAGGGGCACCCGCTCTCCTGGAGCCGGCTCATCGACCTGATCCCCGACGGGGTGCTGATACTCCGCGAGGACGGCACCATCCGCGCGGCGAGTTCGGGACTGCTAGCCCTGATTGGACGCAGCGCCTCCGAGCTCCTCGATACTCCTTCGGCTGCGCTCTTCCGGCAGGTCCACGACCACCAGCACATCATTGGAGCGAGCGGAGAGATCCCCGTCGAGGTCGAGGCGGTTCCATTCCACCACAGCGAGAACTTGCTGGAGCTGGTGATCGTCAGGGACCTCCGGCCCAAGCTCGCTGCCTGGGCGGAGCTCGAGATCGAGCAGGAACGGTTCAAGACCATCTTCGAGTTCAGCATGGCCGGCATGTTCCTAGTTGACGACAACGACCTGATCCTCGCCGCCAACCCGGCCTTTTGCAACATGGTCGGTTATAGCGAGGAGGATCTCGTCGGCACCACCTCGGCGTCGATAACTCAAGCCGACGACGAACGCATCTCCGACGAGAACCGGGCTCGACTCCTCGCGGGGGAAGCCTCTGCAGTCAGGTACGAGAAGCGCTATATCCACCGCGACGGCCACGAAGTCTACGTCGAGGTCTCCAAGTCGATCTACCGGAACGCCGGCAACGACGTCAAGTACCTGATCGCCTCGGTAAGGGACATCACCGAGGAGCGCTCGCTCGCCGAACTTCTCGCTTACCAAGCCACCCACGACCCGGTCTGCGGCATCCCCAATCGCTGGGCGCTGATGAACCTGCTCCAGCAGTCGCTGGCCACAAGCCGGCGGAACGGGCACGCGGTGGCGCTCACCTTCCTCGATCTTGACGACTTCAAGCCGATCAACGACCGCTACGGCCATCAGGCCGGGGACCAGCTTCTCCGTACCTTTGCCAAGCGCCTCCAGGAGACGGTCAGGGAGTCGGACCTGGTCGCCAGGCTCGGCGGCGACGAGTTCGTTGTAGTAGCGACGGAGCTCGGTGATGGCGATCCCCATGACGCCGTGACCTCGCTGATGAACCGGATGATTGATGTCGTTTCCGAACCCTTCGACATCGGCGATGACCAGGTCCACGTCGGGATGAGCGCGGGCGTCGCCTACTTTCCCTTCGATGCCGAAGACGCCGATTCGCTCCTCCGCGAGGCCGATGCCGCTCTGTACCAGGCCAAAATGCGCAAGCACCGGCGCGACCGGTGGTGGATGTTCCGAAGCGACACCGATGACCTCTCCAACGGGGGCTCGGTGGCGATCGACCCGTTTGGGAACCAGGCTACGACGCTGCTCGAACGCCACCGCGAGTTGCTGGCCCGCGAGGCCGAAAGGCTCACCTACCTGCACTGTTCCCTGCTCCGCGCGGAACCGGCGATCGCTGAGGTATTAGCGCCGCTCAGCGAGGCCGAACAGACGGAGATCGAAAGGCGGGAGGTAGCGGCCATCGCCACCGTCCTCGCTCCCGAGAGCCGATTGGAAGAGGTTAATCGCGCCGCCGGGATTGGGGTCGATCACGCTCTGATCGGAATTACGACGGCGACCATCCTTGAGCGGTCGATGGCTTTCCAGAACGACCTCGCCAAGCGGCTGGCAGCAGCCAGCTTGCCCGCTTCCGACGTCCACCGCTTGACCTCCATCTCCGAGCAGCGGATGCAGCTCTTCGCCAAGGAACAGATCGCCCGGATGGACGAGACGGTGCAGGCCTACTTCGCCAGCGTATCCGAGGCCCTTCCGTTTGCCGGGGCGCCATGGTCGGACGAGGCCGCCAAGGCGATCGAGCGCTTCGGCAACCTGGCCGGGATCCGGGCGGCTTTGGTGGCGAGGCCGAATACCGACGGGGTCTTCGTGGTCGAACACGCCAGCGGCGAGGTCGGCGAACTGGTAAAGAACCTGCTCAATTCTCCAGGACACGAGATCGTGCTCGACGAGGCGAGTCCCCGCGGCCACGGGGTTGGGGCCGAGGCGTGGAGAAGCCAGCGAATCATGTCGAATCCGACCCTTTACCGGAACGACAACCACGCCGCTTGGGTCGAGCAGATCATCGCCTGGGGAGTTGCCTCCGCCGCAGCCGTGCCGATCCAGAACAGCATGGGGCAGCCGGTCGCACTGATCGTGCTCTACGGTGCCCAGCCCAACCAGTTCGAGGCTCCGTGGGTAAAGCTCTACCTCCACCGGGTCCAGCAGAACTGGGAGGTGATCTGGACCCGGACCAGCTCCGCAGCCCGGGTAATCTCCCGCGACGAGGCGGTGATCCACCGGCAACGGCTCTTCTCCGGGGGGTTGGAGATGTACCTGCAGCCGATCATCGAACTTGCCACCGGGAGGGTTGCCAAGGTAGAGGCGCTGGCCCGCCTCCGGATGGGTGCTGGCCGGGTGGTTACCCCGGGGGACTTCCTCCCCGCCCTCGGCCAGAGCGAACTCGACCGTCTCTTCCGGATAGGGCTCAACCAGGCGCTGGCGAGCCTGGAGGCGCTCCGGCCGTACAACCCCAACCTGCAGCTCTCGATCAACCTGTCCCCCGCCACCCTGACCGCTCCGGAGCTGGTCAGCTGGGTGAAGAGCGCCCTCGACATCGAGGAGTTCCCGCCCTCCAACCTGGTGCTGGAGATCCTCGAGACCGATGCCCTCACCATCGACCTTGCCCGGCGCAACATCAAGCAGCTCAGCGATATTGGGGTTCATCTCGCCCTCGACGACATGGGCACCGGTTACAGCAACTGGCAACGGCTGGTCCAGCTGCCGGTGGCGATCTTGAAGGTAGACCAGAGCCTGCTCGCAGATCTCGAGTCCGACCCGATCCGGACCCTGGGCCTCATCGGCGGTATCCTCGAGGTCGGAC
Organism: Actinomycetes bacterium; assembly: GCA_021819205.1. Taxonomy (GTDB): domain Bacteria; phylum Actinomycetota; class Acidimicrobiia; order Acidimicrobiales; family Acidimicrobiaceae; genus JAKARV01. The sequence continues at coordinate 14,667 of JAKARV010000022.1, read as the reverse complement.
GCGAGACTTCGCGGGAAGTCGTGATCGAGGGTTTGGAGAAGCCCGCCATGATCGAAGCGGCCTACTTCCTGGGTGCCCGGTACGGCCAGGGATACGCATTTGCCCGCCCCCAGGCCCCGCGCTCGATCGTGCGATGGATGGCAAACTTCAAACTCCCGTTCGAACCCGGCATCGCCACCAGCGCCCTGGGAGCGCTGGCCTACCACCGTCGGGTTACCCAGACCGAGGGACGGCACCCGGGCGACATCGACTCCTGCCCGATGAGCGGCTACTTCGAATCCAGTGGGCTGGCGACTACCGAGGTGGTCAACTGGCATCGCCGCCTGCACACCAAGCGGCTGTCCAACTCCGGCTACTCCGAGCAGCTGAGCTCGTGGCTAGAGCTCCTTGTCCGCACGAAGGGGCTGGTCCTGCGCGCCTAGCGGCTCCGGCGGGCGCTCAAATCCCCAAGCAAGCCGCCCTTATTGCCACCGCGACTGCACCCTGCCCCACGGTATGGCCTCGAAGTTCGAGGCGCTCCAGCCGCGGCAGGTGGGCGTGCAACCAGGCGGGAATCGCATCCGCAGGCCGTCCCCGGCCACCAGCCACCACGATCAGCCGTCGGGCCGCACTCAGCATCCCTGCCAGCTCGTCGGGTGGCGGCAAGAGCTGGTGGAGCAGGATCAGGCCGACCCGGGATTCGATCTCGGAGCCGCAGATAGCGAGCGCTCCGGCAGCCACCTGCTCGCCCGCGCCCCACGCCACCACCACAATCGAAGCGTTTTCTGGCCCCGCAACCCACGAGGCCGGCCCGGCTCCAGCCTCGCCCACCAAGGAGGTGCCGGCAAGATGGAGCGCTCCCGCCCCAAGAACCTCGGGAAGCCCGGGAAGCATCCAGAGGGTTTCGGTCGAAGGCAGCACCTCCCCGCCCCACACCACCACCCCTCCGCCGCTCCACGGCTCGTGGGCCTCGACCAGCACCAGCGGAACCCGCCCCGAGCGCAGCGCCGCTTCGGCAAAGCGCTCCGGGTCGGCCACCACCAGCGCCCGCCCGGCGCAGCCGTAGCGTTCTGCGGAAACGCTGTCCGCGATCAACGGAACCTCCCCGGGAAGCGCCTCGAGAGACTTCGGCGAGACTCCCTGGCTCCGCATCCAGCCGGCAAGCACGGCGCCGCCCGCGGGCCTTGCGGTTGCGGACCCTTTGGCCATCCACGCCAGCGCCTCTTGCCTCGGCGCCTCCGAATCCCGGAGGAAGCCAATCGCGGTCTCCACTCCCGACCACGGCGGCTCGAAAACCACGACGGCCGGACCGCCATCGAGGTCGAACCGGTGCCATAGCGCCGAACCAAGGTCAAAGCCGGCACGGACATCGGCGGCAGGAATCCGGAAGACACCCCAGCCAAGAGCCTCCGCCACCGTAATCCGCGGGTCGCCAAGAACCATCTCGCAGGCGATACGCGCGCGAAGGCGCCAAGCCTCGGCCAGCGGCTCGAAATCGGCAAAGCCCACCGAAGCGGCGAGCGGGAGACAGGTCAGCACCGGCCGCCTCGAAGAGATGGCAGCAACCAACGCCCGCTCGACGGACAGCTGGCCGGGACCGAGTGAAGCGCGGTCGAGCCGTTCCAAATCCGCAACCGCACCCAGCGCCACTCCCGGCGACGGAAGCTCTAAAAGCGGAGGCTCGGGGCCGCGGAGCCCGAATCCCAGGCCCACCGCCGCCGGTAACGCCGGCAGGCGAGCCTCGCCAGCCAGGGTCTCCAGCCAGAGCAGCCGGCGGGTGAGTTCGCCGGCGTCGGCGACCGGAAGCCACTCGACCTGCCGGTTCCGCCTCGATCCCACGGCAACCAGCATAAGCGCGGACGGGTCGCAGCCGGTTTCGGGAACCAACCGGGCTTGTGCCCAAGGTACCGCTCCGCGAGACTCCATCCGCCGCTCCGGCCAGCTAGCCTGGAGCCTCATGACCACTCCGAACGTCTCTCACTCGGTCGCCATCCGGGTCGAGCTAACCAACACCCCCGGTACCCTCGGCCGGCTCACCACCGCCATCGGCGACGCCGGCGGCAACATCCTTGGCCTCGACATCGTGGAGGTGGCTGGCGGAATCATCGTACGCGACGTCACCATCCTCGCCGCCGACCCGGAGCACGCACAGCTGATCCGGCAGGCGGTCGAGGGGGTAGCCGGCGTGCACGTGCGCAGCGTCCTCGACCGAACCTTCCGGCTCCACTTGGGCGGGAAGATCGAAGTCAGGGGGAAGTCCCCGATCAACAACCGCGACGATCTGTCGATGGCCTACACCCCGGGAGTCGCCCGCGTCTGCCTGGAGATCGCCGAGAAGCCGGCCTTGGTCCACACCTACACCATCAAGTCGAACTCGGTAGCGGTGGTGAGCGACGGCTCCGCCGTCCTCGGACTCGGCAACATCGGGCCCCACGGCGCCCTCCCGGTGATGGAGGGGAAGGCCCAGCTCTTCAAGGAGTTTGGTGGGATCGACGCCTTTCCCATCTGCCTCAACGCATCCAGCGTCGAGGAGATCGTGGAGGCGGTGGTTGCGATCGAACCCGCTTTTGGCGGGATCAACCTCGAGGACATCGCCGCCCCGAAGTGCTTTGCGATCGAGGAGGCGCTCGCCTCCCGGTTGGACATCCCGGTCTTCCACGACGACCAGCACGGGACGGCGGTGGTAGTGCTCGCAGCACTGCGCAACTCGGTAACCGTCCTCGACCGGAACCTCGCCGATCTGACGGTGGTGATCTCGGGGGCGGGGGCGGCCGGCGTGGCTACCGCCAAGATCCTCGAGAAGGCCGGGGTCGGGCGGATCCTGGTCGCCGACCGTCGGGGGTTGATCTTTGACGGGCGCGAAGAGTTCGATTCCGCCAAGCTTTGGATCGCCACCAACACCAACCTGGACCGCAAGATGGGATCGCTCGCAGAGGCGCTGAGCGGCGCCGACGCCTTCATCGGCGTCTCCGGCCCCAACCTGGTAACCGCCGAGGACATCGCATCGATGCGCCCCAACCCAATCATCTTCGCCCTCTCCAACCCGACGCCGGAGATCATGCCGGAGGCGATCGAGGGGGTGGCCGGGGTGATAGCGACCGGCCGTTCGGACTACCCCAACCAGATCAACAACGTCCTCTGCTTCCCCGGCATCTTCCGGGGGGCGCTCGACGCCAACGCCATGTCGATCACCGAGTCGATGAAGCTGGCAGCTGCCGACGCCATCGCAAGCTGCGTGACCCCCGACGAGCTCTCTCCCAGCTACATCATCCCCTCTGTCTTCAATCGTCAGGTCGCCCAGCTGGTGGCCGAGGAGGTGGTCAAAGCGGCGCAGCGAGAGGGCAACATCCGGCATCCCGTGGTCTAGAGCCGCACAAATGGAAGGGACGCCTTTGAGACCTTCGGACCTTATCTATCCCGGCAAGCGGGTGCTCCTCTGGCCCAGCCGCACCGAGGCTATCGCGCTCTCCGTAAAGGGGAGGGAGTTGCACCTGAGATCGGCGGAGCCACTCTCGGGTGCCGAGCTCATGGTGAACTTCCTGGGCCAGCGGTACCGGAGCGCGGTCATCGTAAGCCGTATCGGCCACGACACCTGGAGCGCCGAAGTGGAGGAGCGCTTCGAAGAGTTCAACCTGCGGGACAACCCCCGGATCACGGTCTCGCTCCCGGCTACCTACTACCTCCGCCCGCCAACGCATGGCGTCCCGATCCGGGTGATCGATCTCGCCCTCGGCGGGCTGGCGATCTCGCCACCCGAAGATCGCGCCAGCCCCGGAGACACGAAACTTATCAGCTTCCAGGTCGGAACCAGGATGATCAAGCTGGTCACCAAGGTGGTGACGTGCGAGGCGACAAGGTGGCGGATGCAGGTGACCCAGATCAGCGCCGGTGACGAGGACGCGATCGCGGCGTGGCTTCTCGCGCTCCAGACCGGAGGAAGGCGACTGCTTCCGCCAAGCGACTTGGAACAGCAATCTTCGATGGACCTCGATAGCCGTCTCCGCTTCCCGCTCATCACCAGGACAAGCCTCGGCCACGATCGCTTCTCCTTCGGGACCGACAGCGAGAGCATCTCCTTTGCCGTCGATAATTTGGACCGGTCAGACCTTGGACAACTCATGACGCGCTCGGCAAACCTCCGCCTCGCCTCCTTCGCCGACGCCAATCACCTCTTGAAGTCCTGCGGCATCAAGGTGGATACCCGCGATCGCTTCATCACCAGCTACATCGCCATCGCCGCACGTACGAAAGGAATTTCGCCGGCTGAGGTGATCGCAAGCACCATGGATCTTCCCTTTGCGGCGAGATCGAATGTGTCTCCGGCCACTCCCGAAGCCGCTACAACACCGGAATCATTCCGGCTCCACGACGGTTTGATCACCGGCCCAAAAGGGACGGCTTTTAAGCCAGCCTACTCAACGCGGCTGGTGGTAGCATTCCGCTTCGGAAACCCTTCAATTGCTGAGGGCGACTTTGTTGGACTTATTGAGAATTTAGCTTCGGATAACGGCGGCGATCAATGCGCAATTGTCCCGACACACGACAGCCAATATCTGGAACCGCCGGCGATCGCTGCGATCACATGCCTCGCAGACCTTTTCGCAAACGTGGTAACCGTCTTCCCACCGAGCTGAATTGGACTTAGCGCCCCTTCATCCCCGCTCTGACCAGGACAGCGGCCGGAACTCCGGCCTTGACCCAGGTGTCGTAGCTGATCCCCTTGCGGTCGGAGTACGCCGCTACATGCTCGATAAACTGAGCCTCGATCGCGGAACCGTCCTGGACATCATCGAAAGACTTCAGTTCGGCCAAAAGATCCTCTTTGCGCTGGAGAAGGTTAACGCGCTGCACTCCGCGGGCCGTCTCCAGCTGCGTCTCAACCGCCTTCAACTGCTCTTCGACCCGCGAGGAATCCCGCTTCCTTCCGCGCTTTGGCTTGGACCTCTCAAGAAACTCCAAGTACCTGTCGACCGCCTTGTTTTGCGTACGACCCAAAGCAATTGCCCGCTTCTGCTCGTCGCCCATCGGGCCTCTCGCCCCTGCTCGCTTCTCCATATCGACCGTATCTCCTTACGAACCAGAGGAACAACTAGTAAGCTTCCATGATTTTAAGTTCAAGCGTAGCACAAACTTAACTTAATTCACTCCGAGAAATTTTCTGGATCGTGAGCCCGTAAATTTCTTCCACTAAGTCAACTGCATGAGAAGAGCGAACCAAAAGGAGAGTCGCGGTGATTTGAGAGCTGCAAGTGCCGCATTTAATTTTTCACTCCACAAAAGAATGGAAGGTAACGAAAGCGATCATCTCCAGCAATGCGGCGCATTGCACCGTGCCGCCGGGAACCGACGTAGAGCCGTGGCGGCTGTCGGGGAATGGGTATGCTGGTGACCGTGGACCCCCAAATTTATCGCTCCCTCGGCGTCACTGACGAGGAGTTCGCCAAGATTGTGAAGCTGCTGGGCCGGGAGCCCAACTACACCGAACTCGCCATGTTCTCGGTGATGTGGTCGGAGCACTGCTCCTACAAGTCATCCCGGATCCACCTGAAGCGGCTACCGTCCAAGGCTCCCCACGTGATCATGGGACCGGGGGAGAACGCCGGGGTCATCGAAGCCACCCCGGAGATCTCGATCGCAATCAGGATGGAGAGTCACAACCACCCAAGCGCCATCGAGCCTGCCCAGGGGGCGGCTACCGGGGTTGGGGGGATTCTCCGGGACATCTTTACCGTGGGCGCCCGTCCGATCGCCCTCCTCGACTCGCTGTGGATGGGCGACCAGGAGGAGCCGGTCTCCCGGTGGATCTTTGACGGCGTGGTGAGCGGAATCTCCGGCTACGGCAACGCCGTCGGCGTGCCCACGGTCGGCGGGGAGATCCACTTTGCCAACCCCTACGGCACCAACCCGCTAGTGAACGTGGTGGCGGTGGGGGTCGCCAAGCGGGAGAAGCTCGTCCGGGCGCAGGCCACCGGCGCCGGGAACTACGCGGTGCTTCTCGGAGCCGCGACCGGCAGGGATGGGATCGGCGGCGTCTCCGTCCTCGCCTCCAGCGGATTTGACGAGCAGACGGCGGAGAAGAGGCCGTCCGTGCAGGTAGGAGACCCCTTCGAAGAGAAGAAGCTGATCGAGGCGTGCCTGGCGCTCCTCGACGCCGAGCTGGTAGAGGGGATCCAGGACCTTGGTGGTGCCGGGATCACCTGCGCCACCTCGGAGACCGCGGCCAACGCCGGAAACGGAATGGAGATCTGGCTCGACCGGGTCGACTTGCGGGAGCCGGGGCTTACCCCGATGGAGATACTCTGCTCGGAGTCGCAGGAGCGGATGCTCGCCATCGTCAGCCCGGAGAATTTGGACGCGGTTTTCGATGCCTGTCGGCGCTTCGAGGTAAACGCCGCCGTCATCGGGGTGGTCACCCCGCCCGAGGAGGGCGAGGGCGCAGCGGCAGGTATTCTCCGGGCCTACGATACCCGCGGCGGCGAGCTCGTAGCCGAGATGCCGGCCGCCGCCCTGACCGAAGACGCGCCGCTCTACGACCGCCCGAGGCGCGAGCCCGCAAACCGGGCGGAGCTGCGCAGCCGCGAGGTTGTGGCGCCTTCCAGCTGGAGGGAGCTGCTCCTGGAGGTGGTTGTCCGCCTCAGCTACGATCCCAGCCAGATCTACCGCCGCTACGACCACATGCTCTTTAGGAACACTCTCATTGGGCCGGGCGCGGATGCCGCCCTGCTCCGGGTTGCCGCTCCCGGCGCCGGGACGACCGGGTTGGCGATGGGGTTGTCGGTGGACGGCAACCAGCTCTGGTCGCGGGCCGACCCGCGGGCGGGGACGCTCGCGGTGGTGGCGGAGTCGATAGCCAATTTGGCCTGTGCGGGCGCCGAGGCCAAGGCCCTCGTGGACTGCCTCAACTTTGGCAATCCGGAGAATCCCGAAGTGATGTGGCAGCTCTCCGAGGCGATCGACGGGATCGCCGAGATCTGCCTGGAGCTCGGGGTGCCGGTGGTCGGCGGGAACGTCTCGCTCTACAACGAGGCTCACGGCACCGACATCGACCCGACGCCGGTGGTGGCCACGGTCGGCCTCCGCCCGCTCCCAACATCCCCCCCTCCGCATCCTGCAAGCGCTAGCGGAAGCCTGGTACTAATCGGCACCGGGGAACCTTCCACCCTGACGGGTTCGGTCCTTGCCGACATCCTCGGCGATCGGAGCGGAACCTTTCCCAAAATCGACCTGCAAGCCTTCAACCGGCTTATCGGCTTCGTCATCGATCGGGTCCGAAACGACGCATCCATAACCGCGGTGCACAACCTTGGAGCTGGTGGCTTGGCCCACGGGCTCTGGTGGCTGGCCAACTCCGCCAGTACCGGTCTGGAGCTCGCCGCTCCGCTGCAAAGCGCCGAGGAGGCCCTGGGTGAGCACCCCTCCCGCTTCCTCATCGCCACTTCGGCTCCCAAGGAGCTGATCGGAAAGGCCCAGCGGGCCGGCCTCGATGCCCGCCTTGTGGGCAGCTTGGGCGGGGAGTCCGATCGGCGGGCGCTGCTTGCGGCTTTGGCCTAGCGGTCCTGCGTCCCGGATCAAGCTCCGGCAGACGTAGCGTCCTGCCAGGTGTAGGAGTAGCTGAGAGTGCCAACCGCGCTTGCGGGGACGAAGGTGATGATCATCGCATCCGACTCGAAGCCGGCCGCCGCCGCGGCGCTCGAGGGGGGCGTAGCGCTGGCCGCGCCCATCACCGCCACGTAACCGGCAGGAGCGCTGACCAAGATGTTGTCACGGTGACCCCAGCAGCCGGCCGCCCCGGGTCCGGTGCAGTCGATGTTGGTGCTGCCTCCCGGCCCCCAGCCGTCGTTGTACATCCAGTCGTAGACGCTTCCGGCGGTTGCGAAGTCGTAGGCCCAGTTGCTGCTGGCGCGAATTGCGTACGGACCAGAGCCGAAGATCTCGGTGTTTGGGTCGTTCCCGCTGGCCGCGCCCCCAAAAGCATCGGAGTTCAACCCGTTCACCAGCCCGTAAACCGGCGGAAGTCCCCGCGCGACCCGCTCCTCGTTGACCAGCACGAGGAGTTGATCCGCAGCGGAAAGCTGGTAGAAGTTTGCGGGAAGCGCAAGCGGCGCCAGCCCCTCGCTCCCACGGGCGTTGTCGATCGCCTGGATCGCCTCCGCCTCGCACGAGGCGTTGTTTGGCCTCTGGCCTTGGAGGATGAGGGTGTAGCAACCCGAGTAGTAGTTCGGGTTTGGCGGCAAGTTAGCAGCCGGGTTGGCCAGCGCCGACTGGCTATTCGATGCGTTAACGTGTGGGGACGGAAGTCCGGGGACCGAGCCGTCAAAAGCGGCGTCGCCGAAGTTGAAGACCCCGCCGTCCTTTGCCACCATCCAGTACCCCTTGCCGTCCGGGGTGGAGGCGATGCCCACGATCGGTTGGGAGAGCGGGTGGGCTCCTCCGAGTCCGGTGAGGCCCAGGGTGTAGGGGTTGCCGTAGAAGCCGGCGTCGCCGAAGTTGAAGACCCCGCCGTCCT
>JAKARV010000022.1:0-6082 GCA_021819205.1 Actinomycetes bacterium | reverse complement strand
TCCGGGGTGGAGGCGATGCCCACGATCGGTTGGGAGAGCGGGTGGGCTCCTCCGAGTCCGGTGAGGCCCAGGGTGTAGGGGTTGCCGTAGAAGCCGGCGTCGCCGAAGTTGAAGACCCCGCCGTCCTTTGCCACCATCCAGTACCCCTTGCCGTCCGGGGTGGAGGCGATGCCCACGATCGGTTGGGAGAGCGGGTGGGCTCCTCCGAGTCCGGTGAGGCCCAGGGTGTAGGGGTTGCCGTAGAAGCCGGCGTCGCCGAAGTTGAAGACCCCGCCGTCCTGCCCAACGGCCAGGTAGCCGCTCCCCGTCGGCATGGCGGCGATCCCGGAGATCGGCCAAGCGACCGCTACTTTGGTGGACGGGTTGACAGCGGTGTGCACGCTTGCTGCAACGTGATTCGCCGGGGCTATCCCAAGCTCCACCGGGCCCGCCAAACCGGCCAGCGCCGAGGCCGCTACCACCGTCAGCATCCTTCTTAGCACGCGAATCGACATCTTCACCACTCCTTAGGCGCACTTGCATCCGTGCCGTTCATTGCTCTACGTGGCAAATATCGACATTTTTCGTGGGAGTCTTGACGTGGTCGCGCCATTTTGACCGGTCGTTCCGTCAAATAGCGGCGCTACGTGCACTATGCGCGGCAACGCTTACGGTGGCAGCAACGGCGATCGCGGTCGTGGCGTAAAGGCCCTCATCGGAAGCGACCGCTTCCGGTGCTTCGAGAGCGGGCTTGGCTTGGCTTGGCGGCAAGATCAGCCAGCACCACCAGCCGGAGGGTCGGCTCCGCAGAGATCCGGCTTGCTCCAGATCGCCGGTGGCTCCCTGCTAGTCTTAACTGGTTCGCATCGCCATGCGGGCGTGATCCAAAGGAGGCGTGACAGTTGCCAGCCACAGTGATCGTCGGGACCCAGTGGGGGGACGAAGGCAAGGGCAAGTTCACCGATCTTTTCGCCGGGTCGGTTGACTCGGTCGTCCGCTACCAGGGCGGCCACAACGCCGGCCACACCATCGTCACCGATGGGGAGAGCTTCGCGCTCCAGCTGGTGCCGTCGGGCATCCTCTATCCCGGGGTGACCCCGATCATCGGGAACGGGGTGGTGGTCGATCCCAGAGTCCTCCTGGAGGAGATCGACATGCTCGAGGCTCGGGGCATCGACACCTCCCGCCTCCTGGTCTCCGGCAGCGCCCACCTGATCATGCCGTACCACCACGAGATCGACCGCCTCACCGAACGCTACTTGGGCAAGAATCAGCTGGGCACCACCAGGCGGGGAATCGGCCCCGCCTACAGCGACAAGGCGTCCCGGATCGGCCTCCGGATCCAGGATCTGCTCGACGAGAAGATCTTTACCCAGAAACTCGAGGTCGCCCTCCGGGAGAAGAACCTGATCCTGGCGAAGATCTACAACCGGCTCCCGGTAGAGGCGGACCGGGTGATCGAGAACTATCTCGGGAACTACGCTCCCCGCCTCGCGCCGCGAATCGCCGACACCGTCTCGCTGGTGCAGCGGAAGTACCGGGAGGGGAAGCAGATCCTCCTCGAGGGGGCCCAGGCCACCTTCCTCGACCTTGATCACGGCACCTACCCCTACGTCACCTCCTCCAACCCGACGGCCGGCGGCGCCTGCACCGGGAGCGGCCTTGGCCCCCGCCAGATCGACGCGGTCATCGGCGTGGCCAAGGCCTACCTGACCCGGGTGGGGGCCGGCCCCTTCCCCACCGAACTGAACGACGCCGCCGGGGACCTGCTGGTGGAGCGGGGACACGAGTTCGGGACCAACACCGGCCGCCGCCGCAGGACTGGCTGGTTCGACCTGCCGATGCTGCGCTACGCTTCCGGCGTCAACTCGCTCACCGAACTCGCCATCACCAAAGCCGACGTCCTCGATCCGTTCGAGGAGATCAAGGTCTGCGTGGGGTACGAGGTCGGCGAGGAGTACACCGAGGATCTGCCGTACCACCAGAGCGATCTGCACAAGGCGAAGCCGGTCTACAAGGCCTTCCCCGGCTGGAAGCGCGAGATCGGCGGGATCCGCAAGAAGGAAGACCTCCCCTCCGAGCTGCGGACCTTCCTCGCCTTCATCGAGGAGAGCGGCGGCGTCAAGATCTCCCGCATCGGCGTCGGACCCGACCGCGACCAGTTCATCGAGCTATGAAGATCGTTGTAGTTGGCGCCGGGGCAAGGGAGCACGCCCTCGCCACCGTGCTCGCCAAGTGGCACGAGGTGATCGTCACCCCCGGTAACGACCTGATTGCCCGCGACGTTCCGGTGACCCCGCTCGGTCCGCTGCACTGGAACCCCGATCTCGCCGTCATCGGGCCGGAGGCTCCGCTGGTGGATGGCCTCGCCGACGAGTTGCGCGCCCGCGGGATCCCGGTGCTTGGACCAGGGAAGGATGGAGCGCTGCTGGAGGGGTCCAAGGCCTTCCTCAAGGAGGTCCTCGCCGATGCGGGCGTTGCAACCGCCGGCTTCGGGACCGCCACCGGCCTCGACCGGGCCATCGAGCTGCTCGACTCCTTCGGACCGCCGTACGTGGTCAAGACCGATGGGCTCGCCGCCGGGAAGGGGGTCCTTGTAACCACCGACCGCCAGGCCGCCATCGAGGACGTGAAGGCAAAGCTCTCCGGCGCCGCCTTCGGAGAGGCAGGGACGCGGGTCGTCATCGAGCAGGGGCTTTTTGGGCAGGAGGTCTCGGTCTTCGCGCTCACCAACGGGCGCGACTTCGTTCTCCTCCCATCGGCACGCGACCACAAGCGGCTGTTCGATGGGGATCTGGGACCCAACACCGGGGGGATGGGCGCGGTATCGCCGGTCCCCGGGCTTGGCGAAGCCGACCTCGGCGTGGTCGCCGACACCATCATCGAGCCCACCATCGCGGAGCTCCGGCGCCGCGGCATCGACTACCGCGGCGTGCTCTACGCCGGGCTGATGATGACCCCCGACGGGCCCCGGGTCATCGAGTACAACGTCCGCCTTGGCGACCCGGAGGCTGAGGCCGTCCTCCCGCTGGTGGAATCCGACCTCGGGGAGGCCTTTTTGGCCGCGGCGCTTGGCGAGCCGCTGCCTCCGATCGCGATCCGCGATGCCGCGGCGGCCACCGTGGTCATGGCCGCCAGGGGATACCCGGCGGCGCCGGCTGCCGGCGATCCGATAGCCGGGATCGAGTCCCTCTCCTACTTGGAAGACCTCTACGTCTTTGGCGCCGGAGTTCGGCGCGAAGGGAGCTCGATGGTTACCGCGGGCGGCCGGGTTCTTGCGGTTACCGCCGTCGCCCCCACGCTGGAGATCGCCCGCGACAACGCCTACCGGGCCGTCTCCCGGATCGGTTTCGATGGTGCCCAGGTGCGAAGCGATATAGGCTCTAGCTGAGAATTCCACGCCACCGGAGGTTGCTAGTTGCTTTCCAGATACGCCTCGAAAGAGATCGAGTCGATCTTCTCGGACGCCGCCCGGATGCGGCTCTGGCGCGACGTGGAGCTGGCGGTGGTATGGGCGCTTGGCGAGGCCGGGAAGATCGATCCAGAGCTTCCCAAGACCTTGCTCGCAACCGAGGTGCCGATCGACAGCGCCTTCGTCGACGAGGTCAACGCCAGGGAGGCGGTCACCAACCACGACCTTGCCGCCTTCGTCGACGTGCTCCAGGGCCGATTCCAAAGTTCTGCCGCCCGGTACATCCACTTCGGGCTCACCTCCTCCGACGTGGTCGACTCGGCCCTCTCGCTGCAGTTGGTGGCCGCCCTTGACCTGGTGATCGGGGCGGCCGAGACCCTCCGGAGTGCCCTGATCAAGCAGGCTCGCAAGTACCGGTCCACGCTCATGCTCGGCCGGACCCACGGGATGGCGGCAGAGCCGACCACCTTTGGGGCAAAGCTCGCCCTCTTCGCCCTCTCCACCGACCGCGAACTCGCCCGGCTGCGCCACGCCCAAGAGCAGATGCGGGTCGGGAAGCTCTCCGGTGCGGTCGGGACCTACTCGAACATATCGCCAGAGGTGGAGCGGCTGGCGCTTTCGCGGTTGGGGTTGAAACCGGTTCCCGCCACCCAGGTCATCGCGCGCGACCGCCACGCCGAGGTCATTTACTCGCTCGCGTCGCTCGCCGCCACCATCGAGACCTTTGCGCTCGAGATCCGGCACCTCCAACGAAGCGAGGTCCGCGAGGTCCAGGAGCCATTCGGAAAGGGGCAGAAGGGCTCCTCCGCCATGCCCCACAAGCGCAATCCGATCCTCTCGGAGCGCCTCTGCGGCATGGCCAGGATGGCGAGGGCCGCGGTTATCCCCGCCCTCGAGGACGTCGCTCTCTGGCACGAGCGGGACATCTCGCACTCCTCGGTCGAGCGGGTCATGTTTCCCGATACCTTCCACCTCGCCTACTACATGGCGACCCGGATGGAGCAGCTGGTGTCGGGTTTGGTGGTCTTCGAGGAGCGGATGCTGGCCAACCTCGAGGCGACCTCGGGCCTGGTCTTCTCCCAATCTATCCTGCTGGAGCTGGTCTCCCGGGGGATGGAGCGCGACGCCGCCTACCGGATCGTCCAGGAGGCGACGGCGAGAACGCTCTCCGGCGGCGGAAACCTGGTGGAAGCGGTGCTCGCGGACGACCGTTCCCCGCTGGCCAAGGAGGAGCTGGAGAAGCTGGCCTCGGCGGATCGGGTTGCCGCAAACCTCGACACCCTCTTTGCCGCCCTGGATGCGATCGAGGGGGCGGCATGAAGCTGGTGGCAACCGGAAAAGTCCGGGAGTCCTACGAAGATCCCTCTGACCCCACGCGGCTGATCTTGGTGGCCTCCGACCGGATCAGCGCCTTCGACCACGTCTTTACCCAAGGGGTCCCCGGAAAGGGACGGCTCCTCACCGCGATCAGCGCGGTGGTCTTCCAACACCTCGAGGGCACCTTCCCAACCCACTTCATCGGGCTCGCCTCAGGAGGAAGGCCGGAGTTTGCCGGGCGCGGCCTGTTGGTGAAGCGGGCCGACATGATCCCGGTCGAGTGCGTCGTCCGGGGTTACCTGGTCGGGAGCGCCTGGGACGCCTACCAAAAGCATGGGACCGTCCACGGGGTGCGGGTCCCAGATGGGCTGGGCTTTGGCGCAAAGCTCCCCCAGCCGATCTTCACGCCCACCACCAAGGCCCACGTGGGCCACGACCTCCCTCTCGACGATGGCGGGCTCGCATCCCTGGTCGGTGGTGGGCTTGCTTCCAAGCTGCGGGCACGATCGATCGAGATCTTCGAGGAGCTTTCTTCGTGGTACAGCGCTAAAGGGCTGACCATCGTCGACACCAAGTTCGAGTTCGGCATTGTCGGGGGCCAGCTTACGCTGGCCGACGAGGTGGGAACGCCCGACTCGTCCCGGATCGTCGCCGGCTCCGCCGCCGCGCCGGACGCCTGGCTGGACAAGCAGATCCTCCGGGACTGGCTGGTCGAAAGGGGGTATCGTGGGGACGGCCCCGCACCCGATCTCGAAGTCGCGATCCTGGAACGGTTGCGTACCGCGTACGTGGAGATATACCAAGCGCTCTCCGGCGCCCCCTTCTCCGCCTGGCCGGGCTCCGACGAGCTGTACCTTGGAAAGGATGACGATGCGCTTTAAGGCTCTGGTGCTGGTAACCCCGAAACCGGGGATAAGCGACCCGGAGGGGGCGACCATCGAGGACGCCGCCCGGCACCTGGGGTTTGCGAACGTATCCCGGGTTACCGCCGGGAGGGCGTTCGTAGTGGAGGGCGAGTCCGGCGGGATCGCCGAGGCGAGGGCGGAGATCGACACCATGGGCGAGCGGCTGCTCTCCAACCCGGTGATCCAGGAGTACTCGGTGCTCGAGCTCGAGGAGATCTGAGTTGACCGTTGGGATCCTGGTCTTTCCCGGAAGCAACTGCGAGTTCGACGTCGCAGAGGCGTACGCCGAGATCGGGGTGGCGACGCGCCTGATCGGACACGGCGAGACCGACCTTGGGCACCTCGACGCGCTGGTGATCCCGGGGGGCTTCGCATACGGCGACTACCTCCGCCCGGGAGCGATAGCCCGCTTCACCCCGGTAATGCGCTCTCTGGTAGCCTTCGCCAAAGCCGGAGGACCGGTCTTGGG
>JAKARV010000021.1 GCA_021819205.1 Actinomycetes bacterium | reverse complement strand
ATCGGAAACCTTGTTGTCCTGGCCAGCTTGGCCCCAACACGCCAACCTTGATCGCCGCGGGAGCGACAACTTCCTGGGCAGCCGCCGGAACTTGTGGCACGGAATACTAACCGTACGCCGGACTAGAGCTGCCGGCGACCCTCCAGCGCCATCCCCAAGGTAACTTCGTCGACGTAGTCGAGGTCTCCTCCCGCCGGCACTCCGGTAGCAAGCCGCGAGACCTTGATCCCGGAGGGCTCGAGGAGTCGGGCAAGGTAGCGTGCGGTCGCCTCCCCCTCGACCGTCGCCGACGTTGCCAAGACGACCTCCTGGACTGCTGAACTCCTAAGCCGCTCGATCAACTCTTTGAGGTGCAGATCCTCGGGACTGGTTCCCTCCAATGGGTTGATCACCCCTCCAAGAACGTGATACCTCCCGGAAAAGGCCTTTGCCCGCTCGAAGGCGAGCACGTCACGCTCCCCTTCGACCACACAGATTATCGCCGGGTCCCGCGCCGGATTGGCGCAGACCGGGCAGAGTTCCCCGTCGGAGAGGGAGAAGCACTCGCGGCACGGACGCACCTTGGTCACCGCATCCACCAGGGCATCAGCCAGCCGGCGCGCATCGTTGGGCCCGCGCTTCACCACGGAGAGCGCGATCCGCTGCGCCGACTTCGGGCCGATGCCGGGAAGCCTCGCCAGCTCGTCGATAAGGCCTTGGAGACTATCGGGGTACATCCCGCCTCCTCGCTCCCGGAAACACCCGGGCAATGTTGTCGGCGATGACGTCGGAGTTCAGATCGGCGGCCGACGTTGCCACACCCGCCTCCTCGGCCTCCTCCTCGATGGAGTGGGCCCGCTCGTAAGCCGCTGGTTGCAAAGCCTTCCGATCGCCGCCAGCGCTCCCCGGGTCGAGCTGAAGCACGACCCGAAAACCATCGCCATAAAGTTCGGCAAAAAGAGCCGAAATCTCCCGCTCGTAAGCCGCAAGCCGCTCCAGCCTGCTCGCGTGATCGACCAGGATCGCGATCGTCCCCTCGCCGGCAACGGCGAGGCGAGTGTCCCGGATAACCGCCTTGTAGGTGCCCGCCTTGATCGCCGGGAGAACCCGTTCCGTCCACTCCGCCTGGATCCGGGTTCGCAACAGCTCCAGGCTTTCCACGCCAGCCGTTGCCGGCGAGGGCCCGGCTGTCTCTGCCGTCTTCGCCGGGCGCGAGGCGGCGCCCGCCGCCTCTTTGTCGATCGGGGCCGTCTCCAACCGGCTCTCGCTCGCCGGCTGCGGCTGAACCTGCTGCACCGATCGTGACTTCTCCGCCTCGTGAATCGCCCCCCGGAGACGGCTGAAGTCGCTCCCCCGGCTGCCCGTAGAGGCGCCGCTGTGCGCCGATTCCTCGAGGACCTTCAGCCGCTGTTCCAGCTGCGCGATACGCTGGTTCAGGTCGGTGGCCGACTCCTGCTCCGCCATGAAAAGGACCGCCGTGGCCTCCAACATGATTCCGGGGTCGAGCGACTCCTTGACGTGCACCCCGAGCCGCCCCAGAGACTCCATTGCCCGGGTAATCCGTGGTAGCGGATGGACCGCAGTGCCGGGCGCCGCCTGCTTGACGCCAAGCTGTCCGAGAAACCGTTCGCGCAACTCCGACAGCATGTCGGTGAGGATGAGGATCGGGTCCAGCCCCCTCGAGAGCATCCCATCGAGGGCGGCTGCAACCGCCTGCCGATCGAGGTCGAGAAGGCTGTCGACCAGCTCTCCGACTTCGGCACCGTCGTCATCGATAACCCCGCCCGAAGCTACCACCTGCTCGAGCAGGGAGAGGGTGTCGCGCGCCGAACCCGCACCCCGCCGGAGCAACCACGCCCGGCTCTCCGGGGAAAGCTCGATGTGGTCCGCGCTGGCGACCCTGCTGACCACCTCCTCGAGAGCAGCATCGTCGAGAAGCCTGAACTCGTAGTGCTGGGTCCGGGAGAGCACCGTGGCAAGAACCTTCTGCGGATTGGTGGTCGCCAAGATGAAGACGACGTGCGGCGGTGGTTCCTCCAGCGTCTTCAGCAGGGCGTTCGAAGCTGCGGTGCTAAGCATGTGCACCTCGTCGACGATGTAGACGCGCCACCGGCCGGTTCCGGCGGTGGCCGCCGTCTGGATCAGCCACCTGATCGAATCCACCCCGGAGTTGGAGGCGGCATCGACCTCCTCGACGTCTATCGAGCGGCCCTCGGCGATCGACAGACAGGACGCGCAGCTAAGGCAGGGCTCGCCCTCGACCGGAGTGTCGCAGTTGAGCGCCTTGGCGAGGATCCTCGCAGTCGAAGTTTTGCCGGTTCCGCGGGGCCCGCTGAAAAGATAGGCGTGAGAGACCGAGCCGGAGGCGACGGCCGAGCGGAGCGGCCGGGTCACGTGCCCTTGCCCCAGTACATCCTCGAAGCGCTGTGGCCTGAATCGCCGGTATAGGGACTGGTAGTTGATCGCCACACGCCAATCCTAACCGGTCTCCAAGACAGGAGACCTGGACACTGCATCGATAGCGCGTGGCCATCGCGGAAGCCAGGCTTTCCACGGTACCCGATGGACACCGCTGAGGGCTGCTGCCTTCCGGCCCTGACCCGGTTCACGAGCCACCGCCACGTGGGGCCCGGCTTCCGTGATGGCCACGCTTGCAGGAACAGTAAGATAGTGTAGCACGCCCTGGTGGGACACCTCCAGGGAATGGAGGGGTGCGAGAGCGGCCGAATCGGCGCGATTGGAAGTCGCGTGTGGGGCAACTCACCGTGGGTTCGAATCCCACCTCCTCCGCTCGACAAAGCGGGCGTTCGAGCCGGCGCCCGCGTGCGGATTCGAAGGGAGTCGCGAAGGCGTGGGTGTAGACCCCCTCGGGTTGGTGCCGCTTGAAGAGCTGCTGAATCACGCACACCCAGAGGCCGCAGCCGCCTTCGAGGCGCTGCGGGCTGGCTCCGTCCCCGATCTTCCCGGCGGTGCACTCGCCCGTAGGGACCTGATCCGTTTGATCGGGATCGCCTTCAACACGCTGAACATGATCGAGGCGGTGACCGATACTCCGCTTCTCCCTTCGGTCGAGGCGGCAGAGGTGGATGGGATCGCCTTCGTCCCGGTGATCACGGCCCACCCTACCGAGACCAAGCGGAGGACGGTGCTCTCGACGCTCAAGCGGATCGCGGAGAATCCAAGCCGGGTAAGCCCCAGCGACATGCGGTTGCTCTGGTTCACCGAGGAGGTTCGGGGGCGGCAGCCCGAGGTCGCCGACGAGGTCGAAACCGGAATTTTCTACTTGACCTCCAGCTTCTTCGACGCCGTTCCCAAGCTCTACCGGCTCCTAGCCGAACTCCTCGGAGTAGCCCCAGCCGAACTCGGGCAGGTAGTCGCCTTCGGCTCCTGGATCGGTGGCGACCGCGACGGCAACCCCAACGTAAGAGCCGAAACCACTTGCAACGCCGCCCGATCCAACGCGGTCGCCGCTCTCCGCGAGTACCGGAAGCGGCTCGACGCCCTCCGGCGCCGCCTCTCCCACTCGATCCACTTCACCACCTTCTCCGGCCGGTTGCTCGACTCCCTACGCCGGGATGAGGCCGACTTCACCAACCTCGCGCCCTGGGTCCGCTCCCGCTACTTCGACGAGCCCTACCGGCAGAAGCTCTACTACCTGATCGCCCGGATCGAGAATGAGATCGTCCGCCTGGAGAACCGCCCGGGGGTGCTCGACATCCCGGTCCTCTCCAAAACGTTGCTCGAGAACGATCTGGCCACGATCCAAACAAGCCTCCTTGGGCACGGAGACCGCGAACTCGCGATCGGGGAGATTCAAGATTTGATCTGGCAGGTGCAGACCTTTGGCATCCACCTAGCCTCCCTGGACATCCGGCAGGAGTCTTCGGTGCACCACCACGCCATCGAGGAGCTTTTTGGCTACCTGCCGGGATACGAACGCTACTCAGGATTGGATCCCAACATCCAGAGCGAACTCCTCCTCGATCTGCTCCGGAGCCCGAGGGCCCCAGGCGCCGCCCGCACCTCGCTTACGGCTGACCTCACCGCCCTCTTCAACTGCCTCAACACCGTTGTCGACCACATTGGGCACGAGGCGATCGGCAGCTACGTCATCTCGATGACCCACCACGAGGCCGATATTTTGGCACTACTGGTGCTGGCTCGAGTCCATGGGCTCTCGACAGGCGAGGGGCGTGGCATCAGGATCACGCCGCTTTTCGAGACCATTGCCGACCTCTCGCACATGGAAGCGGTGATGGACTCGCTTCTTGCCAAGCCAGCTTACCGGGATCACCTCGTTGCGCTGGGGATGCGGCAAGAGGTGATGCTGGGCTACTCCGACTCCTCCAAGGATGGTGGCTTGCTCGCCTCCAGCTGGGCTCTCTACCGGGCGCAGGAGCAGCTGGCGGCGTTGGGGAGAAAACACGGCGTGCTCATCGATCTTTTCCACGGACGTGGCGGGACCGTCGGCCGCGGCGGTGGCCCAATGGGAAAGCTGGTGAGCGCGCAGCCCCCGGCGGCGCTCCAGGGAAGGAACCGGGTTACCGAGCAGGGCGAGACCATCTCTTACAAGTACCCCACCTCCGAGCGGGCCGCAAGCGAACTCGCCGCTGGCATCCTCGGCACCCTCCAGGGGCGACGGCATCCCCAGCACCTCAATCCCGACGACCGGGCGATAATGGATGCGCTTGCGCGGGAGGCGGAGTCGGCCTACCGCAGCCTCACCGGCCAGAATGGCTTCTTCGACTACTTCCAGGCCGCGACCCCTTTCCCGGAGCTGACCAAGCTCCGGATCGGATCCCGGCCGGCAAGAAGAGCCTCCGGAGACCTGGGGCTTTCGTCAATTCGCGCCATACCCTGGGTTTTTGCCTGGGCCCAGTCGCGGCACACCCTGCCCGCCTGGTTCGGCTTCGGCTCGGCGCTCCGCTCTGCCCGGGAACGTTTCGGGATTCTTGAACTCCACGCAATGCGCTCGCGCTGGCCGTTGGTCCAGACGATGCTCGAAAACGTCCAGATCGCCCTCGCCAAGGCCGATCTCGAGATTGCCTGGTGGTATCGCGGACTGGTCCCGAACGCCGAGATGGCCACCAGCATCTACCGGCAGATCAAGGCGGAGTACGAACTCAGCGTGGCCGAGGTGCTGGCGGCATCCGGAAGCGGCTCGCTTCTCGGTCACGACCCGAAGCTGCGCGAATCGCTGCAGGAGCGGAGCGCTTTCCTTCGGGAACTGAATCGGATCCAGGTCGATCTCCTAGCGGAGTACCGGATGCACCAGGGAGATGACGAACTTACTTTGGTGCTCCGCTCCATCAACGCCATCGCGGCTTGCCAGAAGAACACCGGTTAACTCGACAGCAGCTCCCGGTAGAGCCCGATCAACTCGTCAAAGGCGCTCTTTGCCGCCGGTACCAGGCCGCTAAGCGCGGCAAAGCCATGGATCATGCCATCGTAGCGCCGCAACTCGACTCCGACCCCTGCCGCCGCAAGCAGCTCGGAGTAGCGGATCCCTTGGTCCCGGAGCGGATCGTACCCAGCCACCCCGACCACCGCCGGCGCCAGGTTGGCGTGGTCGGAGGCGAGCGCCGGCGACACTCGCCAGTCCCCAGCTTGTCCATCGTCGCCAAGGTAGCAGCTGCCAAACCAGACCAAGTCCTCGAGGGTAAGGAAGTATCCGGTCGCAAACTCGGACATAGACGGGTACGTCCTGGTGAAGTCGCACGCCGGATAGAGAAGCAGCTGGCCGGCGAGTTCGATATCTAGCTCTCGGGCGTGCAGCGCCGCTACCGCTGCCAGGTTGCCCCCCGCCGAGTCGCCAGCCACTCCAAGCCGGTCCGCACCTCCGAGTTCGCCAAGGTTGCCGATCGCAAAGTCGACGGCGGCGAGCGCGTCGTTCACCGCCGCCGGAAACGGGTGCTCTGGCGCCAGCCGGTACCCGACCGAGAGCACGGGCGCGGACGTCGCTCTTGCCAGGTAGCGGACCAATCCGTCGTATCCGCCCAGGCTCCCGAGAACGAAGCCTCCGCCGTGAAAAAAGAGGGTGAGGCGAGGCAGCCGCTCGCCCTCCGGAAGGTAAAGGCGCGCCGGAATCTCCGCTTCCCCGGGGATGGCTATCTCCCTCACCTCGGCCATGGGAGCGCCAATCGCAAAGCCGATGCGGGTGAGCATGTCCAAATTGGTCCGGACCTCCTCCAGCGGCATCGAGGCGACCGGCCCCGCATCCAGCTGGGCAAGGAGCGCAGCAACCAAGGGATCAAGGCCCACTACAGCTCCCTCACCTCGGCCACCTGGTCGAGCGAGAGCAGATGATCCTGGGTAGCCACGTTCCTGGCGACCTGATCTTTGGAGGTCGCCCCGGCAATAACCGAACCTACCTGCCCCTCGGCCAGCAGGTAGGCGAAGGCTAGATCGATCAGCTCCATTCCGGACGAGCGAGCGTACGCTTCAAGCGCCTCGATGCGGCCAAAATCCGCTCCGGCCAGCCGCTCCGGACGCGAGGCCAGCCGAGTGCCCGGCGGAGCGGCTTCGCCACGCCTAAACTTGCCGGTAAGTAGGCCAGAGGCGAGGGGATAGTAGGGAAGAACTCCGACCCCATACCTCCGGCAGGCCGGAATCAGCTCGCACTCCACCTCCCGCTCAAGCAGGGAGTAGCGGTTCTGGGCGGAGACGAACCGGCTCGCCCCTACCTCCCGGGCTATGAAGTCGGCCTCGACCACCTGCCATGACGCAAGGTTGGAGGAGCCGATATAGCGCACCTTGCCCGAGCGGACGGCGTCGTCCAAGGCGGAGAGGGTCTCTTCGATCGGAGTGAGCGGATCGGGCTCGTGCAGTTGGTAAAGGTCGATATAGTCGGTTCCAAGCCGCCGGAGCGAGGCCTCTAGCGCTCTGGTCAGGTACCTCCTCGATCCCCGGGCACGCTCCCCGGTACCCATGTCCATGCCGAACTTGGTGGCGATAACCACCTCTTCCCGGTACGGCCGCAGCACCTCGCCGACGATCTCCTCGGAAGATCCCGCAACTCCGTAGATATCCGCGGTGTCGAAAAAGTTGATCCCACTCGCAAGGGCCGCCTCGATAACCTCGCGGGATTGCTCGTGGTTCAGCCGGCCACCAAAGTTGTTGCATCCCAGCCCCACCTCGGAGACGCGGAGGCCCGACCTTCCCAGTTGCCTGAATCTCATGACACCATGCTAACGCCGTACCCGCAACCAGGGATCGGATAGCTGCGCCCCTACTTACCCGTTAGTTCCAGGTAGGCCCGGATCGCCCGCTGTTCGACCTCGAAGATGGTCATCCCGGTGGCGGCTGCGGTTGATCTCACCATCTCGAACTCCGGCTTCGCGCCGACCTCGGACACCTTGACGGCGATGGCGTGCCCGTCGACCTCCACGGTGACGGTGCTCCGCGGCAAGACACTGCGGGATTGGATCCGGATGCGGACGCCGGGACTCTTCGTCCTCCGGTGCAGCCAACCCACGAAACTTCCGGCATCCTGCATGGCGCAGAGCACTGTGACTTCGGCACCGACCCTCCCCTTTTTGCCAGTCGCGGCCGAGACGTAGGCGTCGAGGGCACCAGCCGCAACCGCCTCGTCAGCGAGCGACCCCAGGTACTCCGGAGCCAGATCGTCCACGTAGACCTCGAGAACCCCTACCTGCTCGACAGATCCCTCCTCCGCCTCCATTAGAAGCGCCTGGCAGACGTTGGCCACCCGCTCGCCGTCCCGCCTTCCGGCCCCGTAACCGCTCCGGGCGAGCCGGAGGGCAGGCAGGGTTCCCTCCCATTGCTTGGCAACCGCAACCAGCAAGGCGGCTCCGGTGGGGGTCAACGTCTCGGGTCCTGGGGCGAGAACGATCTGGATACCAGAGCCGGCAAGCAGCGAGGCCACTGCCGGCCCGGGCAACGGAAACAGGCCGTGACCCATCTCCGCACGGCCAACCCCGAGGGTGACTGGCGTCACGTACACCCCAGCCACCTCGAGAAGCGCGATCCCCTCCGCAACCATCACCGCATCGGCCAGCGTGTCCACGCTAGCCAGCTCGTGAAGCGGTCTGTCTCCATCCCCGTGGACCACCCGCTCCGCCTCGCCCAAGAGGGTCAGGGCAAGCTCCGCCATCCCCAGCGCCTGGGTACCAAGCTCGAGATTGCGGGCGATCTCGGCCATCTCGGCCATCGAGAGTTGGGGAGCACGAGGGTCTACCTCCACTTCGAGCGCGGTAGCTTGAATCGACGAGCGGAGGACCGGAAAACTTTGAATTGCAAACCAACCCTTGTCTACCAGCGGTTTGAGCGGCCGAATCATCTTGGCAAGCGGCACCCCCAAGTCGACAAGCGCCGCAGCGAGCATGTCGCCCGCTGCGCCATTGGCGGGATTGAATACCAGATACCTAGGTGGCATCGGACCGGCTCAGCTGGGCGAGGATTCGCGCGGCGGCGCACCCCGCGCCAAAGCCGTTGTCCACACCCACGACAGTAATCCCCTGCGCACAACTTGTCAGCATTGCAAAAAGTGCCGTCTCGCCGTTCCGGGCCGTTCCATACCCAACCGAAGTGGGAACCGCGATGATTGGGCGATCGGTCATCCCACCAACAACGGTCGGAAGCGCCCCTTCAAAGCCGGCCACCACCACCAGCACCGACGCCTCCGACGCCTCCTCCAGCGCAATCAGGGTCCTCTTGAGCGCGCTTACTCCGCAATCTTCCACCACGGTCGCCCCGACTCCGAGCGCGTAGAGCACCGCCGCCGCCTCCATCGCTACCCACCGGTCCGAAGAACCGGCGGAAAGAATCGCAACCCGGTTCCCGAAGTATTGACGGGGTCGCGCCTTCGCCACCAGCGTCAGGTACTCCTCCGTCTCCTCCACTTTGGGGAAGGCGACAAAAGGGCCCAGGTCCATCACCCATCCGGCGCGGTCCTTGGCGACCCGGGTTACGATCGTCGGATCGGCGAGCGATAGCGAGAGGTCGACCGCCTCCTTGAGCACCGCGTCCCCCTTCGAAGCGGCGTAGATCGCCTCGGGTATCCCGATCCGCCGGCTCCGGGCGCCGTCTAGCCATACCGATCCACTACGAAGCAACCCGTCGAACAAATCCTTGGTCATTTTGAGAGAGCATAACAACCGCGGCTCTTAAAGCTAGAATCTCCCGGAATGAACCACACCCAGATCGTCGGCTACCTGGGCCCGGCGGGGACATTTACCGAAGAGGCGCTTGGGGTGGCCGGGCTCGGTCACGGGTGGCAAAACACCCCGCTTCCCACCATCGAGGAGGTGATGCGCGCCACCCAAGATGACGAGGTCGATCTGGGTTTCGTGCCCATCGAAAACTCCATAGAGGGCACCGTCCTGCCCACTTTGGACGCACTGATCTTCCGCTATGGCCTCTTTATCCAAGCCGAGGTGGTGCTCCCGATCCACCAGCAGCTTCTCGCCAAGCCGGGAACCAAGATCTCTAACGTCCGCAAGGTCTACTCCTACCCACACGCGCTGTCGCAGGTGACCCGATTCCTCGCCGAGGCGCTGCCGGGAGTGGAGCTGGAAGCGGTCTCCTCGACGGCGGAGGGCGCCCGGATCATCGCCGCAATCCCCTCCGGGGATGTCGCCTGCATCGCTCCACGGCGGGCGGCGGTGCTCTACGGGCTCGACGTGCTTCGTCCCGATATCGAGGACTTCCCGGACAACTTGACCCGCTTCCTGCTCCTCGGCAAGCTCCGCATCCCGCGCCCGACCGGAAATGACAAGACCACCATCGCCTGCTTCCAGCTCGCCGACCGCCCAGGCTCGCTGCTGTCGATCCTGGCCCAGTTCGCCAGCCGCGGAATCAATCTCACCAAGCTGGAGTCGCGCCCGACCAAGGTAGAGCTGGGGAAGTACTGCTTCGTGATCGACTTCGAGGGGCACGTCATGGATCCCAACGTCCAGCAGGCGTTGAGCGATCTCAACCGGATTCTCGGAGAGGTGAAGTTCCTCGGCTCCTACCCCCAGTGGAGAGCGAGCCAGCCCCCGATTCCGCTCCCCGCAGACGGGTTCATCACCAGACTGGTTGGCCTGGTCGACCCGGAGCCCGGCGTCTAGCTAAGATGTCCTCGTCCTGGAGGGATGGCAGAGCGGACGAATGCGAAGCACTTGAAATGCTTTGGGCCAAAAGCCCCGTGGGTTCGAATCCCACTCCCTCCGCCAACTTTGCTTAGACCTCCAAAAATGCCACACTGGCCAGCTGACGCTGGCCAGTGTAAGGCGTGATGCGGCTTACCGGGAACGCCGGAGCCTGCGGATCAGGTCGAACCCGGCTCCAGCTGCGAGCGTCGCCCCAAATCCCATGATCCCAAGATCAAGCCACGGGATCTGGTTGGGGTTGGAGGTCGCACCGGTCGGGATCACCGAAGGCGGGGTCGAGGTGCTGGTGCTCGTGGTCGGCGGGGTCGAGGTGCTGGTGCTCGTGGTCGGTGGGGTCGAGGTGCTGGTGCTCGTGGTCGGGCAGAGGCTGGTGAGATTGGCCTCGGTCAGCGATACCTGGTTAGAATCCACCGTCCCCGCCGCGCCGGTGAGGACCGCCTGGTTGGTGATCGGGGGTAGCCCCGCGACGAGGCACGCCGGTGTCGTAGTGGTCTGGAAGCAGATCTGCGGATCGGCACCTGACCAGCTCAGGCTAACCGTACCCGCTGGCGAGCCCGGTGCCGGACCGGTGATCTGGTCTCCGGTAAAGGTAACAACCGCGGTGAGCGTCGGATCGGTCGCGGTCGTGTAGCCCTTCAGCGCGTAACTCCCGGAAGAGGTCTCCTCCAGCGTCGTAGATGGGGTGCCGGCGGGACCGTAGATTTTAATCGAGGCCGAGGTAGCACCGGTTGGCAGTGTCCAAGCGACATTGGTCCAACTGATCGCCGAAGCCGAAGCCGATGACGGGCTGCAGTAGTAGCTGGTCGGGGTCGCGGTCGCCGTAACCTGCTCCTGGCTGACCGAGCACGGACCGCCGGTAGCCGCGGAGAAGGTCTGAATCCCGTCGGTGTTGCCCAGCTCCCAGAGGCAGCCAGGGTAGGCCGGATCTTGGCGGACCGTGTAGGTCTGCAGGCCGTAATTGGCGCCGCCGCCACCAGTGGTCGTCGTCGCCATGCTGTTGAAGCCGCTGCATGCGGCGCCGGTCGCAAAGTCGAGGCAAGCGATAGACGAATAGACCTGGCCAAAGTTGTCCAGATTGCCGGTGGCCACCGGGAAGTAGAAGTCAGTGCCGATGAACAGGCCGGAGGAGGTGCCGAAGGCGCCGATGTCGTAGGGGGTGAATCCAAAGACCGCCTGTTCGCTGGAGAGGTTCTGGAAATAGCTTGGGGTTGATTCCGAAGCCGACCCCGGAGTTGATGCGGCCGCGCTCACGCACTGGAAGGTGAGGCTGGGGCTGGGGTTGGCACCGTTCGCCACATAGGAGCTGGCGTAGCAAGCGCCGTCCACCACGCCGGTAGTGTTCGCTAGCGGAAGGATGCTGCGGGTTCCAGGGTTGGCGGTGTTGTCAATGCCAGAGTTCACCGAGGTGATCGTCAGCGGGACCGTTGCCGGAGCCGTAGCGCTCCCGCCCCAGCACGGCGTCATGGTCGAAGTGTCAAAGCAGAAGCCGTAGTTGCCAGTCTGCCCGGTGGTGCCAAACAGGTAGGAGCCGTAGAGGTAGAGGCCGGTAAAAGCGCCGCCCTCATGGACCCCCGAGATGGTCGGATAACCCGATCCGATCAGATTGGTGGTCGCGCTCCCGCAGGTTCCCGCCGATGTCGCCGTAGCGGTCGCCGGATTGAAACAGTAAAGACCACCCGTGTTCGCGTTAAAGCTCCACAGATACCCGGTTGCCGGATCGGCCTGGGTGGCGAAGTCCGCCCCCGAGTACTTGGCGTAGGATGAGCCGGCGACCTCCGGGTAGAAGAAGGTCGCGCACGGTGCTGGCGACGCGCCGGCAAGGTCGATGCAGCCGATGCCGTTCACGGCATTCTTATATGCTGCGCCGTTCGGAAGGATCTGTGCCCCGAAGTAGAGGTCACCGCTGGCGGTGATGACCGCGCCGTTGAACGTCGGCGTCTCGAAGAAGGACTGGGAAGCCGTACCCGCAACCTGGACAGAGGTGGCGGAGAAGTCAGTCGCCGCCATTGGCCCGGCAAAGCTTAGACCAGCGGGAATGGTGCCGGTTATGTTGATGCCGTCAGCGCCGAACCCTGGGCAGACAGCTCCACTCAGGACATCATGGCACTCGAGAAGGGAGAGCATCTCGCCTTTGAAGTAGTGATGGTGGAGGTTGTATACGTTGCCTCCGTAAAAAAGCGTGTCCCAACCGTCACCAGTTCCTTGGGAGTTGCTGAGAAATGTGCTGCCCGGAACGGTGGTGGCCTGGCTCAATACCCCCGGTGCGGTGCTGGGCTGGGGTGGAACGGCAACGGCCAGCTGCCCTTGTCCGCCGTTCGCCGGCTGCTGGGTAGCGCTCCAACCCGGTGGAAGCTTCAGGGAGCCGGCTACGTAACCCTGGGGCGCGGCAATGGAATCGGTCACCGTCTGCGACGTCGCCGAAGGCGAGTCGACCCCGATGGTCCAGTTCAGCTTGTTCCCCGCCGTAGTCGAAGTGGTTGAACCGGTGGTGGCATCTTGCCCACTCAGCGTGATTATTTGAGCCGCCAGCGCGGTGTTGGCGGGTGCCAGCGGAGCGGATGCGCCGAGACCAACGGCACCGACCAGGAACGCGGCAGAACCGGTTAGCTGGGCAATTGCCCTGGCAATCTTCACTTTTGGAACCTCCTGAAAGAAGATCGGAAAAATCTTTAAAGTATTTGACCTTAACTGCCGATAATAGCATGGCACTACTGTGTGTCGTCATCTTTTGCACTTTTTTCGGTTCTAGTGGTGCAAAATGCCGCCCACGACGCCAACCTGCGCAAACACTTGGAATCAACATCACCATTTGTGGCGCTCCACCGGCTTTGCCGCACAGCGTCGCAACGCCCAGCGGCCTTTAGCCAAAACTCACGGATTGTGCGATCGGCAAGATGACTTTTCGGCCGGGAGGTGCCCAGCCAGATATGGCGAGACCCAAAAGACTGGGAGGCTCGAGCGGCCGGGCTGACCCGCCACCCTCCCTACTGCCGGTGGTAGCGCAGCAGCCTCCGCCGCTCGGTCCCCCAACTGAAGGTGTACAGGCTCAAGATGAACCCGATCACCAGCCATGCCAGCAGGTTCTCGAGGATGGCAGCTTCACTCCACCGCCCGCCAATCTCAAGATGGGCAAAGGTTGCGGGAAGAATCGCGGACCGGTAGCCCTCGGCAAGTTGAGCAAGCGGAAGGAGCAGGGAAAAGTGCTGGATTCCCTTGCTAAGCATGAAGAACGGGATGAAGACGCCGGAGATGAACTCGAGAACGATGAACGGAAGATTCACCACAGCCGGGGCCGATCTTGCGCTACGGGGAAGGCTGGAGACCGCGACGCCGAGTTCGCCCATTACCGCGCTTCCCAGAAGCGTGATCCATACCAGAGACCACCACCGCCCCGGCGTGCTGGGCAGCTTTACGTGGTAGAAGAGGACTCCGATCGAGAAAAGAAGCACGATCTCGATCACGCTCACGACCACCACCCTGATCACCTTGCCGATGAAGTATGCGGCGCGGGGCATAGGGGTTCCAACAAGCCGCTTCAACCCTCCCGCCTCCCGTTCCACCGCAATAGCCACGGCCATGGAGACGAAGGAGGTGGACGCCACGCCGCCCGCCATGAGCCCAGCGGTGTAGATCTGGGCGGCCGGTACCGCGGTTCCGGGCGCCTTGAAGTGGAAAAGGGCCGAGAAGAGCACCAGCAGCACCGCCGGCAGGGCCGCAGTAAAAATCACCGCATCGCGCTCCCTGAAAAACTCCTTGAGTTCGATTACCCCCCTCCGCAGAGCGATTCTGGCAAGAATAGACATCACTCCTCTCCGGCCAGCAGGCGCAGGTAGCGCTCTTCAAGGCTCGGCCGGAGAATCTCCAGTCCAGCTAGCTCGCGCCCGGTTCGGGTAAACTCCGCGGCGATCACTGACGATGGCTCCGTGGTCTGCACCTCGACCTGCTCTCCTGAACTGCGCCTCCACCTCACCACGCAAGCGCCGTCGCCGGAGCGTCCGATCTCCTCCGGCTTCCCCTCCATCACCACCCGGCCACGGTTGACGATCACGATCTTGTCGGCAAGAGCCTCGGCTTCGTCGAGGTAGTGGGTTGTCAAGACTATGGTGGTTCCCGAGCGCTTCAAGCTCTCGATCAACTCCCAGAATTGCCGCCGCGCCTCCGGGTCAAACCCGGTCGTGGGCTCGTCGAGGAAGAGCAGTTCCGGCCGACCCACCACCCCCAGCGCTACATCCACTCGGCGGCGCTGCCCTCCGGAAAGCGCCCTGATCGGCTGGTTAACCGCCCGCGAAAGCCCTACCATCTCTATTAGCTCTCCCGGGCTCCACGGATCGGGGTACAGTGCCGCAAAAAACTCGACCGCCTCCAGGACCCGCAGCTCTCCCAGGTCGCTCGCCCCTTGCAGCACAACGCCCCGGCGCCTGCGCCACCCGGGGCCGGCGCGGCCGGGATCCTCGCCAAGCACGCAAACCCGCCCGCTGTCCCACGTCCGGTATCCCTCGAGAATCTCAACCGTCGTCGTCTTGCCTGCTCCGTTCGGCCCGAGCACGGCAACGCAGGTGCCCGACTCCACGCTAAAACCGAGGTTCGCAAGAACCGTCTTTTTTCCGTAGCGCTTGAACAGCCCCTCCACCTCGATGGCGTTGTCGCCCATTAGCCCCAGGCTACCGAGAGCTTGCGGTCGATGCAAGGCGCATTCGCCGCTTCCTTGCCGGTTAGTCCGGGTACCCCCCTTTCCGTTCGGCCCGCCGGGGAAGCTGGGAACGGTAGATGCTGGCGCCAGAGCGATCGGCGATCAACCATGATATTCCTACCGCCGCCATCGCCGGAGCCATCAGAGCCATGCTCCCGGTCATCTCGATCACCATGAGCATCACCGCTACCGGAGCCCGAGAGATCCCGCCAAAGACCGCCATCATGCCAACCACCACAAACGGGGCTGGAGAGTGCCCAACCGCCATAGCAATCGGCTCCAGCAACCTCCAGACTGCGAGGCCGGTGAATGCCCCAATCACCAGACCGGGGCCAAAGACGCCGCCCGAGCCGCCGGAACCGATCGAGAGCGAGGTGGCAACGATCCGCGAGAGCGGCAGAGCGAGCACGAGCCACAACGGGAGCGAAGATAGCTGGCCGTCGAGTCCCTTCTGAATCCAGCCATAACCGGTTCCGAGAACTTGCGGGAAGAGGAGCGCCATGCCGCCCACTAGAAGGCCGCCGGCCATAGGACGAAGCTTCCGGGTGAAGGGCAGCCGTGCCGACAACGAGATCATGCCGTAGAATGACCCCGCGTAGAGCAGTCCGACCCCGCCGGCGACAACTCCTACGACTCCGAACCAGAGCAGTTGCACCGGGTCGTTGAAGCGGTAACCCCCGGGAAATGCGAAGATCGGCCTAAAGCCAAAGAAGGCGCCGAAGACCGCATAGCCAACGATTGAGGCAAGCATCCCCGGAAGCAGCGCCTCGTACTCGAAGTCGTCTCGGTAGACGATCTCGGCTGCGAGCACCGCTCCCCCTAACGGGGCGCCGAAGATGGCACCGATTCCGGACCCGATGCCAACGGAGACGGCGATGCGGCCATCCTCTTTCGAGAGCTGCAAGATCCTGGCCATCAACGAACCGAATCCCGCACTGATCAGTGCGGTAGGACCCTCGCGCCCTCCTGAGCCTCCAGAGCCGATGGTGATCGCCGAGGCTACGATCTTCACCAACACCGCTCGCAGCCGAATCCCGCGCGGATTCTTGTGCACCGCATCGATGGCGGCATCGGTACCGTGCCCCTCCGCCTCCGGCGCGAAGGTGAAAACCAAAAACCCGGCAAGCAGGCCACCAAGCGCAACCACCACGGGTATCGCCCAGGCTCGCAGGTATCCGGCTGAGCCGGCGGCGTTCCCCTCGCCGGCCGGCACCGGCACCTGGTACGCAGCGATCATGCCCAGGAAGATATGGGTGGCAAAGCTGAGCGAGCTGTAGAAGACGACCGCGCCCAAGCCGGCGACAACTCCGAGAACCGGCGCGAGGACCATCCACTTGAACAGGTAAGGTGCCGAGCCAACCCAATCTCTTGCCCTCCGTAAAAGGCGGCTCAACGGCATCCCCGCTTCCCCTCTCCCAGCGCGAGAGGCCCGGCGGCGCTAGCCGTGTAGCGGTTGGTGGCATCCACTCCGTTACCGCGCTCAGCCTTCACGATCGTGTACACCGCGCCCTCCCGCCTCCCTGGTTAGACCGTCCAGCAAGAAGCCAAGACCCTCAAGGAATCGCTCCGGTGCGGTGTACGAAGCCAGCTTGGTCGCAACTTCACCAGCTGGCGGCGCCGTGTCCGCGCCTCTCGCCGCGGCCAGCGCGGCAAACCCGATGGTGAAGGTATGGATGATGGAGTACGCCCGCTCGAGGTCATCCCCTGCAAGTCCGGCCACGCCCAGCACCCGGAGCATCGTCTCCATCCGGAGAATTGCGTTTCCGGTCACCACCGGGCGCCTCAAATACACTTCGAGCGCTACCGGGTGGTTACAGAGAAGCTGCCGCAAGCGGTCGGCGGCCTCGATAGTCCAGGATCTCCAGCAGGTCTCCGGCACTTCGGGCATCCAGACCTCGCCAAGGAGGCGATCCACCACCTCTTCCAGTAAGTCATCGCGGTTGCGCACGTGGCGGTAGAGGCTCATCGGCGGAAACCCGAGGTCACGAGCCAATCCCCTGATGGTTATCTCGCCACCGGGTTGGAAGCGAGTCAGCTCGGTTGCCCGCTCGACGATCTCGGCGCGCAAGATCTGCCGGCGCTGCCCACCACTTGCCCTCGTGCTCATCTTGTGAGCCTAGCAACATGCGTACATGTACGCAACCACATCGTGATGGCCGCAGCGCCGGAACCAAAAGTCGAGAGCCCTGGAGATCGGATCAGTTGTCATGGTCCCTGTCGACCTTCACGTTGCGCTTGGCGACTATGCGTCCAAGGTTTGGGCAGCAGCTGGAGTAAATCAAGCGTCTTCATTTTCTTCTGGCCGCCGGTGTAGCCTGTGTTCGCGGCGATCGACCACGGAACCCCCTGACGCCTCGAAAGTTCCTGCTTTCTCGCTGCCGGAAGTGAGAACCTGGTCGATAAGTGCGCGAGGCCAATCGGAATTGGTGCGACGTTATTGTCAGGGAACTGGGAGGCCACCAGAGGTTGATCGGCCTGGCTTAAACCGAAAGTTGACGTTCAAACCGGTTACTTTAGTGCCACCTTGGTAATTGCCGCCGATCCCTGGTTCGCGATAAAGGCCTTTTTCGACTTCAGATCAACCCCGACTCCCTGGGGTTGGATGCCGGTAGGCAGCGTCTCAACAACGGTGTCGGACTTGGTGCTGATCACGGTCAACTGGTTCGATCCACTGTCATCCACCAAAAGCTCGTGCGTGCGCGGGTCGAGAGCAAGTCCGTGTGGCGAGACGCCTGCGGGGATCTCCATAGCCAGCTTCCCCTGCTTGACCACAGCAACAGCGTTCGCACCGGCGAGGCCGGCGTAGATCTGGCCATTTTGCAAGTCGGGAAGCACCCACCATGGGTGGGGCCCAACGTATATGGTGGCTTCGACGGCATCGGTGGTTGCATTGATAGCGGTCACGGTGTCGCCGGCTGGGTTGATCGCCCCATTGAGAGCTACACCGGTATTGGCGCTGTAGATCGTGTTGGTACGGCGGTCGTAGCCGACGCCCCACGGGTTTGGCCCTACAGGAATGGTGGCTTCGACGGCATCCGACTTAGTCGAAACGACATCGATGGCGTTAGTCCCGATGTTGGAGATGAATAGCTCGTGCCTTGACTGGCTGATGGCTAGCCCGTGAGGATTTCCGCCAACGCTGATCCGGGTCTCGAGAGTGAGGGTTCTCGCGTTGATCACGTCCACCAAGCCGCGGGCAATATCAGAGACATAAACCGTCTGGGTAGCCTGGTCGACCACGACGGTATGAACCACCCCACCCAGATAGATAGTCTTGACGAGGGCCCCCGAGGTGGTGAGTACAGTCAGGGTGCCCTGCGAAAGGTGAGACACGAAAAGCCGATGCAGCCTGTAGTCCACCCCGACGAAGTGCGGCGTCGGTCCCCCGGCAGAGAACGTGGCCGTTACCCTCGGCAGCCGCGACCGGCGTACTCCAACGCGGCGACCCCGATCTAGCCCGTGGGGTGTACTCGCTCTATGCGAAGCGAAACTCCACGCGGTGGGCGTTGCCGCCAGTACAGCCGCTGATATCAGTATCCTTCCGATCCTCACGAATCTCCACCTCCCCAAAGGCCACACGGCGAGAAAAGTAAACATACCTGATGGACCCTGAATATCTGAAAGTACGCCGATTACCGGTTGCTCACGGTTCCCAAGACCGGATCAACCATATCGTCTCCGCTGGCTGCAACCAGTCACAATCGCTGCGGCATTGAGCTGGCTGCAAGGCCTGACTAAACCTTCTCGGCAACGACGATTCCCCAGCCGCAAGCAGCTGTTATGATCGGAAAACAGGCTGAACAAATCGAGAGGCCGGAGTCGCGCAATATCGATGCGAAAGTTCACTCTGATGGCACTCGGACAAGGACGAGTTGCCAACGCGAAAGTGCTGTAGCATCTCAAAACGCCACTCGACGGGACCATTGGTCGTCAAGGGGCCGGGCACTCCGTTGCGCTGCAACGAGCGATTACAACATGGCAGCGCGCCGCGTAAAAACCTTCTCGCGCCCTGCGTGGCGACGGTACCGAAACCCTTACTCTTCCCGCGTGAACGCTTTGAGTCTGCAACACCGCAACCATTAGCGCAGACGATCCGACCTCTCAGGCTGCGATCGACGCCAAATAGTCGCGTACCGTCAGCAACACCGCAGCTCCCTCGCCTACCGAAGCGGCGATCTGCTTGGTACTGCCGCTACGCACGTCCCCTGCGGCGAATACCCCGGGGAGCGACGTAGCAAAAGCAGCAGAGGTGGAGATAAACCCGGAAGCGTCAAGTTCCAGCGAACCATTCAGGAACCCTGAATTCGGAGTCAAACCGATGAAAACGAACACGCCATCGGTGACGATAGCGCTGACTTCCCCACGGCGCTCGACTTCGACGCCCCGAAGTTTGCCTTCCTCGCCAATGAATCTCAAGACCTTGGTCGAGGTAAGAATCTCGAACCGGCTGTCGTTTTGAACGCGGTTCTTCAAAATCTTGGAGGCGGTGAGTTCCTCCAAATCCTGGATGATGGTGATCCGTTCGGCGAACCGGGAGAGAAATACGCCCTCCTCCAGGCCTGAGTTTCCGCCGCCAACCACCACCAAGTTCTTGGCGCCTCTGTAGAAAGGGCCGTCGCAAGTGGCGCAGAAGTGGATGCCCGACCCGATCAAGTCGCTCTCCCCGGGCACCCCGAGCCGCCTGTAGGTGGAGCCGGTCGCGACGACTACCGCCTTCGCCCGATAACAGGCGCCCTGATCGGTCTCGACGTCAACCATTCTGCCGTTGCGCCGTATAGCGGTCACCGCCACCCCGGAAAGCATCTCTACCCCAGAGTCCCGGGCGTGGTCGACGTAGAGAGTGGCTAGCGCTTCCCCACCGATGCCACCAGGGAAGCCCGGGTAGTTGTCGACGCGCTCGGTCGCACCTGCCTGGCCTCCAAGCGCCCCTTTGTCAAGAAGGAGCGTGTCGATCCCTTCCCGTGAAGCGTAGATGCCAGTGGTCAACCCCGCCGGGCCCGCACCGACAACCACAAGATCGTACTGCGGCTTGCTGGCCTCGATCTTCAGTTCGAGAACCTTGGCGATCTCCGCGTTGTCGGGCTCCACCAGCAGAGCCCCATTGGGAAACTCAATCACCGGGATCACCAGCTTGCCACCGTTTCGCTCCAAGGCTTCCTGCTTTGCATTCAGATCCCTGTCCACATCGAAGAAAAGATAAGGCACCCTTTGGTCGGAAAGGAACTGCTTGGCACGGATGCAGTCTGGACACCAATTAGCGCCCAAGATCCGGACGATCTCCGTCATGGCGTTCTCCGTTCTAGTGGCAGCTGAAGACGGTGACCTGTTCGGAATCTTCGGGATCGCCCGCCGACAAATGCATTGACAAGAAGAAGCAACACCACATGGCCTAATTCTCTTCCTGGACACGATTTGCCAATTCCCGTGCCGAGCCGGCCTTCGCCTCTCGCTGGTACAGACGAGACGCTATCGAACGGTGCGGCAGGCAGGCTTGAGCATCTGATCTCGCATCACGCGGCAAAGAGGTCGCGCACCCGCCCCACCAAGGAGCCGAGGGCCCGAAATTTGCAGCCATCTGCAAACCGATGTTCACGCGTTTTGCCCACTGCTATCCGCGGTAAGCGAAAATAAGTCTGCGGATATGCCAGTGCGAACTGCGATAATGGGGAGTGGGGCTAGCTGGAATCGAACCAGCGACCTCAGCATTATCAGAGCTAAACAACCCAATTTGGCTACCTGCGAAAAGTGCCATGCATAACGTCTGACCAGGGGAAATAGCTAACAGCCTTACTCACTTGGTGACAGGCTTTGCCAATTCGCTAACGCACGTTAACGCACGGGCTAGACAAGCCGGCCTTGGTGGTCGAGATACACAGTCGAGGGCGCACCCCGTGAGGCAGCGCTAGCGGCGCGATAGAGCGTCTTCGCAACGATCTTGACCGAGTGGCCTTGCCTACACTCCACATGCGCTACTGGGTCGATTAGGGGCTTCCCGCGTAGGCGCGAGGCAGAGGTCAGTACGCCCGACGGGGCTTTTGTTGGGTTAAATCTGCGGGTCGTTAGCGACGTGGACCCCGGCGAACCGTAAGAAACTGAGAGGAAAACTATCCACTCAGACGTTGGGGTTGGCTCGCCATCGAAAAGCGAAGCGTGAAATACTGTGGCAAGCAATGTGTCGATGGCGAAATTGTCGCGGCATTGGCTACATTTTGCAGCGACGGAAGCGGAATTGTGTGCTAATGAGTACATGACCTTACAGTACTTGCTAAGATAGCTTTAATTCAACGTGTTTGAGCGCCAATGGCGACACTGAGGCCACGGCACGTAGGCAACTTCCTTGCGGGGATTGGGTGCGAGTGCGGCGGGCCGGATTGGTGTTGCCAAAATGGCATTGCTCGACATGCAAGGCGCGGCTGATTACCTCGGGGTTTCGGAGCGTCATATTCGCTTACTCTGGTCAAAACGGCAGCTCACTGGAGTTAAGGTAGGGAAGTTCGTTCGGTTCGACCCTGCCGATCTCGACAAGTATATCCAGCGGCAGCGCATCGAGGCCGTCCGATGAACGCCGACGTGCTCTCGAATGCAGAACGCGATCTGCTGGCTATCGCCCTACTTGGCCAAATGGAACGAGTCGCCGCTACCGGCCTTCAACCGTCGCACTTCACCACCCCGCCACGCGCCAACGTTTGGGCCAAGATGCTCGAACTAGCCGCCAAGGGCGAGCCGGTCAACGCGCACGTAGTGCCTGAGCTGGGGGATGAGCACACCCAACAGGGGTTGCTGGAAGCAGTGGCCCAAGTGCCCCTGAGCCTCGACGTTGAAAGCACGAGCCGGGCCGTACAGCGCGAAGCCAGGAATCGCCAAATCCGCAAACTAGCCGGAGCGATTTTCGAGTCCGAAGAGCCGACCGACGAAGAGCTCGACCGGTTGCGTTCACTGCTGGAGCCTGAACCCTCGGGCGGTGGTATCGATTTCGCGGTTACCCGTGGAGATGAAGTAGCCGATCCCGCCCAAGTGCCCTGGTTATGGCGGGGGTGGTTGGCTCGGGGAATGCTTCACCTGTTGGCCGGTCAACCATCGGGCGGTAAATCGGTCCTGTCCTCGAAGTTGGTAGCTGACCTTACCAGGGCGCGACTTGACGCTAACGAGCCGGTGCGGGTGGGATGGGTGAGCCTGGATCACGAGCCGCAGGAACGAATCGTCGGTAGGGTCTGTGCAGCGGGCGGTGATCGTGAAGTCCTGTTTCTGCTCGGGAATGTCGAGACCAGCAAAGGGCCAGAGCCTTGGACGCTGGCACAGATCGAACCGCTCCGAAGGGCAATCGAAACTCACAAGCTCGGGCTGGTGGTGGTCGATCCGGTTGGTTATGGGCTAAAGGGTGACGGCAATGAGTACGCTTCGGTCGGTGGTCAACTCTCGCGGCTCGCAGAGCTGGCCGAAAGTACCGGCGCGGCGATTCTCGCTATCTCCCACTCGCGCAAAGGCGGTTCGCACGATTCGCTGGAAGCGGCGATAGGAAGCGTTGCTTTCGTAGGCGTTCCGCGTTCGGTGTGGGTAGCAGGTAAAGACCGTTCCGAACTTGACGGCCCGAGGCTGCTGGCGGTTGTCAAGCCGATCTCGACTGTCCCCCCGGCCTTGGGCTACCGGATCGTCGATTCTGGTTTGCCCGGTGAGATTCCGGTAATTCGTGATCTGGTTGAGATCGAAGGGAAGTCGGCGGAGGACGTAACGCGACCGGTCGAACCGCCAGATCGAGCAGAGAGGCGTAGCGAAGCGGGGCGGTGGCTGGTTGCCTTCCTGTCAGGTGGGCCGAGACCAAAAGCTGAAATCGTGGAAGCCGGAGAACGAGAGGGCTACGCGGCCCGAACCCTACAACGGGCGAGCAAAGAACTTGGCCTGACCATTCAAGACCATGGTAGAGCTGGAAGCACTTGGGCACTCCCCGGCCAAGTTATCGCGCCAACATTTATCGCGCCAACTCGGTCTCCGGGAACTGGCGCGAATTCTTCCCTGGTCAGAGGGCATAAATCCTTTATCGCGCCAACTCAGCGGGACTGGCGCGAATTAGGCGCGACAAGTGAGTCGATAAGTTCGGATACTGCTCACGGGACAATTAACGGCGAAGGTGGCCAAATCCCTGAGCCTGGCACCGAGGACTTCGACGCGACCGAAGCCGTGCCCGTGATGGAGCCGGAGACCTTGGAAGAGCCGGAGACCTTGGAAGAGCCGGAGACCTTCGACGACTGGGAGCCGTGGAGAGGTAGACGAGTGGCGAACGAACCCGATAGCGCGATAGTTCCGCTGAGCGCCTATCTCCCCCAGCAGAGAAAACAGAGGTATGCGTGATGACGCGCCGACCGATTAAACCACGACCCCGCCAAATACACGACTTGAAGCCAAAGCGAATAAAGCCAGTGCCCCACCGAATCGAGAACCTGAAGCCAAATCCGATACACGACCTCAAGCGAAGGGAGTCCGACAGTGAAGGCTGAGCAGGTCGATGAAGTGCTGGCGGAGTACTTGCAGGGCTGCGGAATCGAGGTCTCGCCGCGGAAATGTCGCAAGCTTGGACGCGCAAAGGCACCCTTGCCGTGGAACCCCTGCGGGGGAAATTCGACCCGGTTTACAGTGAACCCATGAGCGGTGACAAACCGGCTTCCATTGAAGAGATGCTACAGCAAATCTGTGACGAGGAAATCGCGCTACTGAGGCCACTTCTTGAGTCTGAGAAGCAGCACGATCTGGGCCTGTGTGAAATCCTCGCCAGGGCTGAAGCCGACCTGGGTCATCTAATCCGAGAAGTGAGAGGCGAACGAGTGACGTACACACGCGAAGAGCTGGCGGAACTTGCCGACGGCTTGCAAGGGCTGCTGGATGGCTTCGAGGCGACAGGCGACCCGCACGACCGGGCGATTAGGGCACGAGTCGAGGGGGCGGTAATTGTGTTGCGGATGCTTGCGGAAGGCAATTCGCAGGAAATCTCAAGCTCTTTGCTTAGGTGACTTGACCGATACGACCGTTTAGGTATAATCGGTATATGACCAAGCACCCAATCACAGTTTGCTACTCGCGAGTTTCGACCGGCGACCAGAAGACGGGACTCGAAGCTCAGCACCAGGCGCTTACGGACTTCGCGACCCGTGAGGGCTTGGATGCTCAGCTAGTCGACGATGAGGGCGTATCGGGTGGGGTACACCCTGACACACGGCCAGGGCTTGGGCCGGTGCTTGCTCAGCTCGACCGCGAGGGCGGCGTTCTAGTTGCAGTTCGCTTTGACCGAATCGCCCGGTCACTCGCAGATCTTGCTACATTGCTTGATCGCGCGCTTGCCAGAGGGTGGACTATCCGGGTGCTCGACGCTGCGGGTCTCGATCTCTCAACGCCGATGGGTCGGATGGTCGCAGGCGTGCTTGGATCGGTAGCGGCTTTCGAGCGCGACTTGATCCGGGCTAGGACTCGCGAGGCTCTAGCTGCTCTCAAGGCTCAAGGTGTAGTCCTCGGTCGCCCAAAGCTGATGAGCCACGAGATCGAGGCTGAGATCGTCTCGCTTCGGTCTGGTGGTCTTACTTTTCAGGGAATCGCGGACAAGCTCAACGCGGCTGGCACCCTCACGCCCACCGGCAAGTGCTGGAACCCGTCGCTAGTACGTAAAGTCGTGGTGCGGGCCGCATGAGGTGGGGCTGGCGGTATCGGCACCCGATCCGGGCAGCTATGCCGCGTTCAATCCGTAGGGCACGACGCAAAGCCTGGAAGGTGAGGCACCCGGTGAGGGGGACTGCGTGGAGCTTGTTCCGTTCGGGAAGGCGGCGCAGATGAGGCGCACGTTCGGGGGGATACGCAAGCTTCCGTCTGGCCGCTACCAAAGTACTTACACGCACCAGGGCAAGAGGTATTCGCAAACCTTCCCGTTCAAAGCTGACGCGAGCGCCTATCTGTCGTTGGCACAAACCCGAATCATGGGCGGAGATTGGATCGACCCACAAGGCGCGCGAATGTTCGTCTCGGAACTTGCCGAGCGGTGGCTAGCGCACGGTGGTAAGCGACCCTCGACTGTTACCCGCGACGAGGTAATCCTGCGGCTCCACGTCTTGCCCACTCTTGGACTTGGCACCATCGGTTCGGTGACTCCGGCGCAGATTCAAAGCCTGGTCGATTCTTGGCGCGGTTCACCCTCAACGATTGCCCGCCAATACTCCACGCTTAGGGCGATGTTCTCTTTCGCGGTGGCTAGTGACCTCATTAGGCGGTCACCTTGTCGCGGTATCCGCTTGCCACAAGTTCAGCTCACAGAGCGGCCAGAGATCGACCCTAAGGCTCTCGAAGGGCTCTCAGAGGCGCTAGGAAGCGACTACGCGCCGATGCTCTGGCTTGGCGTAGTTGGTGGCTTGCGTTGGGCAGAGGTAGCCGGTCTCACGGTCTCAAGCCTCGATCTCTTGCGGGGCACGGTTACCGTATCCCACCAGCTCGACCGGGATGGCACACTCGCGGCACCCAAGACTCAAGCGGGAACCCGAACCCTGGCTATCCCTGCTTGGCTTGTCGATGACCTCGCGGCTCTGCTTGCTCGAAAGAAGCTCTCGGCCTCGAACGGTAGCGCTTTCGTCTTTACAAGTCCGCAAGGCGGCCCGCTTGACTACTCGCGTTGGCGGCAAAGGGTCTGGCTTCCGGCTTGCAAGCGCGCAGGCGTGACGCTACGGTTCCACGACCTACGTTCATGGGCGGCTAGCGCTCTCGTGCTCTCAGGGGTGGACGTAAAGACCGCTCAGGCGCGCCTCGGGCACTCAAGCCCACAAGTGACGCTCGGCATCTACGCGCGTGCTCAAAGCGACGCAGACAGGGCCGCAGCGGAGAAAATCGGAGGTGTGTTCAAATCCGCTAACGCACGTTCGACGCACGGCGAGCCTTGAGAATCCTAAACGCGGTTTGCATATATGCCTTATTACCTGCGATTATGGGGAGTGGGGCTAGCTGGAATCGAACCAGCGACCTCAGCATTATCAGTGCTGCGCTCTAACCGGCTGAGCTATAGCCCCGGGGAGTAATACCCTATCCGGTCGCTAACCCCTTCTCTGCCGACTTCCTCCGACGATAAGTTCGACGCCTCCTACCAGGTCGAGCACGAGATTGAGAATCCGGGCAGCGATATATGTCAATACCGACGCGATAATAACCAAGAAGACGCCAAAGCCGATGAAGACAAAAAGGACCTCCCAGCCAACCAGGTGGTAGGTCGAGGAGCCAATCAGCTGGTCGATCAAGGTGTTGGTTTTTTGCTCGTAGCCGGAAACACCGAACACCTCCCACAAAAACATCGCCGCGATGGTGAACACGAAAAACAGGAAAGAATAAAACAGCAGCGCCATCCGGAATACCGATTGCGCCCCCACTCCGACCACGGTGATCTTGCCCTTGGCGGCTGGCTTGACGTCCCTTCCCCGCGTGAGCACGATCAACCGACCTCAGGCGTGTCCTGAACTACGCTTACCGACGAGATCGTCTCCTGGGGCTGAAGGCTCATCAGCTTGACTCCGGTGGCGTTCCTTCCCTGATTGGCGATGCTGGAGACACTAACCCTAATCGTCTGCCCCTGCGAAGAGACTAAAAGAATCTCCTCCTTGCGGCTTACGAACTCCGCCGCCACCAGCAGCCCTTTCTGCGCGGTTAGCTTGATCCCTTTCACACCGCCGCCACCACGCCTTTGGGAGCTGAACCAATCAAAGTTGGTCCGCTTGCCGTAACCGTTAGAGGTAACGAGAACGATCTCGGCCTTCTCGTCGACCATGCCTCCGCCAATGACCTCGTCACCGCTGTGGAGCCGCATCGCCCGGACCCCGGTTGTCGAGCGTCCGGTAGTACGGACTTCGTCGATGTTGAACCTGATAACAATCCCCTCCCTGGAGAAGACTACAGCATCCCTGGCGGACTCGACTTCGGCAACCTTTACGAGACGATCGCCATCGCGAAGGTCGATGGCGATCAGTCCATCACGCCTGGAGCGCTCGTACTCGCGCATCGCCGTTCTTTTTATCATCCCCTGGGCAGTAAGGAAGACCAGATCGTGGTCGTCCGGAAACTCCTTCGCCCCCAAGACCGCGGCAATCTCCTCGCCGTCCTGGATCGGAATCAGATTGACCAGCGCGGTCCCGCGCGCCGAGCGGTCCAGCCGGGGAAGCTCGAACCCACGAAGCTGATAGACCTTCCCCCTCGACGAGAAGATCAAAATCCGGGAGAGCATCGAGGACGGGATCACGTGGCTGATCTCGTCCTCGGTCTTCACCTTGGCACCCATCACTCCCCGACCGCCGCGATTCTGGGTCTTGAATGAGGATTCGGTAACCGCCTTGATATATCCAGACCTGGTAATCATCACCACCAAGCTGTCGTCTTCGATCAGATCCTCGGCAGAGAACTCGCCGGGATCGATGACAAATCGCGACCGCCGCGGCTGGATGAACGGCGCTGAAGCCTGCTTGAGCTCCTCAGTGATCACTTGGCTCAGCCTCTCCGGATCACCGAGTATCTCCTCAAGCTCCCGGATCGTAAGCCGCAGTCCTGCAGCCTCCTCCTCTAGCTCTGCACGCCCAAGGCGGGTAAGCCGACCGAGAGTCATGTCGAGAATGTGGTTCGCCTGCAGCTCGGAGAAGGAGAATGGAACCGCCATCAGCCGTTCGCGAGCCTCCTGGCGATCGGCAGACTGCCGGATAGCAGCGATCACCGCGTCCAGCTGGTCGATGCAGCGAAGCAGCCCCTCCAGAATATGAAGTCGCTCATTGGCCTTCCGAAGCCGGAACTCGGACCTCCGTGTCACCACTTCGCGCTGGTGATCTACGTAGACTTGGAGCGCACTCAGCAGGTTGAGGTTCCGTGGAACACCGTCTACCAGCGCCAGCATGTTGATGGCGA
Source organism: Actinomycetes bacterium (assembly GCA_021819205.1). Taxonomy (GTDB): domain Bacteria; phylum Actinomycetota; class Acidimicrobiia; order Acidimicrobiales; family Acidimicrobiaceae; genus JAKARV01. Next base: position 577 of record JAKARV010000021.1, on the reverse strand, counting down.
AGCTGTTCTGCAATGGGGTCAGCCGGTAGAGGTTGTTGAGCACCACATTCGCGTTGGCATCACGCTTGAGCTCGATGATAAACCTGGTCTCGCCGCCGGAGGAGTAGTTCTGGACGTCGCGAATCCCGTCGATAAGCTTATCCTCGACAAGGTGCTTGATCTTCTCTGAGATCTGCTCGATCGATGTCTGGAAGGGGATCTCGGTAACGACGATCTGCGCTCCTGACTTCCCTTCCTGGATTTCGGCGACCGCTCTTAGCCTGACGGATCCCTTCCCAGTCCGATAGGCGTCCAAAATTCCCTCGCGACCAAGAATCAGCCCTCCCGTCGGAAAGTCGGGCCCTGGCACCAGCTTGATCAGATCTTCCACGGTGGCGTCCGGGTTGGCGATGAGGTATACCGCAGCTTCGACCACCTCTCCAAGGTTGTGAGATGGAATTTGGGTGGCCATTCCCACAGCTATCCCCTGGCTGCCGTTGACCAGCAAGTTAGGAAAACGGGATGGAAGAACAATCGGCTCCACCGTTTGAGAGTCATAGTTTGGTTGAAAATCGACCGTCTCTTCGTCGATCCCGTT